>NZ_JASMRH010000027.1:0-57240 GCF_041431385.1 Flavobacterium sp. Arc2 | reverse complement strand
TAAGAAAAAGCCTTGCGTTTCATAAGTTGAAATGCGAGGCTTTTTGATTTAGTTGTAAGAGCGCTATTGTATTCTGGTAGCTAACATTAAAAATGAAGTATTTAGGATGTTATTTGTCTTAATTCAGAGGGTAAGAGTCTAATTTTTAGCATTTTATCGTTTTTATAGGTTGTTGGTCTTAAATAGTTGCAGACGGTGTTTTTTTGGATTAAGTTTATATCACTATAGAATTAGTAGGTTAAGTTTATGGTAGATTTGGGGCAAAAAAGGTGGAAGTAATTCCATCTTTTTTATTGGAATAAAATGAAGTAAGAAAAAGCCTTGCGTTTCATAAGTTGAAATGCGAGGCTTTTTGATTTAGTTGTAAGAGCGCTATTGTATTCTGGCAGCTAACATTAAAAACGAAGTATTTAGTATGTTATTTGTCTTAATTTAGAGAGTAAGAGTCTAATTTTTAGCATTTTATCGTTTTTATATGTTGTTGGTCTTAAATAGTTGCAGACGGTGTTTTTTTGGATTAAGTTTATATCACCATAAAATTAGTAGGTTAAGTTTATGGTAGATTTGGGGCAAAAAAGGTGGAAGCAATTCCGCCTTTTTTATGTAATAAACCTATGAAAAGGTTAGAAAGGTGAATTGGGAAGTAAAAGAAATAAAAACAAATAAAAAAGACGGATGAACTTAGTAAGTTCATCCGTCTTCTTGTATACTATTTGATGGAGTATTTAGGAATTAACTTTAACTTCAATCCTTCCATCTCGTACTTCTAACCTTTTTTTACTATTTCTCAGATGCAAATCTTCGAGATACTTCTGTCCAGTTAATTACATTAAAGAAAGCTTCAATATAATCAGGTCTTCTATTTTGGTAATGTAAATAATATGCATGTTCCCAAACGTCCATTCCTAAGATTGGAGTTCCACCACATCCTATTCCAGGCATTAATGGATTGTCTTGATTTGGAGTTCCACAAACATCAAGTTTACCACCTTTATGAACACATAGCCAAGCCCAACCTGAACCAAATTGAGTAGCACCCGCTTTGCTGAATTTTGCTTTAAATTCTTCAAAAGATCCAAAAGCAGTTTCAATTGCAGTTAATAAATCTCCTGTTGGAAGTCCGCCTCCGTTTGGAGTCATTACATTCCAATAAAGATTGTGATTGTAAAAACCTCCACCGTTATTACGAACAGCAGTATTTTTCATGTCAAGGTTAATCAAAATGTTTTCGATTGTCTTGCCTTCCATATCTGTACCTGCAATTGCTGCATTAAGATTAGTAGTATAGGCGTTATGATGCTTCGTGTAATGAATCTCCATCGTACGTGCATCAATATGAGGTTCTAATGCGTCGTACGCATAAGGTAATTGAGGTAATTCAAAAGCCATGATATATTTGTTTAATGATTTATAAAAATTTTATTCAAATTTAAACATTTAACTTTGGAATTGGAAATTCTATTTAGCTATTATAACATTTATTTAATTGATAGTGTTCTTATTTCTTCTGATTATCGCCCTTTTAGCGAGATGAAATGTAATTTATTATAAAATATGAATGGTTTAAAATTTCATTTCGAGCTTTGTCTCGACCATTTTACGTCCTGATTTTCTAATTCTTTTTCTAAATTAAAATACCAATCAAAATAGGATATGTTATTTTCATGCTTTCGATTAAAATGCGAATATTAGGACTGTGCCATGGCCATACAAACAATACTAATTCTTGCTCCTGGAATTTTCAACAAAGCTCTGGAGCAGGCTTCTAAGGTTGCGCCTGTTGTGATTACGTCGTCAACAAGAAGATAGTGTTTGTTATGGTCTTTTTCATTAAAGGAAACATCAAAAACGGTTTCAATTCCCTCTGTTCTACCTAATAGATTTTTTTTCGATTGTGTTTTTGAATAAACGGTTCGAAACAATAGAGAGTCATTATAAGGTATTCTTAATTCATCTGAAAGAGCTAATCCAAAACTAGTTACCTGATTATAGCCTCTTTCTTTAAATTTCTTTTTATGCAAAGGAACCGGGATGATAATATCTGCTGTTTTTAGGGCCATATTCTCCTTTAGATCTTCTGCGTACCAGTTTCCTAAAATAGTTCCTATTTCTTCATGCCCTTTATATTTCAATTTATGGATAAGTTCTTGAACGATTCCTTTTTTATGAAAATAAAGAAAAGCAGAAGCATATTCTAAATGAATTCTGCCGTAAAATTTTTTGAAAGCTTCATTTTCTGGAATTAAATGATGATTTGTTAAAGGAATATGATGTCTGCACAACGTACATATTACTTTTTCATTTGTCAGTAAAAATGAGTTGCATCCACTGCATACGGGAGGAAAGAATAGATTTAAAAGATATTTAACCATTTAATTGCTAATTTATTTATAAAAATATGAAAATGAATGCTTCAAACTTCTGCTATTTTTCTTTTTTTTAGTTCACTTTTTATATTTTTGCAGTATGGCAAAACAAGAAGACATATTTAAGAATGTAATTTCGCATGCAAAAGAGTACGGATTTATTTTTCCGTCAAGCGAAATATACGATGGTTTAAGTGCGGTATATGATTATGCGCAAAACGGAGTAGAGTTAAAAAAGAACATCCGTGAGTACTGGTGGAAAGCAATGGTCCAGTTGAATGATAATATTGTAGGTCTTGATGCCTCGATATTAATGCATCCAACAACTTGGAAAGCTTCGGGCCACGTAGATGCCTTTAATGACCCATTAATTGATAATAAAGATTCGAAAAGAAGATATAGAGCCGATGTTTTAATTGAAGATTATGCTGAAAAGCTTAATATTAAAGCAATTAAAGAGGTTGAAAAGGCAAAAGTACGTTTTGGCGATGCTTTTGATGAAGCTGAATTTGTATCTACTAACACTAGAGTTGTTGAGTACAAGGCTAGGGAAAGAGAAATCCTAGAGCGTTTAGGGCGTTCTTTAGGAAATGAAGATTTAGAAGATGTAAAAGCATTAATTGAAGAGTTAGAAATAGCTTGTCCTGAAACGGGTTCTCGTAACTGGACAGAAGTAAGACAGTTTAACTTGATGTTTGGAACAAAATTAGGGGCATCCGCAGATACTGCAATGGATTTATATTTGCGTCCTGAAACTGCTCAAGGTATTTTTGTAAATTTTCTGAATGTTCAAAAATCGGGAAGAATGAAAGTTCCTTTTGGTATTGCTCAAACCGGTAAGGCTTTTAGAAATGAAATTGTTGCTAGACAGTTTATCTTCCGTATGCGTGAATTTGAACAAATGGAAATGCAATTTTTTGTTCGTCCTGGAGATGAAATGAGACATTATGAATTCTGGAAAGAAGCGCGATTGAAATGGCATTTATCTCTTGGTTTAGGGAAAGAAAATTATCGTTTTCATGACCATGAAAAACTAGCCCATTATGCTAATGCAGCGGCAGATATAGAATTTAATTTTCCTTTTGGATTTAAAGAATTAGAAGGAATTCACTCTCGTACTGATTTTGATTTAAAAGCACACGAAAAATTCTCAGGTAGAAAATTACAATATTTTGATGCAGAGTTGAATCAGAATTATGTGCCTTACGTAGTGGAAACATCTGTTGGATTAGACAGAATGTTCTTGGCTGTTTTTGCGACTTCATTAAAAGAAGAAACTTTAGAAGATGGTTCAACAAGAACAGTACTGAAATTACCGTCGGTATTAGCGCCTACGAAAGCAGTAGTATTACCATTAGTTAAAAAAGATGGTTTACCTGAAATAGCCCATAAAATTGTTGAAGATTTAAAATGGGATTTCAATGTGGGCTATGATGAGAAAGATGCGGTAGGTCGTCGCTATAGAAGACAAGATGCATTAGGAACTCCGTTTTGTATTACAGTAGATCATCAAACTATAGAGGATCAAACAGTAACGATTCGTCATCGTGATACGATGAAACAAGATCGAGTTAAAATATCCGAATTGAATTCGATAATTGAAAATGAAGTGTCGATGAAAAATTGGTTAATGAAAATGTAATCAGTTACTTTATAATGTATACAAAGGCTTTCCAAATTTGGAAAGCCTTTTGTTTTTTAGTAGTTAAATATGTATAGTGTTTAAAATGAGGTCATTTCGGGTCGCGACAATTGCGTACTTAATCGGATTTATATGCATTTCATCATAATCTATGAACATTTGTTAACAACATATTAACAACACACATGAATACTCAATGAATCATGTATTTTTATTTTGTTAAAAAATGAAAAATAATTGATTTTTTTACTTAAAGAGTTTCCCAAAACTACCATAGATTTTGCTATTATTTGAAGTGTAAGCTGGGTTATACCGCAAATAATACGCCTAACAATTTAGGAACAGCCATAAATGAACTATTCGTACATTATTATTGATGATGATCAAGAAAGTGTTTTGAAAACAAAGGCCATGGCTGATAGTTTTTCGGAGCTAGCCTTCGTCGCTTCGGCAAATAGTTATGAAGAAGGTTTGAACCTTATATTAGAACATACTCCCCAATTAATTTTTCTCGAGATTGATCCTTCAAATAAAAAGAGCAAGCTATCATTGTTGCTTATCAATGAACTGCACCGCTATTTGAAAATAATTCCTAAAATTATTGTTACCACTTCTAAGAAGGATTTAGCCTATGAAGCAATTCAATATAATGTTACAGATTATATTTTGAAGCCTTTGGCGCGCATCGATTTTGTAAAATCAATCTTAAAGTTGAATAAATTCAACGCTGATAGTGGCACTGTTATAGATCAATCATATGTTTTAGATGAGAGACCAACAGTTGTAGTGCAGCATGAGACTATTGCGACTGACAAACCTCTAATATTGTGTATAAAATCGTATGGTGATCATAGGTATATTGATGCCAGAGATATTTGTTATTTACAGGCCGACAACAATTCTACAGATATTCACCTAAATGGTGGCGAAATGATTACTGCGTTCAAAACATTAAAACACTTTGAAGCTATCTTATCGTATCCTTTTGTCCGGATTCATAATAGTTATATTGTTAATGCGCGTTATATTTCAAGGATTCATACGGGGAATGCCGTGTGTTTTATCAAAAACAATGCGACGAAAATTCCTTTTTCGAAGTCATATAAGGCTAACATCGACCTTATAATTTCTGAAATTTCCAACGGAAATTACTTAGAAATTTAAAAAAACAGCCATCTACCAAGATTTGGGTACCGTTCACTATCAAACGAGTACATCCTACCATTTACTCTTTTTCTTGTAGGAAATAGCGAAAGCTCTTGTGTACTTTTACATTGTAATGACAGAGAAATCAGGTCGTTATATAAATGTAAAAACAAACAAATAACATAAAAAATCCCCACAATTATGAAAAAATCTATCTTAACAATCGGACTGTTCTCTTTAGTAATGACTCTAACATCTTTTACTACGTCTGAAACTAATAGTATTATAGGACAAGGTTCAACTTCTGCAGGAAATATGAAATTAGACATTATAGGACAAGGTTCAACTTCTGCGGGAAATATGAAATTAGATATTATAGGACAAGGTTCAACTTCTGCAGGAAATATGAAATTAGATATTATAGGACAAGGTTCAACTTCTGCAGGAAATATGAAATTAGATATTATAGGGCAAGGTTCAACTTCTGCAGGAAATATGAAATTAGACTGATTTTAATCTAATTTTCACGAATAATTCTTAGGCTATCAATTAATTGATAGCCTTTTTTTATGACAATAGTTTTATTTTAGTATTTTTGATAAAAATCACAAACTACTATTGAAAAATAAATACTCTATATATCTTTTTGTACTATTGTTTGTTTTTTTTGGTTGTTCCCAAAAAAAAGCAGAAAAAACAGCTGTTAATTCTACAGCCGATAGTCTTTCTACTTATTTTTTATTGGCTAATAATTTAAATTTAACAAGAGAAGAAAGACAGATATATACTGAAAAATCTTTTGAAATAGTTATAAATCAGGAAGACGATTCTTTAAATCGTGTGAATTTATTCAAAGTAGCCAATCGATATTATAATTTAAGTGATTGGAAAGGCTTTAATAAAACAGTTCAACTTGTTTTAAAAAAATCAGATTTTGCTAAAGACACTTTACATTTAACAAAAGCGTACACCTATTTAGGCGATTATTATGATTCTCAAGCAATTTCAGATAGTGCTTTTATGTTTTATAATAAAGCAGCAAAGTTGTATGTAAAGACTACTGACAATATTGTTTTAAGCAAAATCTTAATTAACAAAGCAAATTTACAGTATAAAATCGGGGCTTTTTTAGGGGCTCAGAATACAGTTTTTAATGTCTTAAGAAAAATTAAAGGTGTAAAAAACGCGAATAATGTTTTGTATGATGCTTTTAATCTTTTAGGATTAATATACAACGAGCTTGGAGAGTATGACAATGCATTGATTTATTCTAATAAAGCATTGTTAATTAGTGATGATCAATCAATCCCTGAGGAATATCAATCAAAAGCTAGTTCGTTTAATAATATTGGTTTTTTATATTTAAACGCTAAAAAGTATTCATTGGCTAAAAGTTATTTTCAACAAGGATTAGATCAAAATAACTTACTTAAACATAAACCAACTTTATTTGCTGTTCTATCGGATAATCTGGCCTATGCCAAATTTAAATTAAATGAAACCGATGGTCTTCCTGAATTGTTTTACAGTTCATTGAAACTGAGTGAGAATTTAAAGCTGACTTCTGGTATATTTGTCAATAAAATTCATTTGTCGGAGTACTTTGCGTCAAAAAAGGATACTGTGAGTGCATTGAAATATTCAAATGAAGCTTTGTTGTTAGCTAAATCGAGCAATGTTTCTCGAGATGTTTTAGTAGCTTTAAAGCAATTATCAATTGTCGAGCCCGAAAAGGCAGCAGTTTATAATAGGGAATACATTCATATCAATGAGGAGTTACAAAACGCTGAGCGTAAAATGGGAGATAAATTCTCTCGTATCGAGTATGAAACGGATGTGATCAGAGGTGAGAATTCAGATTTAACAATTCAAAACAGAAATTTAGTATATACTTTTAGTTTTATTGCGATTTTAGGGTTGCTTACCTATATTATTAAGGACCAGAAAACAAGAAATAGGGTGCTTTTGTATAAGCAACAACAACAGAAAGCTAATGAGGATATTTATAATTTAATGATATCTCAGCAAAATACAATAGAAACGAATAGAGTTGAAGAGAAAAGAAGAGTCGCGCAGGAACTACATGATGGTGTTTTAGGGAGGATGTTTGGTGTCCGTATGAATTTAGATGGTCTAAATGGATTCCAAGATGAGATGGCGGTCAGCCAAAGAAGTGCTTACTTATCCGAGTTAAAGAATATAGAACAAGATATTCGTGAAATTTCACATGATTTAAATAGGGAAAAATCAGAATTAATTAATAACTTCGTTGCCATCGTCGACAATCTGTTTGAAGAACAAAGAAAAACATATCCGTCTAAACTGATTTCAAATATTGATAGCACTATAAAATGGGAGTTATTAGTTAACTCGGTAAAGATTAATTTGTACCGTATCATGCAAGAGTCGCTTCAAAATATTAATAAGTATGCCAATGCGAGTACTATTAAAATTGAATTGAAAAAGAAGGATAATAATTTATCGTTAATAATCAGCGATAACGGAATTGGATTTAATGCAACAGTGAAAAAGAAAGGTATAGGTATTCAAAATATGCTTTCTCGAACGAAAGAATGTCACGGAGAATTTCATATAAAATCAAAAAAAGGAGACGGTACAATTATTACCATTATAATTCCAATCGAACAAAAACAAATACCTACATAGAAATGACAATCGATTCAGCTGCCCCAACAACTGCAAAAAGTAACATACTAATTGTGGATGATCATCCGTTTATTATACAAGGATATAAGAATGCAATTACAAGATATAATCCAACGCATCATGAGTTTTTTATAACAGAAGCAAAGGATTGTGAATCAGCATATGATGTTATCACAAACCCAAAATCTCAAGCTTTTGATATTGCTTTTTTGGACATAAGTATGCCTCCTTATGAAGATAAGGGTATTTATTCAGGTGAAGATGTGGCCAAATTGATTTTGGAACATATGCCGAATTGCAAAATCATTTTACTTACAATGTTCACGGAGTTTTTAAAGATAAAAACAATCATAAAAAATATAAATCCGAATGGATTGGTTATAAAAAATGATTTAACATTTGATGAGCTACTATTTGCCTTTGATAAAGTGATAAAGAACGAAACATATTACAGCCAATCGGTTATTAAAATGTTAGAGTCACAAAATCATAGTATTGAAATTGATTTGTTTGATAAGCAGATTTTATTTCATTTGTCTAAAGGAACAAAAGCCAAAGAGATGCCTCAATACATACCAATATCTTTAAATGCAATCGAAGTTAGAAAGTTAAATCTTAAAGAATTGTTGAATGTAATTGATGGAAGTGACGTCGATCTAGTTCGTGAAGCAAGAAATATTGGATTGTTATTTTAACGATCTAACAAGTATAAAAAAAACGGCATTTATAAATTTATAAATGCCGTTTTTGGTTTTTTATTCAGTCATAGCGTCCCAGCCACGTGCTTTTAGAGGAATTTTAGTATCCGCTCTGGTGATTAAATGTATTCCTTCGCTTTCTTGGGTCATGTGGCCAATGATAGAGAAATTAGGGTTTCCTTTAATTTTTTCAAAATCTTCCATGGCAATGGTGAAAAGCAATTCATAATCTTCACCACCGTTTATGGCTACTGTAGTAGAATCAATATCAAATTCCTCACATACATTTATCAACTGCGGGTCAAGTGGTAGTTTATCTTCGTATAAATTACAGCCTACATTTGACTGCTTGCATAAATGCATGATTTCCGAGGATAATCCATCTGAAATGTCAATCATTGATGTTGGTTTTATTTCTAAGGCATGCAATAAGGTACGAACGTCTTTTCTAGCTTCCGGTTTTAGTTGGCGCTCAATCAAATAAGTATAAGCATCTAAATCAGGTTGTGAGTTTGGATTTACTTGAAAAACTTGCTTCTCACGCTCTAAAACTTGTAGTCCCATATAAGCTGCTCCAATGTCACCTGTAACTACTAATAAGTCGGTTTGTTTAGCGCCATTTCTATAGACAATCTCTTCTTCATCTGCTTCGCCAATTACGGTTATGCTGATGATTAATCCTTTTTGTGACGAAGTAGTATCTCCACCAATAACGTCAACTTTATATTCATTTGAAGCATGTGTGATTCCTGCAAATAATTCGTCTAATGCTTCTAGAGGGAAACGATTAGAAACTGCAATAGAAACTGTTATTTGCGTAGCCTTTGCATTCATTGCGCAAATATCAGAAATATTTGTAGTCACCGCTTTATAGCCTAAATGTTTTAAGGGCATGTAAGCCAAATCAAAATGGACTCCTTCAACTAATATATCTGTAGAAATAACGACTTTCTTGTCCTTAAAGTCCAGTACTGCTGCATCATCACCAATTCCTTTTAAAGTCGAAGGCTGGATGATTTCAAAGTTTTTTGTTAAGTGATCAATTAATGCAAATTCTCCTAATTGAGCAATACTTGTACGTTGTGGGGTTTTATCTTCAATCATCATGTTTATTTTAAAAGACAAAGGTACGAAGATAATTAGGTTGTAAATTTTGATCTTTATAAAGTTTTATAATTTATTATTGTAACGTTTTTAACAAGGTGATACTTATTATATAAACCATAAAAACCTTTTAGAATGAAGCTTAAAATAACTAATCTTAGTAAGACGTATAAAAACGGTGTAAAAGCCTTGGATAATTTGAATCTCGAAATAGGAACTGGGATGTTTGGGCTTTTGGGTCCTAACGGGGCTGGGAAATCATCTTTAATGCGTACAATATCTACATTACAAAAACCGGATTCTGGTACAATTGAATTTGAGGGTATTAATGTATTGGAAGATCAAATGGGTTTACGCAAGGTCTTAGGTTATTTGCCTCAAGAATTTGGAGTCTATCCTAATATGTCTGCCGAAAAATTGTTAGACTATTTTGCTCAGTTAAAAGGAATTGCTTCAAAAGTAGATAGAGTTGCAATTGTAAAGCAAGTTTTGGAAGTTACCAATTTATATGAAGTTCGAATGAAAGATGTAAATGGTTATTCAGGTGGGATGAAGCAACGCTTTGGAATTGCGCAATTGTTGTTAAATAATCCGAAACTAATTATTGTCGATGAACCAACGGCTGGTTTAGACCCTGCCGAAAGACATCGTTTTTTAAATGTATTACGTGAAATAGGAACAAATCACACTGTAATTTTTTCCACACACATTGTAGATGATGTAAAAGAACTTTGCAATGAAATGGCAATTTTAAATGGGGGAAAAATTTTAACTCAGGGAACGCCAAAAGCGGTTACAGATGCGCTAAGTGGTAAAATTTGGACCAAAATCATAGAACGGGAGACATTAGAAGAAAATGAAAATGAGTTCAATGTTATTTCTTCTAATTACAACGAGGATAATACTCTAAACATTAGAGTTCACAGTTCAAATAAACCAAATGAAAGTTTTGCTTCTTCTCTGCCTCAACTTGAAGATGTATATTTTGTTGCACTAAAAAATGATTCAATATGATGTTAGGAACTATATTTACTTTTGAGTTAAAAAGGTGGTTCAAAAATCCATCTTTCTACATATATATTGCTATTTTCTTTATTCTTTCGATGTTGATGATGGCGAGTAGTTTGGGTGTTTTTGACAATGTTACTGTCACAACATCCTCCAATGCTTTAGCTAATTCGCCAATAGCATTGAACGAAATTATCAACGTACTCTCTGTGTTTACTTATTTCCTGTTGCCTTCGATAATCGGGGCATCAGTATACAGGGATTTTAAGTATAACATGCATACGATTCTGTTTTCTTATCCATTTACAAAAACGGATTATTTATTAGGGAAGTTTTTGAGTTCGTTGACAGTAGTAATATTAATCGTTTTGGCTATCGGTTTGGGGGCTTTTTGTGCAAGTTTTCTACCATATGTAAATCAAGATTTGTTAGGGCCAGTTAATATTATGGCTTATTTGCAGATTTATTTTATTTTCGTAATTCCGAATTTATTTTTTTACGGTGTAATTGTCTTTGCAGTTGTAACTATCACCAGAAATATTTCCGTTGGGTTTATAACCGTGATTTTATTATTGTTTGTTCAAAGTATGGTTAGTAGTTTTACAAATGATGCTGACAATCGTTTTATTGCAGGACTTCTAAATCCTTTTGGTGGTGATGCATTGCGATACTATACTCAGTATTGGACCGTTTCAGAAAAAAACGTAAACTTACTTCCTTTTGAAGGAGTAGTCATATATAATAGAATGATTTGGCTGGGGGTTTCACTTCTGATTTTTGGTTTTTTGTATCGTTATTTTTCGTTTACCCAAAATGCCTTAACCATTGGAAGAAGTAAAAAAGAAGAGCGAATTACAAAAAATAATTTTGGAGGAATTACAAGAATCAATTTACCCCAGGTAAAGCTCAATTTTTCGACTAAACAAAATTTAAAAACCGCCTGGAATTTATCCAAAGTGGATTTTAAATTCATTGTGAAAAACTGGATTTTTATTAGCATTGTACTAGTTGGATTAATGTTTATTTTAATTGTATCATTGACTGCGGGTGAAATTTTTGGGACACAAACCTATCCTGTGACCTGGCAAATGCTATTGATCCCTGGAAGTACATTTAGTCTTTTTATAAATGTTTTGACTTTTCTTTTTGCTGGAATTTTAATTCATCGTGGTGTAGCTGCCAGAATGAACCATTTGATTGACGTAACTCCAATTCCGAACTGGGTTTTGTTATTTTCCAAATTTCTGGCATTATTTAAAATGCAAATGGTGCTTTTGGCGGTCATAATGATTGGCGGAATAGCAATTCAATGTTATAAGGGGTATTTTAATTTTGAAATCGGACACTATCTATTTGAACTGTATGCGGTGAAACTAGTAGACTTTGTGATTTGGGCTTTTTTGGCGCTTTTTATTCAAACATTGTTCAAAAATTACCTGCTTGGGTTTTTTGTGCTGCTTATTCTTGTCATAGGTTTGGTTTTTCTTCCGAAAATTGGAGTAGAACAAAGGATTTACCGATTCAATAGCGACACAGGGTTTCAATATTCTGACATGAATGGATATGGAAGCAATTTAGCATTGTATTATTTGTACAAAGGATATTGGTTGCTGCTGGGGCTTGTTCTTTTTGGGATAACACTTCTGTTCTGGACAAGAGGAATAGGACAGTCGGCAATGGCACGGTTTTCAGATGCTAAAGCAAGATGGAATAGAAATACCGCAATTTTAGTAGTTCTTCCATTAATTGGGTTTTTTGCTCTTGGTAGTATAATTTACTATCAGGATAACATTGTAAACGAATACAGGACAAACCAAGAGTCTGAAAATTTGGCGGTCGCTTGGGAAAAGAAGTATAAAAAGTATCAAAATTACGCACAGCCTAGAATCACCGATATTAAAGTTGCTATGGATTTATTTCCGGAAGAGAGAAATTTTACAGCTAAAGGAACTTATTTGTTGAAGAATAAAAGCAAAGAAAACATCGATTCTGTTTTTGTGAATTATAACGACTATGAAACGCAGATTACGTTTTCAAAACGGGTAGAGCTGGTATCTAAAGACACTGTTTTTAATTTCAACATCTATAAGTTGGTTAAAGCCATAGCTCCCGGAGATTCTATTGAGATGTCTTTTGAAGTAAAAAATAAAGCAAATAGTTTATTTAAGAATAATTCGCCAGTGATTTATAACGGAACCTTTATTAACAACAGTTCTTTTCCGTCTATTGGTTATAGTGAAAACGGAGAACTGAGTGACGATGATGTTAGAAAGAAACACGGCTTGAAGGCAAAAGAAAGAATGGCCAGTCCAATGGATTCAATTGCAAGGAAAAACAACTACATCAGCAGTGATGCTGACTGGGTTACTTTTGAAACTACTGTAAGTACTTCTGGTGACCAGACGGCAATTGCTCCAGGTTATTTGCAAAAGCAATGGAACAAGGACGGAAGGAATTATTTTCATTACAAAATGGACCAAAAAATGCTTAATTTCTATGCTTATAATTCGGCTAAATATGAAGTTAAACGTGATAAGTGGAAAAATGTAAATATTGAAATTTATTACCATAAAGGACATGAATACAATTTGGACAGAATGGTTTCTGGGATAAAAAAATCCTTTGACTATTATACTGCTAATTTTAGTCCATACCAGCACAAGCAAGTTCGAATTATGGAATATCCTAGGACGGTAGGAACTTTTGCGCAGTCTTATGCTAATACAATTCCTTTTTCTGAAGCCATAGGTTTTATAGCAGCTGTGAATGATGATGATAAAGTTGCGGTAGATTATCCATTTGCAGTAACATCTCACGAAGTAGCTCATCAATGGTGGGCACACCAGGTTATTGGGGCAAATGTTCAAGGTGCTACCATGTTATCCGAAAGTTTATCTGAATACAGTTCTTTAAAGGTTTTAGAACATAAATATGGTAAATCGCAAATGCGAAAATTCTTGAAAGTATCTCTAGACAATTATTTAAGGGGAAGAACGATGGAGAAGAAAAAGGAGAAACCATTGATGTATAATGAAAATCAACAATACATTCATTATGAAAAAGGTTCTCATGTGTTTTATGCTTTAAGTGATTTTATAGGAGAAGAAAAATTAAATGGAGTTTTGAAATCATACATTCAAAAAGTAGGTTGTCAAGAGGCTCCATATACCAATTCTGTGGAACTTGTCGAGCTTTTAAAACAAGCCACTCCAGATTCTTTAAAATATGTAATTAATGACATGTTTGAAACAATTACCTTATATGACAACAGAATTAAAAAAGCGACTTCGAAAAAATTAGCCAATGGAAAATACCAAGTAGATATTGAGTTTGAAGTTGTAAAATACCGAGCTGATGATCAAGGGAAGCGAATTTTTAAAGATGCAAAGGGAAAAACTTTATCTTACAAGAAAAAGGGCGATAGAATCGCAACAACATCCTTTCCTCTAAAGGATTATATTGAGATTGGTGTTTTTAACGAAGAGCAGGTTAAAGGTAAAAGTGCCGAAAAGGAATTGCATTTAAAGAAATATAAAATCGATAAAATTGATAATAAAATAACCATAGTTGTTAATGAAAAACCCTCGGAAGTAGGAGTTGATCCCTACAATAAATTAATTGATGCGAATTCAGATGATAACCGAAAGAAATTGTAATTTATTAAATTAACCCAAAGGCGAAGATTTAAATCTTCGCCTTTTTATTTTTTAGAATTTTTAAATATCAGAGGTAAGTAGGAGAACTTATTTCATTTATCATTAAATTTATAGAATGAAAAAACACGAAATCATAACCCTAACTGTAAATCCTGCACTTGATAAAAGTGCTCATTTTTCTGGACTAGTGCCAGAGCAGAAGATTAGATGTGAAGCTCCCTTGTATGATGCGGGCGGAGGAGGAATTAACGTCTCTAAAGCAATATCTCGCCTTGAAGGAACATCATTAGCGGTGATGGCTTCTGGCGGACCATCAGGCGAAATGATAAAAGAAATTTTAAATAAGGAATCAATTTCATTTCAGAGCATTGAAACTAAAAACTGGACTCGAGAAAGTTTTGTAGCTGTTGATGACAATACCAATTCGCAATACCGTTTCAATTTTCCAGGAACTTCAATTACGGATGCTGAAAAAAACGAAATTATTAAAACTGTTGAAAGTATTGATTCGAAATTTATCGTTGTAAGCGGGAGTTTAAGGGAAGGATTGCCTGTACATTTTTATCAGGAGATTGCCGAAATAGCAAAAAATTCAAATTCAAAACTGATTGTTGACACTTCGGGAGAAGCGTTAAAAAAAGTTTTAGAGATAGGAGTGTATTTAATTAAACCTAATGTAGGTGAATTGGCCAAACTAATTGGTGTCGAACGTCTGGAAATGGAAGAGGTAAATGCTGCTGCTAAGCAAATCATTGCAAAGGGTGGAGCTAAAATTGTGGTTGTTTCTCTTGGGCCTCAAGGTGCAGTATTAGTTACTGAAGGTTCCTATGACTATGTTCCTGCACCAAATGTCGCTAAAAAAAGTACCGTAGGTGCTGGAGATAGCATGGTAGGAGGAATGGTTTGGGCTCTTTCACAAAATAAAACGCTGAAAGAAGTAATCCGTTGGGGAGTGGCTTGTGGATCGGCAGCAACGATGAATGAAGGTACTCAGCTATTTAAATTGGAAGATGCTAAAAGACTTTTCGAATGGTTGAAGGATAAATAAGATTCGCCACACGAGAGTAAGCGAACCGACGAAGTAAAAGCAAGCTTGAAAAGCATAAAAAACCCTGATGATTTTTACATCATCAGGGTTCTTAATATTGTAGTTCCCCCTTGGGGGGTTAGGGGGCTTTAGTCATTCAACTTCAAAACAGCCATAAAAGCTTCTTGAGGGATCTCTACATTTCCAACTTGTCTCATACGTTTCTTTCCTTTTTTCTGTTTTTCCAATAATTTACGTTTACGGGAAATATCACCACCATAACATTTTGCGGTAACGTCCTTACGTAACGCTTTAATGGTTTCACGGGAAATCACTTTCACACCAATAGCGGCCTGAATCGGAATATCAAACTGCTGACGCGGAATTAATTCTTTTAATTTTTCACACATTTTTTTACCAATGTGGTAAGCATTGTCTACGTGAATTAATAAGGATAAGGCATCTACGATAGTTGCATTTAATAATATGTCAACTTTCACTAAGTTTGAAGTTCGCATTCCAATAGGAGCATAATCAAAAGAAGCATATCCTTTAGAAACGGTTTTTAAACGGTCATAAAAATCAAATACAATCTCAGCGAGTGGCATATCAAAAGTCAATTCAACACGATCCGTAGTTAAATAGGTTTGATTCGTAATCAAGCCTCTTTTTTCGATACATAATGACATTACGTTACCCACAAAATCAGATTTCGTAATAATGGTTGCTTTTATGAAAGGTTCTTCTACGTGATCCAATTTAGAAGGCTCCGGTAAATCAGTTGGATTGTTTACTACTAATGCAGTTTCAGGATTTTTTTTGGTGTAAGCAAAATACGAAACGTTGGGAACTGTAGTAATTACAGTCATGTTGAACTCACGTTCTAAACGTTCCTGGATAATTTCCATGTGTAACATTCCTAAGAATCCACAACGGAAACCAAATCCTAAAGCGGCGGAACTTTCAGGTAAAAAGACAAGTGAAGCATCGTTCAATTGTAGTTTTTCCATAGAGTTTCTAAGGTCTTCATAATCTTCGGTGTCAACAGGATATATCCCTGCAAATACCATTGGTTTAACATCTTCAAAACCTTTAACCATCTTGGTCGTTGGTGTTTTTGCGTCTGTAACTGTATCTCCAACTTTTACTTCTTTGGCCTCTTTAATTCCTGAAATTAAATAACCAACATCACCAGTGGAAATAACTTTTTTCGGAACTTGGTTCAGTTTTAATGTTCCAATTTCGTCTGCGAAATATTCATTTCCAGTAGCCATGAATTTAATCTTCTGACCCTTTTTAATTTCTCCATTTATAACACGGAAAATAACTTCAATTCCTCGAAATGGGTTGTAATGAGAGTCAAAAATCAAAGCTTGTAACGGCTCATCAACATTTCCTTTTGGAGGTGGAATTCTTTCGATAATAGCAGCCAAGATGTTTTCTACTCCTAAACCGGTTTTCCCAGAGGCGTGAATAATTTCTTCGAGTCTACAGCCCAATAAATCAACAATATCATCACTTACTTCTTCGGGATTGGCACTTGGTAAATCTACTTTATTCAGAATAGGAATAATTTCCAAGTCATTTTCTAAAGCTAAGTATAGATTTGAAATGGTTTGAGCTTGTATACTTTGCGCTGCATCCACAATCAAAAGCGCCCCTTCACAGGCAGCAATAGATCGGGAAACTTCATAAGAAAAATCTACGTGCCCAGGAGTATCAATCAGATTCAAGATGTATTCTTCGCCTTTATACGTATACTCCATCTGGATCGCATGACTTTTTATCGTGATACCACGTTCTCGTTCCAAGTCCATGCTGTCAAGTAATTGTGCTTTCTCTTCACGTGCCGTAACGGTTTGGGTAGCGGCAAGTAAACGGTCGGCAAGTGTGCTTTTACCGTGATCAATATGTGCAATAATGCAAAAATTCCTTATATGTTTCATATTCTGTTTGTGTCAATTTTATTAAGGGCTTGTTCGCCGCGACGAACGGGCTTTTTATTGTAATCTTATCACTGCAATCTCACAACCACAAGTGTTTTTGCTGCAACCCCTGACGCAATCTGCTAAAGTGCGACCATTAATCTGCAAATATAGTTTAAATTCAACAGTTTCAAAGTCCCAAATCGCAAACTAATGAGTTAAGTAATAAGTCTTTCATCGTCGCTATTTCATCCTTTGATCAAAAAAGCGTAATTTTGCACAAAATTTAAGCAGATGATTAAGATTGGCAACATAGAATTACCGGATTTTCCTTTACTTCTTGCTCCTATGGAGGACGTGAGCGACCCACCTTTTCGCAGGTTGTGTAAGATGCACGGAGCCGATATGATGTACTCAGAATTTATTTCTTCCGAAGGACTAATTCGTGATGCCATTAAAAGCCGAATGAAATTAGATATCTTCGATTATGAAAGACCTGTTGGTATTCAGATTTTTGGAGGTGACGAAGAGGCAATGGCCTTGTCTTCTAAAATTGTTTCTACAGTAAATCCAGATATCATTGATATTAACTTTGGTTGTCCTGTAAAAAAAGTAGTTTGTAAAGGTGCGGGTGCTGGAGTATTAAAAGATGTTGACTTAATGATTCGCTTAACGCAAGCTGTTATTGATAGTACCCATTTACCTGTAACGGTAAAAACCCGTTTGGGTTGGGATGATAATTCCATTAATATTGATGAGGTTGCAGAGCGTCTTCAAGATATTGGAGTTGCTGCCTTGAGTATTCACGCCAGAACGCGTGCGCAAATGTATAAAGGTCATTCAGACTGGTCGCACATAGCCCGAGTAAAAAATAACCCAAGAATTACGATGCCTATTTTTGGTAACGGAGATATCGACAGCCCTGAAAAAGCATTGCAATATAAAAATGAATATGGTATCGACGGAATAATGATTGGTCGTGCCGCGATAGGATATCCTTGGATTTTTAACGAAATCAAACATTTCTTTGAAACGGGTGAGCATTTGGCTAAACCTACAGTTGTCGATAGAGTAGAAGCGGTGTGCAATCACTTAGCATGGGCAATGGAATGGAAAGGAGAGCGATTAGGAATTGTGGAAACTCGTCCTCATTATACTAACTATTTTAAAGGAATTCATTCGTTTAAACCGTTCAAACAAAAATTAGTTACCCAAGATAATCCTGTTGAATTGTTTGCTATTTTAAACGAAATAGAACAAGCATACGCAGGTTATGAGGTAGTATAGATAAGTCGTAAAACACAAACCCCACTAATTTAGAAATATTAATTAGTGGGTTTTGTGTTTTATTTTTAGAAATTTAATCTAATAACTTCTTACTTACTCGGCTACTCGCTATCAATGAAGCGATGAAACCTAAAGTAACAATCGTTCCCATAACAATCAATACGTTTTCAAGTGTGAAAACCACTGGATAGGCAAGTGTTGGGGTAATCATTACCAGTTGAAAATGCTGTTGCAGTAACACAATTGCAATTCCTAAAAGAAGTCCAATAATTCCGCCAAAGATACTCAGTAGCGTTCCTTGAAGTAAAAATATTTTACGTAAATCCTTGATTTCTGTTCCCAGATTAAAAAGTGTTTTTAAGTTTCCTTTTTTGTCCAGAATCATCATAATCAATGCCCCGATGAGGTTGAAAAGGGCCACGACTATCACCAAGGTAAATATTAAATACACGGCAATATTCTCCGTGTTCAGCATTTTGTATAGTGCTTCATTGAGCTGAGCCCTGTTTTTTACAGTGATTTTGTTTTTGAAAATGGTTTGCAGTTTCTGGATGATTGCAGCTTCATCAGCGTCCTTTTTTTCTTTGATTTCAATTCCTGAAATCTGATTGGTTTTATATTCCAATAATTGTTGGGCCAGACCTAAATCTGCAAAAACGTATTTAGAGTCAAGGTCTTCGCTGATGGCATAAATACCTACGGGGAAAACATCGGTTTTGTTAAAAGCTTGTTCGGGGTTTGTAATTGCTCCTCTTCCAGGTTTAGGAACTAGAACTTCCAGCTGTTTAGTAAAATCCAGTAATCCCATTGAGAATTTCTGAGCAATTCCATAGCCCACAACAACCTGATAGGTGTCAGGTTCAATCCACTGTCCGTTGTACAATGTTTTCTTAATGTCGTTCACTTTACTGAAGTTGGTGTCAACTCCTTTCAAATACGTAACGACCTGCTTATCATCAAAAACAAATAAAACGCGTTCCTCTATAATTTTGCTGTAGGAAGCCACGCCGTCAATTTTCTTTATTTGTTGTTCTTGCGATGGAGAAACGAGAAATGATTTTCCTAAAGTGCTGCTTATTTTTATGTCGGGATCAATATCGTTCGTGAATGAAAGGCTAAAAACTTTCAATCCGCTAAAAACAGATAATACCACAAATAAAGCCATGGCGCCAACAATGATTCCCATACTCGCAATGCGATTGATGATATTTATGGCATTGTTTTTACTGTTACTTAAAATGTAACGTTTGGCTATGTAAAGGGGGAAATTCAAATTATATCAGCTTGCGTTTCTCTAGAAGATCTCTGTTTTCAATAGGATTATCTTTACTGGCTAAAGCATTGTCAATTTTTTCAATGTAGTCTAAAGAGTCATCAATAAAGAAAACCAAATTAGGTACTTTTCTCAATTGCAAACGTACTCTTTGTGATAAATCATGTTTTATTGTTTTAGCATTCGACTTAACAGCCTCTAAAATCTCTTTTGCTTTATCCTGAGGAAAAACACTTAAATGAACCGTCGCCACAGATAAATCTGAAGTTACAACAACCTTGGATACCGAAATAATTAAATTACTTACTCCGTTTTTTCTCACTTCACCTTGTAGGATATCAACCAAATCTTTTTGGATCACCCCACCTATTTTTTTCTGTCTATTTGTTTCCATAGTGCAAAAATACTACTTTTAAACATTAAACAAACAATTTTTAAAAGCAACCTATTATTAAAGCTGTTTTTTAGAAGCTTTTTCCTGCTGTACACTATATCTTTCCTGTCAAACCCTGGCAAGAAAGGATGCCGTTTCCATCAGGGCTAGGGATTTTTTTACCTAAGAATGTTACGTTTAAATCAAGAATCTAAATCCAATTTTATGAATAGAGTGTTGATTTTTCTTCTGCTATTTTTTTTAAGTTGTTCGCCAAGTGGTAGTGGGGTAAGGTCAATTGAAATTATGTCTTACAGGTATATTTCATCATATGAGAATTATGGATTACAAATTTATCCTCTACTGTATGCTAATGTTGATAAATTCGGCAATGTTCAAATGGAAAAAAATAGTAACAAACTCACATATTATAATTTTAGTATAGAAAAAGAGTACTTAAAGAATATTGAAGATGACACAAAAAATCCTTCGGTAGAAACATATCAAAAAAATCCAGATTCCGTAAAAATGTGTGTATGCGACTACCCTGTAATTAGAATTAAAATTGATTATGAGAACGGACGGTCGCTCTCTTTTAATTTTGACGAAAATACTCTTTCTGAAAAATTTAAATCATCAAAGTATTTATCCAATGAATTATTACGAAAGAGTAAAAGTCATGATAATACCACAAAGGAAATTAAAAATGTTGTCGACAAAAGAAAAGCGTTTGTAAATTACACAATGAATAAGGATACTTTAGAATTACCTTTACCAGTAAGACCAAAAAAATCTGATAAAATAAAATTTATAAAGCCATAAATTCAATAATTATATTTGAACTTAGGTTCACTTTCAAGAAAAGAGGATTTTAGTATTCAACATAAAAAAAATAGTAGCTACGATAATGAAAAGCATTTTTGCTAAAAAAAGCTTTTCAGACACAAGATCACCATGGAAAATAATAGCAATTCAAAACATACAGTAAATCCAGTTTCGGCTCCCTTCCCTCCGGGGAGGGTTGGGGTGGGGCGCCCTTCCTTCTCCATATACGACGCTTCTGCAGGTTCTGGAAAAACCTACGCGCTTGTCAAAGAATACTTAAAAATTATTCTTACAGCGCATAAAAATGATGCCTATAGAAATATTCTGGCCATTACGTTTACCAATAAAGCGGTGCACGAAATGAAAAGCCGAATCGTAGGAAGTTTGTCTGAATTTGCCAAAGACGAGCCTTCTAAAAAAGCATTCGATTTGATGCAGGATTTAGCCACGGATACGGGACTTTCGATTATCGCAATCAAAAGTAAATCGCAACAAATTATCAAGCATATTATTCATAACTATGCCGCTTTCGATATTTCGACCATTGATAAGTTTACCCATAAAGTAATTCGTGCCTTTGCCCACGATTTAAAGTTGCCTATGACTTTTGAGGTGACCTTGGATACAGAAAATTTATTAATAGAGGCGGTAGACGCCATCATCGCGCAAGCTGGGGAGGATGAAACGCTGACTAAGTTATTGATCGATTTCACTATGGAAAAAACCGATGATGATAAATCTTGGGACATCTCGCGTGAAATTCTGGATACGGGTCGCTTGGTTCTCAATGAAAATCACCGGAATGAAATCACCCATTTTCATGATAAGTCCATTGCCGATTTTGTCGAAATCAAAAAGAAATTAATTGAGTCCTGTAAAGTCTTAGAAAAAGACAACGCCGAATTTGCGCAAGCGGCTTTGACACTGATAGAAAATAACGGAATAGACCTGAAATCGTTTTCTAGAGGAACGTTTCCGAATCATTTAATCAGCATTCGAGACGGAAAATTTAATCCGAAAAACAAAACCTTTCACGAGTTTGATGATATTGCCATCAATAAAACCGCCAAAGACCGTGCTTTAATAGAAAATCTGATTCCGGAGTTAATTCAGATTTTGGCAACGATTTATAAAAATTTCGAAAAAAGAGATTTCTATAAAGCCTTCCTTAAAAACATCACGCCGCTATCTTTACTGAATACGGTCAGCAATGAATTAGCTAAGATTCAAGAAGAGCAAAATGTGCTTTCGATTACCGAATTCAACTCGCTTATTCATCGCGAAATCCAAAATCAACCGGCACCATTTATATATGAACGATTAGGAGAACGTTACCGTCATTTCTTTATTGACGAATTTCAGGATACGTCAGAGATGCAATGGCAAAACTTAATTCCGTTGATTGATAATGCGCTTGCTGGTCAAGACGATTATGGAGAGAAAGGAACTTTAATGATTGTGGGCGATCCCAAACAATCTATTTACCGCTGGCGCGGAGGTAAAGCCGAGCAGTTTATTGAGTTGAGTAAAGACAATAATCCGTTTAATAATCCAGATAAAAAATTAGAGCATTTAGATAAAAATTACCGTTCTTATTCGCAGGTAATTGAGTTTAATAATGAATTTTTCAAGCTGTTGTCATCAGAGTTTGAACAGCCTGATTACAAAGATTTATATGAAAATCACAGCCACCAGAAATCAAATGATAAAACGGGTGGTTACGTTAATATTTCCTTTATTCCAAAGGTGGAAAGCACAGAAGAGGACGAAGACGCTCTTGATAAAAGCGAGTTGTTTGTTTTAGCAACTTTGAGTACGATTCAAAAAGTACTTCAAGAAGGATTTGAATACAAAGACATCGTTATTTTAACGCGTAAAAGAAGTCAAGGAATTGCGATTGCTAATTATTTGACAGAACAAAATATTCCACTCTTGTCTTCAGAAACGTTGATGATTCAGAACGCAACCGAAGTCAGACTGATTATTCACCTTCTAAAATACCTGAAAAACAATGCCGATTTAGAGGCGAAAGCTCATTTTCTCCACTATATCGCCGAAAATATTCAGGATCAGTTGTCGGTTCATGATTTCATTGCAAAAGGAATGGAACAAAAACTAGAAGCCGATTTTGAGAAATGGCTAATGAGTTATGATATTTCGCTGTCTTTTCAAAATATTAGGAAAAAATCATTGTATGAGGCGGTTGAAGTGATAGTGTCGAAATTTATCCTCCCCCCAGCCCCCTCCAAAAGAGGGGGAGACAGTGTTGATATGCTGACTGTTGAAAGTTTGGGTAGAAAAGATGCGGTTCTTGAGTCAAATAAAAAGGGTTACAAGACTGGTGGTAATTATTCTCATCTGTTATTAGAAAAAGCAATAGGACATCGAAAACAACCTACTGTTGCCGAAAAAATACTTTGGGATGAACTTAAAACTCAATCTTTGGGGAGTAAATTTAGGCAACAACATTTAATCGATAATTACATTGTTGATTTTGTTTCTTTGTCAAAAAAACTTATAGTTGAGGTGGATGGTGGCTACCATTTTACGCCGGAGCAAATTGCATTAGATGAAGAACGAACTAAAGTTTTAACCGAATTAGGTTATAAAGTAATTCGCTTTCGAAATGAAGAGGTAGTAGGTTCGATTTCGCAAGTTTTAAATGCGATCAAAGGTGCATTGAAAAATCAAGAACAAATGTTAGAATTAAATAATGACAAATTATTTAATTCGGCTAATGAATCAAAAGACAATGTAGCCAGTAAGTCTCCCTCCCTCTCGGGGAGGGCTGGGGTGGGGAATGCGTACGTTCAATATTTTCTTGATATTGTTCTCGAACGGGATGTGCGAAATCAAGCAGGAATATCCGACTTCTTGAATTTTTGGGATAAAAATGCAGAGAAGTTTAGTATTCCGTCACCAGAAGGAAATAATGCGGTTCGTATTATGACTATTCACAAGTCCAAAGGATTGGAATTTCCTGTGGTAATCATGCCTTTCGCCGAAGAAGATTACAATAGGAAGCCAAAAGATAAATTATGGCTTGACGGCGAAGAGATGGGTTTTGGTCTGCCAAAGGTGTTAGTGGATAACAGTAGTGCGGTAGAAGGTTTTGGTGTTGAAGCAAAATCCGTCTATGATCAAAAGAAGCAAGAAGAGTTATTAGATAATGTAAATGTTTTATATGTGGCATTAACTCGAGCCGAGGAACAACTGTATGTTATTTCGAATATGAATTTGTCTAGTAAAGGAGAAGTTCCTAAAAACAATATGTGTACTTTTTTTATTAATTATTTAACGAGCAAAGGAGTTTTTGACGAAAATATATTGGAGTATGAATTTGGGGGCGCTACAAAACTATCAAACAAGGCAAAGCATATTGATACTTCAAAAGCAATCCGCGTAGTTGCTGAAGTTTTAAATCCAAAGAATATTAAAATAGCCCAGCGAGAAGCTTTAATGTGGGGAACGCATCAGCAAGAGTCTATAGAGTATGGGAATGTGGTACACGAAATTTTATCTTTTGTAAAGACAAAAAATGACATTGATTTAGCGGTCACTAAGTCTATTGAAAGCGGATTGATTACTTTCAATCAAAAGGAATTGGTACACAAGACAATTCAAGATATTGTAAATCATGAAGAGTTGGAATTCTTTTTTTCTGAAGAGCATGAAGTGCTGAATGAACAGACCATAATTCAAAAGGAAGGGAAAACGATAAAACCAGATAGAATGGTTGTGACAAAAAACAAAGAAGTTTATTTATTGGATTATAAAACAGGAGTTCACAATGCTAAATATCAGAAGCAATTAGAGAATTATCAATCTGCAATTGAATTAATGGGTTATAAAGTCGTAAAAAAAGCGCTGATTTATATCGGAAAAGAAATCGATGTAGTAAATTTGTAGCGTAAAAATGAATTATTCGCAAAATTGAGTTCTAGAACTAAATAGAGTTTAATGATAAACGAATGCTTATTTTAATGCTGTTATTTTATTCAGAATAACTTGAAACAATTTAAACTTTAAACAAAATACACCATAAATTATGTACGGAAAAATAAAAGAACATCTTCAAAACGAATTGCAAACAATAGAAGATAACGGAATTTTTAAAAAAGAAAGAATCATCACTTCGCCACAAGATGCTGAAATTACGATTTCGACAGGAGAAACAGTTTTGAATTTTTGTGCTAATAATTATTTGGGATTGTCATCGCACCCAGAGGTTATTCAAGCGGCAAAAGACACAATGGATACACATGGTTTCGGAATGTCATCGGTGCGTTTTATTTGTGGGACACAAGATATTCATAAAACATTAGAAAGAAAAATTTCTGAGTTTTACGGAACGGAAGATACTATTTTATATGCAGCGGCTTTTGATGCTAACGGAGGTGTTTTCGAACCTTTATTTGGAGAAGGAGATGCTATAATTTCAGACAGTTTGAATCATGCTTCTATTATTGATGGGGTTCGTTTGTGTAAAGCAGCACGTTACCGTTATGCAAATAGCGACATGGCTGATTTAGAACAACAATTAATCAAAGCAAATGAAGCGGGAAGCCGTTTTAAAATTATTGTGACGGATGGTGTTTTTTCGATGGATGGGGTTGTAGCGCCTTTAGATAAAATTTGTGACCTAGCTGATAAATATGACGCTATGGTAATGGTAGACGAATGCCACGCAGCTGGTTTTATTGGAGCAACAGGAAAAGGTACGCTTGAGGCTAAAGGAGTAATGGGAAGAGTGGATATCATTACTGGAACTCTTGGGAAAGCCTTGGGTGGAGCTATGGGTGGATATACAACTGCCAAAAAAGAAATTATTGAATTGCTACGTCAGCGTTCAAGACCCTATTTGTTTTCTAACTCTTTAGCGCCTGCAATTGTGGGAGCATCGATTAAAGTTTTTGAACTATTAGAAAAAGACACTACGTTAAGAGATAAACTGGAATGGAATACTAATTATTTCAAAGCAGGAATGAAAAAAGCGGGATTTGATATCGTTGATGGAGATTCGGCTATTGTACCAGTAATGTTATATGATGCCAAATTATCACAAACTATGGCGGATAAATTGTTAAAAAAAGGCATTTATGTAATAGGTTTTTTCTTCCCAGTTGTACCAAAAGATAAGGCGAGAATAAGGGTTCAACTCTCTGCAGCGCATACAAAAGAGCATTTAGATAAAGCAATTTCAGCATTTATTGAGGTTGGTAAGGCTTTAAAAGTTGTGTAATTATAATCTAAAGTTATATAATTGCCATTTTTTCTGATTTTAATAGGTTTTTTTTAACATTTCCTTTTGTGGTTCGAGATTTACGTGTTACTTTTGTTTGTAATTAACTAAATTGTAATTAAAAAAAATAAGTATGAAACATCTTAACAAAATTTTTGTTGCTGCGATGATGGTGATGGGGTTAACCTCTCACGCACAAGACAGTAATAATCCATGGGCTATCTCTTTTGGAGTTAATGCCGTAGACACTAGAACTAGTGCAGATGGTGGAAATGGTTGGTTAGACCAACATTTTTCTCAACCATTCGCTGTAAAAGATAATTGGAATATTCTTCCTTCTGTATCTTACATCAGTGTATCTAAATATTTAGGAGATAATTTCTCTTTTGGAGTGCAAGGTTCTGTAAACAAAATCGATAATTATGTAAAATTTGCTCCAACAGCAACTGGACATGATTCAAGAGGAATGGTAGTTTCTAACCCTGGAGACTTGATGTATTACGGTATTGATGCTAGTGTAAAATATAGCTTCATGACTCTTATTAATTCAAAAGTAATTGATCCTTCATTACATGTTGGTGGTGGTTATACTTTCTTTGGAGATAGTAGTTATGGTACATTAAACCCAGGTGCAGGATTGACATTTTGGTTTACTGATCAAGTTGGTTTCTCTCTTGAGACTTCTTACAAAAAATCTTTTGGAGATAGAGAAGATGCTTCAGGAACTCCTGATGCTCCATCTCATTTCCAACATACTGCTGGTCTTACTTTCAAATTTGGAGGAAAAGATACTGACGGAGACGGAATCTATGATAAAGATGATGCGTGTCCAGATGTTGCAGGTTTAAAAGAATTTAATGGTTGTCCTGATACTGATGGAGATGGAATCCAAGATAGTGCTGATGCTTGTCCAGATGTATTTGGTTTAGCTGCATTAAACGGTTGTCCTGATACTGATGGAGATGGTATTGCTGATAAAGATGATGCTTGTCCAGATGTATTTGGTTTAGCTGCATTGAAAGGTTGTCCTGATGCTGATGGAGATGGAGTAGCTGATAAAGATGACAAATGTCCTACTGTTGCAGGACCAAAAGAAAATGCTGGTTGTCCTTGGCCTGATACTGACGGAGACGGAGTTTTAGACAAAGATGACAAATGTCCAGAAGTAAAAGGTACTGTTGCTAACAAAGGTTGTCCTGAAGTATCAGAAGCTGTTATGATGAAATTGAATGAGTATAGTAGAACTATCTTGTTTGATTCTGGAAAAGCGTCTTTCAAAAAACAAACTTACCCAACTTTAGTATCAATCACTGAAATCTTAAAAGAATATCCTTATTCAAGATTCTTAGTTGAAGGTCATACTGATAGCGATGGAAGTAACGAAATGAACCAAACTTTATCTGAAAACAGATCTGCAGCGGTTAAAAATTACTTAATCGAAAATGGTATCAAAGCAGATAGATTGAACTCTACTGGTTTCGGTGAAACTAAACCAATGGATACTAACAAAACTGCTGCAGGAAAAGCACACAACAGAAGAGTTGAAATTTCTTTAATCAAAGAATAAATTTTTCTAAAATATTTATTGAAAACGCCTCGATTTATCGGGGCGTTTTTTTTATTTTTATGAAATGATAAACACTTCTTTTTTAGATAAAATTGCACAAGTTTTAATAGAAAATTACTCGGATAAACTACCTAATACAATAGTGGTTTTGCCAAATAAGAGAGCTAAGATTTTCCTTATTGAAGCCCTGAAAAAGCAAGTCGAAGGTAACATACTTTCTCCTGAAATAATTAGTATCGAGGATTTTATCCAAGATATTGCCGGAATTCGTACTGTGGATCCCATCGAATTGTTATTTGAATTTTATGATGTGTATTTATCAGTTACTGAAAAAACAAACCAACAGTCATTTGAATTGTTTGCAAATTGGGCTAAAACGCTCTTGCAAGATTTTAATGAAATTGATCGTTATCTGTTAGACCCTTCTTATGTTTTGTCTTACTTAAAGGACATTGAAGATATTAAGAAATGGGGAATCGAAGTCGAAAATAAAACACAACTGCTCGAAAATTACATCGACTTTTGGAAATTATTGCCTAATTACTACCAAACATTATATGCACATCTACTTAAAAAAGGGATTGGTTACCAAGGATTAATTTACCGGGAAGCGGTAGGGAATCTGAATCAGTTTTCGAAGTCAATTACTGATAAGAAGTATCTTTTTGCAGGTTTTAATGCTTTAAATGCCTCCGAAGAAAAAATCATCCAACACCTCATAGCTTCTGATAAGGCCAAAATATACTGGGATGCTGACCAAACTTTTCTCAACGATCCCTATCATGACGCAGGCTTGTTTGTAAGGCGGTTTAAAAAAGGATGGAAGGAGTACAAGTCAGATCCTTTTGAATGGATTGTAGATGATTTTTCGCAAACAAAAAACATTCAAGTTATAGGTACTCCAAAGACAATTGGTCAGGCGAAAATTGCCGGAGGAATTATTGAAAATATAATTAAAGAAAATCCCAATACAACATTAGATAAAGTTGCTGTAGTTCTTGGTGAAGAAAACCTTTTAGTGCCGCTTTTATATTCGTTGCCCAGCACTGTTGGCGCTTTAAATATCACAATGGGGTATCCTAGTAAAAATAATCCTGCCCAAATTTTGATCGCCAAGTTGTTCAAGATGCATACCAATGCATTGGCCAGAAATGCTAAAAATTATGTGATCTATTATAAAGATGTACTAGATATTTTAACACATCCGTTGGTCGAGCCTTATGCACAAACAGGTCCATTAGTTAATCTTATCAATAAAAATAATTACACTTTTATTACCCATCATAAATTGATGGAATTGAATGCGAATTCTACTGATTTATTTCTGCTGTTGTTCCAAAAATGGGAAAACGGTTCGATTGTCGTTTTGGAAACCGTGTCCAAGTTGTTGCTTACCATTAAAAATAATTTAAGCAATGACAGTGAAGAGGAAAAAATCACAAAAGCTTTTGTTTTTTCTATTTTTAAAGTGATCAATAAGTTGATTAACTATTACTCCCAACACCAACACATTGATAAGATAGAGACGCTTTATGCCATATACAAACAAGTGATTGATCTTGCTTCCGTTTCTTTTGAAGGAGAGCCGCTTAATGGATTACAAATTATGGGTGTTTTAGAAAGTCGCGTACTTGATTTTGATACCGTTATTGTGACTTCCATGAATGAAGGGAAGTTTCCTGCTGGAAAATCGCAGAATTCATTTATTCCGTATGATGTGAAGCGAGAATTAGGTTTACCTACATTTAAAGAGAAAGATGCTATTTATACCTATCATTTTTATCATTTATTACAACGTGCAAAAAATATCTATTTGCTTTATAATACAGAAAGTGATGGACTAGACGCTGGTGAAAAAAGTAGGTTTATCACTCAATTAGAAGTCGAAAAACAGCCAAAGCATACTTTGACGCATGAGATTTATAATGCCGTCTTACCGGAAACAGCATATACACCAATGGTTATTGAGAAATCGGAATCGGTGATGAGTAGATTAAAGGAAATTGCCGAAAAAGGTTTTTCACCCTCGGCGTTGACGAGTTATATTCGCAATCCAATTCAATTTTATTTTCAAAAGATATTACGAATCAGGGAAGTGGAAGAGGTAGAAGAGAATATCGCGTTGAACACTTTGGGAACGATTATTCATGAGACCTTGAAATCTCTGTATGACCCATTTGTTGGAAGATTTGTTTCAGAATCCGACATTCAGAACTGCTTTAAGCAAATCGATGATGAAGTTCTCAAACAGTTCAAAGTGGTGTATAAAGAAGGCGAAATTAAGAAAGGTCGTAATTTATTGGCGTTTGAAGTAGCCAAGCGTAATGTGTCAAACTTCTTAAAGGTAGAGTTAGAAAGTATAAAAGGAGGCGATGCAATCAAAATTATTGCATTAGAGCAAACATTTGAACGTGTTTTAAATCACCCAACTTTACCGTTTCCGGTATTGATAAAAGGAAATGTCGATAGAATCGAAGAACGCAACGGAACCATCCGAATTATCGATTATAAAACGGGTAAGGTAGAGAAAGCAAGTGTGACTTTGAAAACCTGGAAAGGACTGATAGAAGAGATCAAGAATGATAAAATTATTCAGGTTTTGGCTTATGCTTTCATGTACGAAGAAAACGCAAAATCAAAGCCCATTGAAGCTGGAATTATTTCTTTCAAAAACTTAAAATCGGGGTTCTTGCCCTTTAATTTTAAAGAAGAGAAAGAAGCAAACATGATTATTAATGAGGAGGTAATGACTAATTATCTCGAGCAAATTGTTTTGCTTTTAAATGAGATTTTGGATGTTAGTGTTCCGTTTGAAGAGAAAGTATGAAATTTTTATCCGCAAAGTACGCAGAGGAATTTTCGCAAAGAGCGCAAAGTAATTTAATTAAACCTTCTTAAAAAACTGTAATAATATTTTAGTCAATGCTTCTTGATTTTCAATATGACTCATATGACCTTCAGGAAACGTAACTAACTGCACTTATGTGTTTTAAATTTGTTCTTTTGTTTCTTCGAATGGTAAAATGGGATCTTTTTCTCCAAGAACTAGTAATTTTAGGAAATCCGTTAAATGCAGTAATACTTCACGATCATTTCTGATTTTCATTCCTTCTAGTGAAGCGACAACGCCTTGCAAGGGAGTTTTCAACGCTTCGATTTTCACTTTTTCGATTTCGTCTATTAATCGTTGGCGATTGTCTGGACTAAAAAGATTGCCAATAGAAAGTCGAATAAAAGTAGTGTAATCTTTCTTCACGGCTTTGATGGCGCGATCCCGATTGTGTTTTCGTTCTTCGCTGTCAGCTTTGGAAGTTGAATTCATCAAAACCAAAGTTCTCACATTTTCAGAATACAATTCGTCGAAAGCCAAAGCCACATAACCGCCCATGGAATGCCCGACGAAAACCGCTTTTCGGATGCGTAATTCAAAGCAGGAATACAAGCTGCAATACCACTTTTCATACCTTCCTTTACCATGGCGGTATTCGATACTAAAAACATGGGTGCTTAAATAATTGGGTGCTTTATATTTAAAAGTTGTGTGAGTTTGGTTTCCCTTGATGTTATTATAGATGCCGCTCACTTACATATAATCTAAATTATTTTAAATTTAAAAATACATTTTTATGGTGTCATCAATTTCCGAAAGATTTAAGGATATATATATATATATATATATATATAAATTACACTTTATTAGTAAAATGTTTAATTTTAAACATAATATTATTTATATTTGATTGTAAAGTTAAACTATTTAAAATTGTTTAATTCTAATCTCTACTGTTTAATGTTAAACAAAACACCTGACAACCCTCCGAAAATAAAACCTTACAATGGTAACGACTTTATTTCATGGTCAGTAATGATACCCGTTTACAATTGTTTTAATTACATTGAAATCACATTGAACAGCGTTCTTCAACAAGCTCCTAGTAGCGAATTAATGCAAATCGAAGTAGTTGATGATTGCAGTACAGATGGTGACGTTGAAAAACTAGTTAATGAGGTTGGAAAAAGTCGAGTTACATATTACAGGCAACAAAAAAATGTTGGGAGTTTAAGGAATTTTGAAACGTGTATAAATCGTTCCAAAGGAAAATATATACACCTTTTACATGGGGACGATAAAATAGATTTTGGGTTCTATAATGAAATAGAAATTTTATTTCACAATTTCCCACAAGCTGGGGCTGCTTTTACTAATTTTAAATATATTGATAGCAAGAATAATTTAGTTGGCATTGAAAACAAAAAAATTCTTGATTCTCCAGGTGAGATACTTAATTTTATTGATATGATTGCTTTACAACAATTAATACAACCACCAGCAATTGTTGTGAAGCGCACTACATACGAGACTTTAGGCAGTTTTTTTGCCGTTCATTTTGGTGAAGATTGGGAAATGTGGACTAGAATAGCATCAAAATTTCCAATAGCTTACTCACCTAAATATCTAGCTTTTTATAGAGTATGTCACGGTATAGGAATAAGCCATAACAGTTTTATTACTGGCCAAAATATTTTGGATATGAAAAAGGTTATCAACATAATACAAAACTATATACCAGTTAATAAACAATCCAAAATAAAAAAAGCATCCTTAGAATATTATGCAATATATTGTGCTAAAGTTGCTAATAGTTTATTACTTGATAACAAAGATGCTGCATTTAGGCAAATTAGGGGAGCTTGGAGTCTAAGTAAGGATTATAAAACGCTTTTTTTGATAGTTCGATTTTATTCTATGTACATTTTAAGATATAAGCAAATTGAAAATTTATGGTACAGCACTAAAAAGAATGCATCTAAGATAAAATTAAATAATTTTTGATAATGAGTAAAAAAGAAATTGATCATGAACTATTAAATTGGGAATGGGAAATTAAGCCCGAGACATCTTGGTGGAATATAAGCTTAAGTGAACTTTATTCCTATAAGGATTTAATATTGCAATTAACAAGAAAAGAATTTTTAGGACTATATCAACAAACGCTTTTGGGTCCATTTTGGGTTTTATTACAACCTCTGCTTACTGTACTTGTTTATGTATTTGTGTTTAACAATGTTATTGGTATTTCCACGGGGAGCGTGCCACCCTTTTTATTTAACCTTATTGGAATTACATTGTGGAGCCTTTTTTCAGAAACATTTCTGCAGACCTCAAAAGCATTTTCTCAAAACGCTGATATCTTTAATAAAGTATATTTTCCCAGAATTATAGTTGCCATTTCTACTCTTTGGCTTCAATTGATATTATTTAGTATTCAACTTCTTTTATTGTTTGCTACATATTTGTACTTTTCTATAATAGGTGATTTACATTTCGATATTTCTAGAATCTTTTTAATTTTCCCTATAATAATAATAACAACAGGTATTGGGTTTGGTGGCGGTTTAATTTTCTCGGTACTTACAGCAAAATACAGAGATCTTACAGCTTTAATCCAACTTATTATACGATTGCTAATGTTTGTGTGCCCAATATTTTACACATTAAGTATGGTGCCTGAAAACATGCAATGGTTGGTAATTATTAATCCGTTGTCATCACTCTTTGAATATTTTAGATTTGCATTTTTAGGAACTGGTACTTTAGACACATTCTTACTAATGTATAGTGCCGTTTTTATGGTAATTATTGTATGTTTTGGAATTATGCTATTTAATAAAATGAGTGATAAATTAATAGATATTTTATAAAAAAAATATATGTCGGATATTGTAATACAGGCTGAAAATATTTCAAAAATGTACCAACTTGGAAGCATAGGTTCAGGGTCTTTACGACGTGATATGCAATATTGGTGGGAACGCGAAATTCTTAAAAAGGAAAATCCAAATCAATATATCAATGGAAGTAAGAAGATTGATAACGCAGATATGATCTGGGCACTCAAAAATATTAATTTTGAATTAAAACAAGGTGAAGCATTAGGAATCATTGGAAGCAATGGGGCTGGAAAATCGACCTTATTAAAAGTGCTATCTAGAATTGTTAAACCTACTGAAGGTATTGTTCGTGGTCGTGGTCGTATAAGTAGCCTATTGGAGGTGGGAACCGGTTTTCATGCTGAACTTACTGGTAGAGAGAATATTTTTATTAGCGGTCATATATTGGGAATGAAAAAAACTGAAATACTTGCTAAGTTTGATGAAATAGTTGATTTTTCGGGTGTTGAAGCATTTATTGATACACCCGTAAAAAGATATTCATCTGGTATGTATGTTCGTTTAGCCTTTGCTGTCGCAGCACATTTAGAGCCAGATATTCTCATTGTTGATGAAGTTTTGGCTGTTGGAGATGCTGATTTTCAGAAGAAATGTCTAGGTAAAATGAATGATGCCTCAAATAAAAGTGGGCGTACTATTATATTTGTAAGTCATAATTTGCAGGCTGTAAACAATCTTTGTACAAATGCGTTATGGCTAGAAAAAGGTAGTGTTCGTTCAATAGGAAATACAAAATCAGTTGTCAATGAATATTTAAGCACCCTACACAAAAAAAGTTCGATAAAAGAATTTTCTACACTTAACGAAGCGCCGGGTAATGATTTTATTAGGGTGATGTATATAGAACTTATTCCTGATCTTTTAGACCCAAATGAGGTCCTAGATATTAGAACTCCACTAACTGTGAAGTTTAGATTTTATAATGCCAGTGATGATATAGTGATATCTACCGATTTATTACTTTTTACATTAGCTGGTGAGTGTATTTTTGATATCCCTTCAAAGCCTGCCAAATATAAAAAAGGATTTATTGAAGGTGAATGTAAAATTCCAGGGAATTTTCTAAATGATGGCTCTTATACATTTACGCTACATTTTGCAAAAGATACTTCTTCTGAGTTATTTTCATATGAAGAATGTTTAATGTTTGATATAGCAGATTATCGTGAAAATAGTAATTGGTATGACAAGTGGTGGGGGTATGTTCGCCCAGATTTTCCTTTGTTATTAACACCGACAGGAAATAACCTAAAAAGTTTATAACATTGAGAATACCAAAATCACCCCCAATTATATACCCCCTAGATGATGATTTACACCGTCCTCTGTGGTCGGTAATGATTCCCACTTACAATTGTTCAAACTATTTAATTGAGACTATAAAAAGTGTTTTACTTCAGGATATTGGGGAAGATAACATGCAGATTGAAGTTGTAGATGATTGTAGCACAGACGCCAATGTACAAGAACTTATTCAAAAAATTGGGCAAGGAAGAGTTAAGTATTATAGGCAGAAACAAAATGTTGGCAGTCTCAGGAATTTCGAAACTTGTATTAGTAGATCTCGAGGGAAATACATCCATTTATTGCATGGCGATGATAGGATTAAAAAAGGATATTACGTAGCTATAACAGAAGTTTTTGATAAATTTCCTACTGCTGGAGCGGCTTTTTGTGCATGGGAACATATTGATAACCATGGAGTCTTTTTACATCAATCTCGTTTAGAAGCTAATACACCTTGCATATTAGAAAATTGGTTATATAAACTTGCCGAACATCCTCGTTTGCAGTATGTAGCAATGACAGTAAAGCGGGAAGTGTATGAGAAAGTAGGGAGTTATTATCTTGCCAATTATGGAGAAGACTGGGAAATGTGGGCTCGCATAGCCAAAGACTATGATACGGTCTACATACCTGAATTTTTGGCGGAATACAGAGAGCATGAAAACTCCATTACTTGGCGCAGTTATCAAACTGGTCAAAACATTAAGGATATTGATAAGGTTATCAAAATAATAGGGAGTTATCTTCCTAAAAAAAATCAACGTGCAAGTCTTAAAAATGCAAAAAAAAATTATGCTCTTTGGGTATTGAATGAGACTTTTAGAGTTTGGTTAATCAATAAAAACAATAAAACAGTTTATAATCAAATAAAGAGTATTTTGGTCACTTACACAGATAAGGATATCCTATCAAGAATAGTATATTTATTACTTTACATTTGGAGTGCAAAATTCCGCAAAACGTTAAAAAAAATATTTAATTGATTTATGTCTATGTCTGAAATAACTCCCTACCAAATATGTCATGTTCAATTAAAAACACAGGGCATCTCTGTAATTACTACATTAGAAGTCGATAAGAGTTATTATTTTGTTTTTTGGTGGCTAAAAATACCATTAGGCGATTTATATATTGATAAAGGAGACGATGTTGATTTTACAAAAAAAATGTTTGAAGCGATTATTCCAACTTTAAAAAAGTATGGCAATAGCGATCATGACATAAATGATATAGCTAAAGCATATAATAATAAGGATTTTTTGAATTTCTCAGAATTCATTGAAAAAATATTATCTCCATACTTATTAATAGAAATACCTGAAAAAGTGGAAGTTTCTGTTGTTGTATGCACTCGTAATCGTAGCGAAAGCTTGAAAAATTGTCTTGAAAGTTTGAACAGTCAAACCTGTATGCCTAGTGAAATAATAGTAGTAGATAATGCACCATCTGATGATAGTACGAGATTAGTTGTGGAATCTTATGAAAACGTTACCTACTACAAAGAATCACTCCCTGGATTAGATATCGCTAGAAATAGTGGTGCAAGAGTTGCTAATTGCCCCATAGTAGCTTATACAGATGATGATGTTATGGTTGATACTTTGTGGTCTTATCGAATTTGGGAAACTTTTTTAAACAAAACTATTCACGCAATGACGGGATTGGTAATAGCCTCTTCTCTTGAAACCGAAAGTCAGCAAATTTTTGAAAAAAATTGGGGATTCAATAAGGGTTATCAAGATATCTATTTTAGTAAAGAATTTATTAGTAATATTTCAACAATACCAAAAGTATGGGAAATAGGAGCTGGGGCCAATATGGCTTTTAGGAAAAGTGCTATTGAAAGCGTTAATTATTTTGATGATAGACTAGATGTTGGTGCAGCAGGATGCAGTGGTGACTCCGAAATATGGTTTAGGATTCTATCTAAAAATATGTCTATTCATTACAATCCAAGAGTGTTTGTATATCATGATCACCGAAATGAAATGAAGCAACTTCAGAAACAACTTTTTGGCTATATGCGTGGCCATGCAGCTTCGGTATTAATTCAACATAATCAAAATAAAAAAATTGGATATAAGAAATACTTGTATTATGATCTACCTCGTTATTATTTCTTCTTGATTCGTGCAGGATTCCCAAATTATAATTTTCGTTACCAAACATTATGGAGTGAAATAAGAGGTCTAATTTCTGGAGTGAGATTTTATAATAAAAATAAACACAAGCCACCATTAACTTTTTAAAACACCAATGGTAAAATCTACAAACTCGATATCGCCTTTAGTTTCTATTATTATTCCTTGCTATAATCATGGGAAGTATTTAGCAAATGCAATTCAAAGCGTTTTATCACAAAATTATCCATTAGTTGAAGTTATAGTTGTTGACGACGGGTCTATTGATGATACAAAAACAGTATGTTTAGAATATCCTACGGTTAAGTACATATATCAAACAAATTTTGGTGTATCTGCTGCAAGAAATATAGGTATAAAATACGCTAATGGGGAGTTCTTGCTTTTTTTAGATGCTGACGATTGGCTTTTAGATAATGCTATAAAAACCAATCTTGATTATTTGTTAAACTATACTGATGCTGCATTTGTATCTGGAGGATATGAGCTGTATTATGAACCTAAAGATAAAACGTGGACTATTCAGCAGGAAATAACAGATGATCCTTATTGTAAGCTATTAGAAGGTAATTTTATAGGCATGCATGCTACGGTTATGTACCGTAGCTGGGTATTTGAAAAATTTGCATATAATGAATCTTTATCTTATTGCGAGGATTATGTTTTATATCTTCAAATAACAAGATTATATCCAATTATTCACCATGCCAAATTAATTGCTGTCTATAGAAAACATGACAATAATTCGTCAGCAAATTATGTTGGTATGATGAAGTCTGCGTTAATGGTATTATCTTCTCAAAAGAAAAATATTAGAACTAAAAATGAAAACGAATCTTATAGAAAAGGCCTTCTATATTGGAAAACTTATTATTCAACAAAAATTTATGATAAATTGATTGGGAAATTATATGCTGGAGAGGTAAAATTTGATAAAAATGAACTGACTATTTTGAAAAGTAATAACAAAGAACTTTTTAAATCGTTTACCAACCAACCTTTTGAAGCCTATGATGGTAAAAGAAAAAAATTAAAGGACATTATGAAAAATATATTAAGAAAAATATATCACAAAATCAAGAAGCGAACAAAAATCCCTAAAATTGGTAAAATAAAATTAGGCGATTTTAAAAGAACAACTCCATTCAGCACTCAATTTGGCTATGATCGCGGGGGGCCAGTAGATCGCTATTACATTGAAAATTTTCTTAGCGAAAACGCTTCATTAATTAAAGGGCGCATTTTAGAAATAGGTGATAACGAATATACATTAAAATATGGCGGTGACAAACTTACACAAAGTGACATTTTACATATTGATGATTCCAATAAACAAGCGACATTTATTGGCGATTTAAGCAATGCGCCTCAACTACCCTCCAATACCTTTGATTGTATAATACTAACGCAAACACTACATCTAATTTACGATTATAAAGCAGCTATTGAAACATGTTATAGGGTTTTAAAAAAAGGAGGCGTATTATTATTAACAGTGCCTGGTATTAGCCATATTGCCCAGGATCAATGGCGAAAATATTGGCTTTGGTCTTTCACTAATGCTTCTATGGAAAAAATAATGCAAGAGCATTTCTCCGAAGAGAATATTACCATCAAAACTTATGGAAATGTACTTGTTGCAAGTGCCTTTTTATACGGAATGGGTTTGCCAGAACTAAAAAAAGAACAAATAGATCATCATGACCCACATTATCAAGTAATCATAACGGTTAAGGCCATAAAATAAATATAGAATGATGTTAAATCGGATAAAAAAATATTTTAGTCAATCAGAACCTAAAGCTATTGTTTTAATGTATCATAGGGTTTGTAATATTAAAACAGATCCCTGGCAAATGGCTGTTAGTCCAAATAATTTTGAAGAACATATCAAAATGATTACCAAAAACTTCAAAGTTTTATCACTTACCGACTTAGAGAGACAATTAGGTCAAGGTAAAATTGATGATAATAGTGTTTATGTAACATTTGATGATGCCTACTATGATAATTTCTTATATGCTAAACTTATATTAGAAAAATATAATTGTCCAGCAACTTTCTTTGTGCCCTCGCATTTTATAGACAAACAAGAATTATTTTGGTGGGATGAATTAGAAAGTATCATCCTTTACTCTAGAATTTTACCTGGAAAACTTACAATGAACATCAATGATACTATTCATCATTTTGAGTTTGAAATAGAAAAATTAACCGATGAAATTCAAAAAAAGCATGAATCATGGAATTACCAATTAGAACCACCAACAAATCGTTGCAAATTATACCTTAATATATCTGAACTTTTAAAACCACTACCCTATGAAAAAATAGTTGCTGCCTTGAATTATATAAAAAAATGGAGCGATTTTACTTCAAATAAATCGGTTGAAAATTTACTAATGAGTTCCAAACATTTAAAAGATTTGTCAAATAATAAATTATTCAGTTTAGGAATACACACCAAAACACATCCTGCCTTGGCAAACCATTCATTTGAATTTCAATTAGATGAAATTTGTGGATCTAAACAATATCTCTCAAATATTAACCATTCTGATATTAATACTATAGCATATCCTCATGGCGACTATAATAATGAAACTCTTATAGCTGCTAGGCAAAATGGGGTTACTTTAGGTTTTACTACCGAAGAGCATATAATTACAAGAAGTTCTTCGCCACTTACCTTAGGCCGTCTTTGGGTGGTTAATTCTGATGAATTAGTGCTCAAAAATAAAATTATTAAAATGCTATAAATACCTAAATTAAATGTTTTGTATCGTAACTTTTTGGCACTTCCCAACCAAATATCATAAACTATTACAAAATAAGCAGCACTTGAAATTGGTCCCCATAACGCTGCTTGGTCTGTAAATAAGGCTTCGCCAAAGTAACCATTTACCAACATCACCACTGATAATCCGATTAATCGCCACATTAAGGAGGATTTAGCAATAGCAACTTTTAGAATAAGATAAAACGCTACACACATTAATGGCACTGTTAAAATCCAATCTACATATCTAAAAAATGTAGGTGATTCCATATTAGCAGCCCAATAATCTCTCATGTAGAAATAATGAAGTGCAGCAATAAATGTTATTAGTCCTGAGACTAAAACAGAAGTCCTCCATTTTTTATCCAATTGATTCAACGCTAGAAAATCAACGTGTAAAGCTTTCACTTTTAGGAATTAGCAACTATAAACACTTATTAGAAATTGCCAAACAACCTATTTGGTGCACTAATCGCCTAGTAAAATTGATACGCCCGAAGATTTAAAAACCTATATTCAAACGGCCATTGACGATTATTACCATAAAACGGCTTACCAACCGATTGTGATTCCAAAATCGGAATCGGTGATGAGTAGATTAAAGGAAATTGCCGAAAAAGGTTTTTCTCCTTCCGCATTCCCAAGTTATATTCGGAATCCCATTGATTTTTATTTTCAAAAGATTTTGCGCATTAGCGAAGTCGAAGAAGTTGAGTAAAATATTGCGTTGAACACTTTGGGAACGATTATTCATGAGACCTTGAAATCTCAGTATGACCCATTTGTTGGAAAATTTATTTCAGAATCCGACATTCAAAACTGCTTCAAGTAAATCGATGATGAGGTTCTGAAACAATTTAAAGTGGTTTATAAAGAAGGCGAAATTAAGAAAGGTCGTAATTTATTGGCGTTTGAAGTAGCCAAGCGTAATGTGTCAAACTTCTTAAAGGTAGAGTTAGAAAGTATAAAAGGAGGCGATGCAATCAAAATTATTGCATTAGAGCAAACATTTGAACGTGTTTTAAATCACCCAACTTTACCGTTTCCGGTATTGATAAAAGGAAATGTCGATAGAATCGAAGAACGCAACGGAACCATCCGAATTATCGATTATAAAACGGGTAAGGTAGAGAAAGCAAGTGTGACTTTGAAAACCTGGAAAGGACTGATAGAAGAGATCAAGAATGATAAAATTATTCAGGTTTTGGCTTATGCTTTCATGTACGAAGAAAACGCAAAATCAAAGCCCATTGAAGCTGGAATTATTTCTTTCAAAAACTTAAAATCGGGGTTCTTGCCCTTTAATTTTAAAGAAGAGAAAGAAGCAAACATGATTATTAATGAGGAGGTAATGACTAATTATCTCGAGCAAATTGTTTTGCTTTTAAATGAGATTTTGGATGTTAGTGTTCCGTTTGAAGAGAAAGTATGAAATTTTTATCCGCAAAGTACGCAGAGGAATTTTCGCAAAGAGCGCAAAGTAATTTAATTAAACCTTCTTAAAAAAATGTAATAAGACTTTTGTCAATTCTTCTTGATTCTCTATATAAGACATATGACCATCAGGGAAAGTGACTAACTCTACTTCGGTATTTTCAATTTGTTCTTTTGTTTCTTCGAATGGTAAAATGGGATCTTTTTCTCCAAGAACTAGTAATTTTGGGAAATTCGTTAAATGCAGTAATACTTCACGATCATTTCTGATTTTCATTCCTTCGAGTGAAGCTACAATTGCTTGCAGTGGTGTTTTTAAAGCTTCTTTTTTTGTGTACTCAATTTCTGCCGCCAGTCTTTCTCGGTTGTTTTCGCTGAATAAATTGGCTACGGCTAAACTAACAAAACCAATATAACTTTGTTTCACGGCTCTAATAGCACGATCTCGGTTTAATTTTCTTTCTTCGCTGTCTGCTCTTGCCGTTGAATTCAATAAAGCCACGCCTTTTACATTTTCAGGGTATAATTCGGCGAAAGCTAGTGCTACATAACCACCCATAGAATGGCCAACGAGAATCGCTTTGCGGATACGCAATTCAGCTAGTACGGCGTGAACCGCATCAGCATTGTCTTCCATGGAGTGAACATAGCCCAAACATTCCGTTTCGCCATGACCTAGTAAGTCGATGGTGATGACGCGGTTTTTTTTAGAAAAAGGTACTATATAGTTGTCCCACATTTTTTGGTTTTCGAGAAAACCGTGGAGTAAAACTATTACAGTTCCTTTACCTGTGTCCGTGTAGGCAATGCTTGTATTTTTAAATTGTATGTGATTCACTTTTTTGTTTCAGTTTTTAGCAAATGCAAAATTAAGGATTTTTTTTTTTAAACATATAAGTAATATAAGTTGATATAAGTTTTTAGGATAGTTGGAGGTGGAGACTTTTTTAAACATATAAGTCATGTAATTTTTTAGGATAGTACGGGTATGATTTGTAAAACATATAAGTCATATGAGTTTTTTGATATAAGCTTGGATGGTTTCTAAAATAACGACAGCTCCCATATCCGGGAGCTGTCGTTATTTTGTCATTTCGAGGCAGGAGAAATCATACAATCTGAAAAACTAGTGAGATTGCTTCGCCTATTCGGCTGCGCCTCGGGTCCTCCTTCGTCGGGATGACAAGTATGTGTAAAAGGTTTGTTTGTTAGAATCGATTATCGCCATCCAATAAATTCCCTAAACCTCCTAATACACTGCCTTCTCCGCGGCTATTTCCACCTGCTTTTGGTGCTGATGCAATGATTCGATCGGCTAGGCGGCTGAAGGGCAATGATTGTACATACACGGTTCCAGGACCACGAAGGGTTGCATAGAACAAACCTTCTCCTCCAAAAATGGAATTCTTGATTCCGCCGATGAATTCGATATCATAATCAACCTCTTTTGTGAATCCTACAATGCAGCCCGTGTCTACTTTTAGTACTTCGCCTGCTCTTAGTTCTTTTTTGGCTAATGTTCCTCCTGAATGTACAAATGCCATTCCGTCTCCTTCAATTTTTTGCATGATGAAACCTTCACCGCCAAAGAATCCGCGGCCTAATTTTTTAGAGAATTCAATGCCAACAGATACACCTTTGGCAGCGCAAAGAAAGGAGCTTTTTTGGCAGATGAACTTCCCTTGGAATTCAGTTAAATCGATAGGGAGGATTTTTCCAGGATAGGGCGAGGCAAAAGATACTTTTCCTTTCGAACTGGCTTGATTAATAAAAGCGGTCATAAATAAGCTTTCCCCAGTAAGAACTCTTTTTCCAGCATTTAAAAGTTGGCCAAAGATTCCTGATTTTTGTTCTGAGCCATCTCCAAAAATGGTTTCCATCTGGATGTTGTTGTCCATCATCATAAAACTTCCTGCCTCAGCAATGACGATTTCTTGCGGATCTAGTTCAATCTCTACATATTGCATTTCTTCGCCAAATATCTGGTAATCTATTTCGTGTGCTGTCATAATTTTGATTTTATTGATTTTTAAAAGATGATTTTTTTAATTGGGTCGTTTTTTTTTTGCCACACAGAATCGTAGTTTTTATGAGACTAAAAAGTCATTTTACTTTTTGTTAAAACACATTGTTTTGTGAGTCTTGCGTTTAGCTTGCTACTTTTTAATGTGGGTATTCAGTAATTTTAAAACTTGTTCAATACTACTATCAATGCAACTTTTTTTATAAGACGTAAATGGAATTATAAAGTTACAGAATTAGGATTGTTTTGGGAATGTTGTTTTGGAATAATTAACGTTGTTCTATGTGCGCAAGGGATAGTAGCGGAAAGCCCACAGTCCCGATTTTTAGGGACGAGGACTTGTAGTGAATAGCCCGACCGCGCTGGAGTTTACGGAAGCGGGGATGTGCCCAAAGAATCGTTTAATCGTTTAATTGTTGATTTAGTTAAGCTAGTTTTGGCATAAAAAAAACAGCCTAGATTGCTCTAGACTGTTTGCTTTAAACTTGAAACTTGAAACGAATTTTAGTTGTTCATCAAACTCTCAATTTCATCCACTTCAATAGGAATGTTACGCATCAGGTTAAACGGTTCTCCCGTTTCTTGAATCACGACATCATCCTCAAGACGGATTCCGAAACCTTCGGCAGGGATATAAATCCCTGGCTCTACTGTGAAAACCATATTGGCTTGCATTGGTTCGGTTAGGATTCCGTAATCATGTGTGTCTAGTCCCATGTGGTGCGATGTCCCGTGCATGAAATATTTTTTGTAAGCTGGCCAATCTGGGTTTTCGTTTTGTACATCGGCTTTGTCAATAAGTCCTAGGCCAAGTAATTCAGAAGTCATTAATTTACCCACTTCAAGATGGTATTGTTTCCAGAGAGTTCCTGGAAGCAGCATTTTAGTCGCTTCATTTTTAACGCGTAAAACGGCGTTGTAAACTGCTTTTTGTCGGTCGTTGTATTTTCCTGAAACCGGAATGGTTCGGGTCATGTCACTGGAGTAATTTGCGTATTCTGCGCCAGCATCAATTAAGATTAAATCACCGGCTTTACATTGTTGGTTGTTTTCAATGTAATGCAATACATTAGCATTGTTACCTGAACCAATAATTGGCGTGTAAGCAAAACCTTTGGAGCGATTGCGAACGAATTCATGAATAAATTCAGCTTCGATTTCGTATTCCATTACATTTGGTTTCACGAAAGACAGCACTCTTCGGAATCCTTTTTCGGTGATGTTACAAGCTTGTTGAATCAAGTCAATTTCTTCACTTTCTTTTACGGAACGAATGCGTTGTAAAATCGGGTTGCTTTTTGCAACCGCATGTGCGGGATATTTATCTTTCCACCATTTTACAAAACGGGCTTCACGTGTTTCTGTTTCTACAGTTGCTCTGTAATGCTCATTAGTATTGATGTAAATCGTATCTGAATGTGTCATTAATTCGAACAATATTTTTTCGAATTCTTGTAGCCAATACACCGTTTTTATTCCTGAAACTGCTGTTGCACGTTCTTTAGTCAGTTTTTCACCTTCCCAAACAGCGATATGGTCGTTAGTTTCTTTTAAGAATAACATTTCTCTTTGATGCTCGTAAGGGGCGTCTGGAAATAATAGTAAGATGCTTTCTTCCTGATCCACGCCGCTTAAATAAAAGATGTCGCGGTGTTGTGCAAATGGCATGGTGCTGTCAGCACTTATTGGGTAAATATCATTAGAGTTAAAAACGGCAACGCTATTAGGCTTCATTTGAGCCATAAATTTGGAGCGGTTTTTTATAAATAAGTCACGGTCAATTTGATGGTATTTCATGTTCTTTCTATTTAATCTTTATAATTACTCAAAAATACTAAGATTAAATTGTTTCTGGTTATGAATTCAATAATTTTATGGAAAAAACAACACAAAAACAGATTGGCTAAAAAGTATACTTTTTAAAGTAATGTGTTATGGGTTTAATAAAGAATAATTTTATTTAGAACTTTGTAGCTTCTGTAGCGTCTTTAATTTGGGTTATAGATTATGTTCAGGTGGTAAAATAGGATGTTTGTGGTAAACATTAATGATTAAGTATATTTATCGCCCTTTTACAGTACAATGGCATGATACTATTTTGTTTAAAACAAGCGAACGTTCGAGAAAGATGAAAAAGCCTTTTTTAAGTCGTTTTTGTTTTTTAGCGTATCTTTGAAAAAAATGAAAGTCGCTTAAGTTAATAGTGATGTGGTTTTAGATGATTTTTTTTTTTGAATTAATGGCTTCTTTGCGAAGATAAATAGTATCTCAATATGGTTGTAGAAAAAGAATATATAAAGTTAATTTTTGGGTTGAAACTCAAACAAGCCCGTACGAATAAGAATTTGTCGTTATTTGGCTTGGCCAAAATCACCGATCTTTCAAAGTCGTATTTGAACGAAATTGAAAAAGGTAAAAAATACCCAAAGACTGATAAGATTATTCTTTTATCAGAAAAACTAGATGTTTCGTATGATAATATGGTATCATTGAAACTGGATAATAATCTGGCTCCCATCGGCGAAATATTGAAGTCTGGGATTCTAAAAGAAATCCCGCTAGATATTTTCGGAATCCAAGAAAATGACCTTATTGATATCATTGCAAATGCTCCAGCAAAAGTAAATGCGTTTATTAGTACGATTATTGAGATTGCACAGCACTATAATTTAACGCGCGAAAGTTTCTTCTTGGCCGCTTTGCGTTCCTATCAAGAAGCGCATAATAATTATTTTGAGGATTTAGAACAAAAAGTGTTGGACTTCTCCAAAGCATTTCAAATAAATATAGATAATAAAATAGCTATAGAAGATCTGACTGCAGTATTGACTGAAGAGTATGGCTATACGATTCAAGAAATTGTCTTTTCAGAACAAGAGGAATTGGGGGATTTACGATCTATATATGTTCCAAAAAGTAAAACGTTATTGCTTTCATTAGATATCGATGAACAGCAAAAGGCGTTTATTTTGGCTAAAGAGATTGCTTATAATTATTTAGAAATAACAGAAAGGTTGTTTACGTTCAGTTGGATTAAATTCAAGAATTTTGACGAGGTTCTTAATAATTTCTATGCGTCCTACTTTGCCGGAGCTTTGTTGATACCTAGAAAACAATTGGTAAATGAGTTGAATTTGTTCTTAGCTAAGACAGATCCTAAGCCGCAGGAAATGATTGAGTTGATGGGCAAATTTAATGTGTCTCCAGAATCATTTTACCAGCGATTAACTAATATTTTACCAAAAGACTTCCAGTTAAAAAACATATTTTTCCTTCGATTGTCTCATAAAAGAGGAGCAAATACGTATCAGATTAAAAAAGAGCTGCATATCACTAATCAGCAGGAACCACATGCTAATGAAATGAATGAGCATTATTGTCGCAGGTGGATTTCTGTAAAAACGATCGAACAAGCAATAGTACAGAATAGTAGTCACTATTTTGACGCACAAATTTCGCGTTATGAAAACAGTGGAAATGAATTTTTTGTTTTCTCATCTGCAACGGAAGATCCTTTTAAAAAGTACTGTTTAAGAAGTATATCGGTGGGTATTTTGATTACGGCAAGTATGAAGAAAAAAATCAAATTTATGGACAATAAGTCTATCAAAAAACAAGTCGTCGGAGTAACTTGTGAAACCTGTGCTGTGAAAAACTGTGAAGTAAGGGCTTCGGCTCCCACTCAATTAGAGCTAAAAACTCGGAATGAAAATACAGATTTGATTGTTCAAAAATACATGGCTAAATTTAGTTGATTGCGTCTTGAGAAGGTAGTTTATATCCAGTTTTTAGTAGCTATTATTTCGATTATAGATGATCAAATAAGTTTTGGTTTTGGGTAAATTAGAGTGTGAGTAATTAACTAAAAGGTATAATAATTATATTTTTGTTATATTCTGATATTTGCAAAATAATTTAACAGAAACAATATTTTTGTTAACTAGTTGTATCATAGTCTTTAATGGTTTGTTTTCAAGGTATAATCTATAGGAAAAAGACACTTTAAAATCATTATAAATAAGAACGAAAAGGTTGTAGTTGAGGCCAATTTGCTCTATTTTTGTGTTATTCTTAAAACAAATTATTAAATCTTATGGCACAATCTGCATTATTGAAGTCGTCGATAGCAAAAAAAGTGGCTATGGCGCTTTCAGGAATTTTTTTAATGCTGTTCTTAGCACAGCATTTTTTTATTAATATGACTTCGGTTTTTAGTCCTGACACTTTTAATTCACTATCACATTTTATGGGTAACAACGCTTTAGTTCAGTTTGTCATCCAACCAATTTTAATCGTTGGGGTGGTTTTTCACTTTATTATGGGTTTTGTTTTAGAAATTAAAAATAGAAGCGCAAGACCAATTGCTTATGTAAAAAACAACGGTGGTGCAAATTCTTCTTGGGCATCTAGAAACATGATTTATTCAGGATTAGTTATCTTGGCTTTTTTAGGTCTACACTTTTATGACTTCTGGGTACCAGAAATGGTCTACAAATATGTTGAAGTAAATCCTTTGGAAGCTACAAGATATTACCACGAATTAGCGGAGAAATTTGAAAGTCCAGTTCGTACTGCATTGTACTGCTTGTCATTTGTATTGTTGTCTTTACACTTGAAACACGGATTTAGTTCTTCTTTCCAATCGGTTGGTTTCAATAATAAATATTCTAAAGGATTAAAGAATTTCGGATTAGCATTTGCTTTCGTTGTTCCTTTCGGATTCATTTTTATTGCATTATTTCATTATTTCATTCAACATTAATATTCAATTATAATGGCATTAGATTCAAAAATTCCAAATGGTCCAATTTCGGATAAATGGACAGATTATAAAGATCATATTAATTTAGTGAACCCTGCTAACAAGCGTAATTTAGATATTATCGTTGTTGGGACAGGATTAGCTGGAGGTTCCGCTGCTGCAACATTAGCAGAATTAGGATATAACGTAAAAGCATTTTGTTTTCAAGATTCACCTCGTCGTGCGCACTCTATTGCAGCACAAGGAGGAATCAATGCGGCAAAAAACTATCAGGGAGACGGAGATTCTGTTTTTAGATTATTTTATGACACCGTAAAAGGTGGAGATTACCGCTCTCGCGAAGCAAACGTTCATCGTTTGGCTGAAGTCTCTACTAATATTATTGACCAGTGCGTAGCTCAAGGTGTGCCTTTTGCGCGTGAGTACGGCGGGTTACTTGACAACCGTTCTTTTGGAGGAACCTTAGTATCGCGTACTTTTTATGCTAAAGGACAAACAGGACAACAATTGCTGCTAGGTGCTTATTCAGCAATGAATCGCCAAATAGGACGTGGTAAAATAACAATGCACAACCGTCACGAAATGCTAGATTTAGTAATAGTAGATGGGAAAGCAAGAGGAATTATTGCCCGTAACTTAATCACAGGTGATATCGAAAGACATTCAGCGCATGCGGTTGTAATAGCTTCTGGAGGATATGGAAACGTTTTCTTTTTGTCTACCAATGCAATGGGATCTAATGCTACTGCAGCTTGGAAAATACATAAAAAAGGAGCCTTTTTTGCTAATCCTTGTTACACACAGATTCACCCAACTTGTATCCCAGTATCTGGAGATCATCAGGCCAAATTAACGTTGATGTCGGAGTCTCTTCGTAATGATGGACGTATTTGGGTTCCTGTAAAATTAGAAGATGCGAAAGCGATTCGTGAAGGAAAATTAAAACCAACGCAGATTGTTGAAGCAGACCGCGATTATTATTTGGAAAGAAGATATCCGGCATTTGGAAACCTTGTTCCTCGTGATGTAGCTTCTCGTGCGTCTAAAGAAAGATGTGATGCTGGTTTTGGAGTTAATAAAACAGGTGAAGCTGTATATTTAGATTTTGCTGCGGCGATTCAACGTTACGGAAAAGAACAAGCACACATAAAAGGTTTAGATGAAAAAGATGCTGAATTAATTATCAAATTAGGTACTGATGTAGTCGCTAATAAATATGGTAACTTATTTCAGATGTATGAGAAAATTGTAGATGAGAATCCATATGCTACTCCTATGATGATTTATCCTGCGGTACATTACACAATGGGAGGTACTTGGGTTGATTATAACTTACAAACGACTATTCCAGGATGTTTCTCTATTGGGGAATCAAACTTTTCGGATCATGGTGCAAATCGTTTAGGTGCCTCTGCTTTAATGCAAGGATTGGCTGATGGATATTTTGTATTGCCTTATACTATCGGAGATTATTTGTCACCAGATATTAAAATGGGATCAATCTCTACTGATTTACCAGAATTTGCTGCTGCAGAAAAAGGAGTAAAGGATCAGATCGAAAAATTCATGAACAATAACGGAACACATTCTGTTGATCACTTTCATAGAAGATTGGGTAAAATTATGTGGGACAAAGTTGGAATGGCCAGAAATGCTAAAGGTCTTAATGAGGCTATCACAGAAATTGCTGCTTTGCGCGAAGAGTTTTATAAAGATGTTAGGGTTCCAGGAACAGATAAAGGATTCAACCAAGAATTAGAAAAAGCAACTCGTGTTGCGGATTTCTTAGAATTGGGAGAATTGTTCGCTAAAGATGCATTGCATCGTAATGAATCTTGTGGAGGTCACTTCCGTGAGGAATATCAATCTGCTGATGGTGAAGCACAACGTGATGACGAGAATTTTGCTTACGTAGCTGCATGGGAATACAAAGGCAAGCCAAGTGATGCTGTATTGCATAAAGAGGAATTAATTTTCGATAATGTTAAATTGGTAACTCGTAGTTATAAATAGTAATTTGTCGAAAGTTTAAAGTTAAGAGTCACAATAAAATTGGACTTTTGACTTGCGACTTTAAGACTTTCAAACTTAAAAAGATGAAACTTACATTAAAAATATGGCGTCAGAAAAACGCCCAAGATAAAGGAGCAATGGTCGATTATCAAATCGACGGAATTGAGCCAGATATGTCATTCCTTGAAATGCTAGACGTGTTTAATCAAGACTTGATGAATAAAGGTGGAGAGCCAGTAGCATTTGACCACGATTGTCGCGAAGGAATTTGCGGAATGTGTTCTTTATATATTAATGGTGAAGCACACGGTCCAGATAGAAAAGTAACTACTTGCCAATTGCACATGCGTATGTTCAAGGATGGGGATACTATTACAATCGAGCCTTTTCGTGCAGCTGCTTTTCCAGTAGTAAAAGATTTAGTAGTTGATAGAAGTGCTTTTGATAGAATCCAACATGCAGGAGGATTTATTTCAGTAAATACTTCAGGAAACACTATCGATGCCAATACAATTCCAATTAACAAGCAAGATGCTGATGATGCTTTTGATGCAGCTACTTGTATTGGTTGTGGTGCTTGTGTGGCTTCTTGTAAAAACTCATCTGCTATGTTATTTGTAGCAGCCAAAGTTTCTCAATATGCCTTGTTACCACAAGGAAAAATTGAAGCGGTAGATCGTGTATTAAACATGGTACATCAAATGGATGCTGAAGGTTTTGGTAACTGTACTAACACTGGCGCATGTGAAGTAGAATGTCCTAAAGGAATTTCTTTAGAGAACATCGCTCGTATGAACAGAGAGTATATGTCAGCAAGTATGAAAGGATAATACCTTACTAGCTAAAAGGCAAAATTAAATAGTTTAAAAAACGCATTCATTTATTTGAGGGCACTGAAAAACTTCACTTATATTGATTAGAGTCGTTTTTTAGACAATAAAAAAACGCTTATAACAGGATTTTAAAGATCTTTTATGAGCGTTTTAATTTTTACAACTGTTTTTTATTATAGGTTATATGATTCGATTTTTGACTTTTATAGGCTCATTGAGTGTACTGCGCATGTAGCTTTGATTTTCCTACATTAATTTGAGTATTCTTTTTAAGTTGACTGCGAAAATTGCTATTGCACCTTGCATTTGCATATTGGCAATACCATATGATATTGCTCTATCATAACCATGTACATTTTTCAACTCACTATTTTTCGCTTCTATTTTATATCGGTGTTTTGCTTTTTCTTTGTAATAGTCAGTTTCTTGAAAGCTGATTTGTTCTTGGTGTAAGTCCGATTTTATCGACACCGAATATGTTTTTGTCTTGGCTCCTTCTTTATAACAACCCTCTTTTAAAGAGCAGGTCTTACATTTTTCGACATCAAAAAAGTAGGTTTGTTTTTGATTGGTTCCAACATTTTTTTTGCCTTGGCGAGCCTTTCGTATAGCCATGTGACCAGCAGGACAAACAAATCTATTGGCATCTTTATTGTAATCAAACTTATCTTCGTCTTTTCTAGCCCCTTGTGCTATTGTAACATTTAGTCTTGCTACCACTTTAATATTTTGCTCACTTGTGAGTTTGAGATTTTCTTTTCCTGTATAGGCTCCATCGCCAATAATTGTATCAACATCGATTCCGTTTTCCTGACTAATTTCTAAAAGTTTAGGTAACTCGGGGCCATCTCCTTTTTCGCCTGATGTGACTACAGCTGCTGTAATGATGCGCTCTTCGGTCATCGCTAAATGAGTCTTATAGCCGAAGAAGGAACTATCAGCGGATTTATGCCCCATTTTAGCATCTGGATCTTTTGATAACGTAAAATTTTCCTGAGTGTCTTCTATCGTTTCTTTAAGCAAGTTTAATTTTTCTTTCACCGCAGGTATAGAACTCAAAGATTGTTCTTTTTCTAGACGTCTCTCCAACTCTTTACAATAGGCCAATTCCTTTTCTAATTCATTGGTATTGTTCTTCTCTGGCATACGTTCTTTCCATTGGTTATCAAATAAATAAACCGTTTTTCGCAGTAGTTTAGAACGCTCTCTTAACACTTCAATTGCCGAAAATGGATTTGATCTCGATAAAGTATGTGTGGCATCAACTATAATAGACTTAGAACGGATAATGCCCTTTTCAACGGCTATAGTCACCGTTTTACTAATCAATAGATTTAATAAGTCGGTGTCCTTCAAACGTAGTTTTCTATATTTTGTTAACGTACTAGAATTGATAACATCTTCTTCTGGTGCCATTTCCAAAAAATACTTAAAGGACATATCAAAACGGGAACGCTCCACTACATCAACATCTGAAACGGTATAAATTGTTTTCAGAAGTAAATACTTGAACATACGCACAGGACTTTCTGCTGTGCGACCATTATTTGTACAGTATTTATTTAGCAACTCATCATAGATAAATGAAAAATCTATCAACTCATTGATTTTTCTTAGCATATTGTCCTTGGGAACGATTAAATCATATAACAAAGAGTACGGACTGAATTGAATTTTTTGTTGTTGAACTAACATCTAAAAGCCTTTTGGGTACCATTAAAAATACGAAAAAAGGAGCAAAAAACTATAGTTTTCTACTCCTTTTTATTAATAATTAATTCTTAAAAAGACTTTTTCAGTGCCCTCATTTATTTGGATGCGTTTTTTGTTTTTGGGGTGCCCTACGGTCGGGCTATGCGTTGCAATCTTTTATTCCATTGCATTGCATAAAAGGATTTTCACTGCTATCCCTCACCCGAAGAAAGAGTTGTGATAGTATAGAATAGAGAGAAAATAGAAAATAGAAAATAGAAAATAGAAAAGAAGAAAGAAAAAAGAGTAAGGAACAGAGATGACAACGGGAGAAACGAGCAGCCGGATAGGAATTTACAGGAGTTGCTTGTGGTAATTTATTATATTTGATATGGATAATGTTGTTAAAGGAGAAGCGAGCCTATGTTTATACTACCACATTTTGGTTTATACCTTAGGGAGTTGTTTCGCTTCTATACAAGTCATTCAATGACCAAATTAAAGCCTCATTAAAATGAAACAATCTTTTATTGTCGTATCGGATATATCGGAATCTGTATTTATGAATGGTATTATGGATTTTGCTAATCAATATTCAGGTGAGGATTTTGTAAACGACATAATATTGTACAAAGAAAAAGAAAGAAATAAGTTTTTAGTTCTCTTTTCAAATATTCCTAGTTTTGATCATTTCTGCTTTGCGGTTAACTTTATCCGTTACATAAAAACACCAAATAATAAATTGCCATTAGTTTTTGGTTATTATTTAAATGAATCGGATGGTTCTTTATTTCTGACAAAAGGTTTTGTGAAAATTTATGTATCGTCAAATGACGAAGAATATGACAACGTAAATGTTGTGAATAGTAATAATGAAACGTTTCTTTTTGATTTTGGAGGGAGTGAAAAAAAATTATCTATAATAGAAGAGTGTTTTGAGATTCCTGTAATAAACATTGCGGGTTATAATCATATTTTAAATATTATTCCTGCTAAAGTTAAATCATGGTGGGAATTTTGGTAATAGTGTAAGACCAGATAGCGCGGATTTGAAATCCGTGTCCGCAAAGTAATTTTCTAATATTTTTAAATCTGCTCAATCCGCGTCATCCGCGTTCTTATTTCACGCATAATATTCACACTAAAACACCATCATCTGTATTCCATTTTTTAGTAATTTTATAAAATGAAAGTAGCTTTAATTCAGTCCGCCTTAGTTTGGGAAAACCCAGAAGCAAACAGAACGTATTTCGAAGAAAAAATCAATACGATTACAGAGGAAATAAATCTAATTGTACTTCCCGAAATGTTTACAACGGGTTTTACCATGCAGCCAGCTAAAGTTGCTGAGAAGATGAACGGCAAAACGGTGTTGTGGTTGCAAGCTTTGGCGAAAACCAAAAACACTGCAATAACAGGAAGCGTGGTAATTGAAGAAAACTTCAATTTTTATAACCGCATGTTATTTGTTTTTCCTTCAGGAGAAGTTCAGTGTTATGACAAAAGGCATTTGTTTACACTCGCAGGGGAAGATAAAGTCTACTCCAGAGGCACTCAAAAATTGATTGTAGAGTACTTAGGCTGGAAGATTTGTCCGTTTGTATGTTATGACTTGCGATTTCCGGTTTTCTCTCGTAATGTTGAGAATTATGACTTGTTGATTTATGTGGCGAGTTGGCCTAAAACAAGAATTAAAGCTTGGGATACTTTACTTGCAGCACGTGCCATTGAGAATATGAGTTATACTATTGGTGTCAATAGAATAGGTCGAGACTCTAACGGTTATGGATACATTGGTCATTCACAAGTGTTAGATTGCTTGGGAGATTGTGTGCTCCCTCCAGAAGAATCTGAAGGAGTTTTTATCACTACTCTTAATAAATCGTATTTGACAGAAGTTCGTGAAAAATTGAATTTTTTGAACGATAAAGATTCTTTTGAAATCAATAAAGGATAAATTAATTAAGGTCTATTTTCGGGTTTTCCACCTTGAGATTTTCCTTTCTCTTTTTTCTTTGGTTCAGGAGAGTAGGGTAGGCTAACATCAAATGCTTGGTCCACATCCCAGTTCGCGCGAACGTCAATTTCTTTAGAAAAATAAATAACCTCTTCAGAATATCTTTTCTCTAAAAAGTTACCGGAATCATATATTTTGTTTTTGTTCTCATCATAAATAATACGAAGATTATAAACTGCTGGATTAAGTAAGTTGAAGTCAACAATAGTTTTAAAATCGGTGTATTCTGATGCTAATACATCACCTTTTGCATCTGTCAGTTCTACAATTACAGGGAAGTATTTTACATTTTGCAATTGAATGCGCAGGTTACCATAGTCGGCAGCTGCTTTTGTCTCTAATTTATAACTTAGAGTGTCATTGGATTTTTCATAAAAATCAGTTAATGCTCCTGGTAATAATTTAAAGTTGTACTTTTTATTGGGTTCTTTATCAAAGTCTAAATATAACTTTTGATTAAAAACATCGTACTCTCTTTTAAAAGGAAGCTCAGTACTGTCGTTTACTATTAATTTTATTTTTGAATCATCAAACTTTACTAAAGGAGTAGATGCGTCTAATGAAAAACGATCTCTAAAGTTCAATGTTCCGTTTATGGAAGTAGAGATGTTTAAAGTGTCCTTTTTTTGGTCTTTAATTTTTACGATAAAATCTTGTAAATATTTGTCTTTAGATACGCTAACCGCTAATGAATCTATTTTTAAAGGTTTATACCAAATTTGGAGCGAATCTTTCTTTGGTATTTGTGTAATGATCGTTTCAAGAACTTGTGAGTTGCTTTTTACTACTATTTTAGGTTGCTTTTCTTTTAGGTTTTGGGTGCCGTTATACCCTAGAAACAATCTGTTTCCAGAAGCTTGAGTTGGTTTAAACGATTTGAAATCTAATGTTTCTTTAAATAATTCTATTTCGTATACAGTGTCATTCGGGATTGTAATAAATTCTTTTCTAAAACCTATTTTGTCTTCTTTAGGATTAAATTTATTATTGCTATTTTGGTCTTTCATAGCGACTAATAAGTACTTTCCGGCTTTTAAATTCTCTAGTCTAAATGTTTTTAAACTGTCTAAAGTATTCGTGATGTATCGTGGCGAATCATTAAAAACGATAGAGTCGTTATAGCTTTTATTTACCTCATAAAGCATTACAGAAACAAAAGATTCTGCTTCGATGTCGTGGGCGTCTTTTATTCTTCCACCTATGGCCAGCGAGTCGATATAATCCCCTGTTGAAAAAATATACTTAAATTGATTGTATGCATTACCCTCGTTATTGTCGGCAATACTTTGACCAAAATTGAAGCTGTAAGTTGTGTTAGCTTGTAATGTGTCTTTGATTTTAATAGTCAAATATTTACTCGCAGAAGTGGGTAAAATTAATAGCTCCTGTTTCATAGGAGGCGAAATAATTAACTGCTTATTCAAGTTTTTTAATTTGATGTATTCGTCAAAAACTAATTTGATTTCATCACCTTTAAAATTAGTACTATAATTTTTAGGAAAACTTGCCTTTAAGGTTGGCGCAATAGTGTCTTTTAGACCACCGGTAATCGTTCCTCTTTTTGCGCAACTTACTATAAGGACAAGCAATAGTATGGAAATATATCTTAAATTATTTTTCAACATATCAAATTAGTATTAGAGGTTACAAAATAACAATTATAATTACTGGAATAGAAGTTTTTTATAAAATTATTATGGGTGTTCAATGAGGTGTACTTTTGTTGCTCTTTCGAGGCTTTTTAGTTTTTAATGTTTAATTTTACGTACGGCACAAGAGTGTAGTTATAAATAATTTGTAGTTAAGCTTTCGGTTTTACAGTTAATACTGTTGCGTAATTCATTTATTGCAATAGAAAATGGTTAAAATGAATTAAACAATACCATTACAAGGGGGTATTTAGACTAGAATTATAACTGAGTTTAACAAAATATAGAATAGTAAGAAAATGGAAAAAATAGAACATATAGGAATTGCCGTTAAAGACTTAGCCGTTTCGAATTTAATTTTCGAAAAATTGTTTGGTGCGCCGCCTTATAAATCTGAAGAAGTAGAAAGTGAAGGGGTAGCAACTTCGTTTTTTAAAAGCGGACCTAATAAAATCGAACTTTTAGCAGCCACAAGCCCTGATAGTCCTATAGCTAAGTTTATAGATAAAAAGGGGGAGGGGATTCACCATATCGCATTTGCTGTAGAAGATATTGTGTCAGAAATTGCGCGTTTGAAGAAAGAAGGCTTCGTTGTTTTGAATGAAGTTCCTAAAAAAGGTGCGGATAACAAATTAGTTGCTTTTCTACATCCTAAAAGTACAAATGGAGTTTTGATAGAATTATGTCAAGAAATAAATTAATTTTGTTTGTCAATAAAAATTTATAAATCTAATAATCAGTTGTTTTCGATTTCAAGTATTTTAATATTGCTGTTTAGTGAAAATCTAAGGTAAAAATATTTGGAGTAAACGAAAAATAGTAGTAATATTGCAAACTCTTAACCGGTCCTATAGCTCAGCTGGTTAGAGCACCTGACTCATAATCAGGTGGTCCCTGGTTCGAGCCCAGGTGGGACCACTCTCTAAATCAAGCCTTTACAGAAATGTAAAGGCTTTTTTATTTTGTTCCGACGAGCATTTGACGAGCATTAAGTGGATCAGGAACAAAACCTGGGGAGAAGTTTTGCAAAAATGAATATTTTTGCATAATTAACTTTGAGATATGACTTCT
>NZ_JASMRH010000026.1:0-61866 GCF_041431385.1 Flavobacterium sp. Arc2 | reverse complement strand
ATAAATTTTAAAAGGTCTATAGAAGTCATATCTCAAAGTTAATTATGCAAAAATATTCATTTTTGCAAAACTTCTCCTCAGGTTTTGTTCCTGATCCGTTTTTTTGTGGCTAATGAAGTCTGTAATTGCGGAGTGTTTTCCTATAAAAAAAAGATGATTTCTGTTTTTATAAATACTATTTTAGCTATTTGTATCAACAAGTAAATTAGTGTTTTAAAAGTCGTTTGACTTTAGCTTTTTTGCATTATTACTATCATAAATTGCGTATGAATGAAATTACTATATAGTTGGCTTTTTATATATTTTGTTTTTACATATTCATTGTTTGGGCAGTATTTACCTTCCAGGAACTACACTACTGCAGATGGTCTACCTAATAATGCGGTTCGATCTTTATTTTTGGATTCCAATGATATTTTATGGATTGGAACTGAGAATGGCATTTCTAAAATGGAAAATGGCTCTTTTTCTAATCTAGATGAATCAGATGGATTAGGACATAACAGTTGTTGGGGTATTTCTCAGGACAGAAATGGAAATATGTGGTTTGGCAGTTATGGAGGGGGAGTAAGTAAATTTGACGGCAAAAAATTCACCGTTTTTACGACAAAAAATGGTTTGCCCTCCAATAAAGTACGTAAAGTTTTTTCTTTTAAAAACAAAATGTATCTCGGGACAGAATTAGGAGTTTCCATTATAGATGTCAATACGAATAAGGTAGTTACTCCCAAAGGAATTAAACCGCATTTTGGGATTTTCATTATTAGCGATTTCTTTATATACAATAAAGAAGTGTTTTTCTCTGCTATTAATGAAGGAATTTTTAAGTTAGATGAATATGGGACGGTCGCTAAAATAGTTCCTGTTTTAGAGTATAAAATTACCGGTAAGGATACCGATGAGCATACCTATAGTTTAGGCCATTTTGATTCTGTACTTTATGGCAGTAACAAAGGTTTTATCAATGCTTTTACTTTCGATAATACTAAAAATGTCATTTCAACGACTGCTGTTTTTGGTCAATCGACTGTCTGGCAATATGCTAAAGACAAACGTAATATACTTTATGCAGCGGCTTGGGGAGTTTTTGATAATAGCGGAGGACTTTATCAAGTAGTTGATCGTAAAATGATTAATGTTTCAGATTATTATGGTATTGATTCTCAGAGTTTAGTCAATGTTATTTATGATAGGAAAATGGATGTGCTTTATGTAGGCTCTAAGGACAAAGGAGTTTATAAGGTTCGTTTAGATAAAGTGATTGAGTACAAATTTTTTGAAGGGAAAAGGATTATTGATTTTGAAAAATTGGGAAGTCAAAAAATCATCCTTCATAATGGAGGTCTTTCGATTCTAAATGCGTCCCAGCAGGTTTTGAAAACTATTTCGTTGTCAGATTTCAAAAGTAAAGAGCTCCAATATATAGAGCATTCAAAAAATCGATTGCCAACGTATAACGAAGGTTTTTTCGAATTAGATTATTCAATTCCTGCCAATGGTATCGAATTTTATAAAATTATTAAGCATTTCAAATCTTTTTGGGTTAGTAGTAATTTAGGAGTTTTTGAATTAAATTTTGAAGGTGAAATCATTCATTATGTTCCGATTCATACCTATGAATTTGGTTTTACTGGTGAGAATAAATTTTTTGAAACAAACCCTTATGGTGGTATTCATGTTTATGATGACATTTATACTTTAAAAGTTAATTCGATAGACAAAAAAGCTACAGCCATAGTAGACATCTTAAATCATAATCAGAAAACCTATCTATTATCCGTTTTTAACGGTTTGTATGTACATCATGATAATCAATTCCATTCTTATTTGGTCGAAGGTATTTGGAAAGAAAAGAAGTTCAAACATATAGCAATAAGCAATAGGGGAGAGTTAATTTTAGCTACTGAGTTTGGGGACGTTTTTGTGGTTGATGATTCAAAGTCATTTAGAATATTAGATACTATTCCAAAAAATAAAATTATTGGAAATACCATATTATTTCTTGAATCTTATAATGACCACATTTATATTGGAACAGAAAAAGGAATTAATATTTATTATAAAGGAGAAATTAGATTAATTGATAAGCAATTAGGGGTAGTAGATTGCGTATTTACCACTTCAAAAATTTTTGAAAACCAGTTGTGGATTGGTACACAAAAAGGATATTATGTTGTTGATTTAAATACGCTTACAAAGAAACAGCCAACGGTTTTAAAGTTAGGGATAAGCAGTATAGCTGTCAATAATACAGCTCTCAATAAATCCAAGTTCCATTGGTTCCGTTATGCTTCGGATGAACTGAGGCTTGATTATAATCAGAATTCCCTTTCTATCGATTTTATTCCCGAAGGCCATGCTATTGCCGATAAGTTGAAATTTAGATATCGTTTAAAAGCTTCTAATCGTTGGAGCCCTTACAGCGACAAAACTAATTTGTTTTTAGCCTATTTGCCTTATGGCGACTATTTAGTTGAAGTGGAAGTTTTAGATTTAAATGCTGGGAGATCTAGCGTTTTTAAATTGCTTAAAGTTTATATTTCACCGCCATTTTGGTTTGCTTGGTGGTTTATTACCATAATCTTCCTCCTTGTTATGGGAATTGTGGTTTATATAGTTGTACGAAAAAAGAATAAGGTAAGAGATAAAGCTGTTTTAGAAAAACAAATAACCGAAGCTAAGTTTGAAGCGCTGTCAAATCAAATGAATCCTCATTTTATCTACAATGCTTTGGAGTCTATTCAAGGTTTCGTACAAGATAATGACGAAATTAATTCGTCACTTTATATTAGTGAATTTGCTACCTTGATGAGAAAGACCTTGAAAAATTCTCCAAAACAAACTATATCAATTAAAGAGGAAGTCGAATATTTAAAAAGTTACATGTGTATTGAAAATATGCGTTTTAAAGACCGTGTCTTGTGTGATGTTTATATTGATCCTGTGGTTGCTGGAAGCTTATTTGAAATTCCACCGATGCTGATACAACCCTTTGTGGAAAATGTTTTTGCTCATGCTTTTGATGAATTTGTTCCTTCACCTAAACTTAATATTTCCTTTAAAATGATTGATGAACGGGTTTTAGAGTGTAAGATTATTGACAACGGAAAGGGGCTAAAGGCAAATAAAAAATCGAAATTTCATGTTTCTAGGGGTATCGCATTAGCCAAAGAACGAATTATTTTGTTGCAAAAAAATAATTTCGATCCTATAAAGATTGATTTTACTGAAGATAATGGAACGACTGTTACTATCCATTTATTTGTCTATGTCTAATTATTTTGACAGGTATGATAAAACTCAAGAAACGACCTCTCGAAGACTTTATTCAAATAATAGTCCATTACTTTCTGATCCGTATGCTATAGGCTTTTTTACTTTAAAACATTGGTTATGAGAAATATATGCATTAAATTAAATGGCAAATCATAGTAGAACCTACGCTAACTTTGCTTTCACATTATTCGCTAAGTTATTATGGCAGTTATGTTTGTGGTTTCGAATAATAATAATGTGTATTGGAGGTATGAAATCTGTTATGGCTGTTGGTATTTCTGTATTACATTATCGTTCATCCGGCGAATTGCCAGTTTTGGTTAGAATCTATTTGTGGTTAAAGTGAATATAAAGCAGAAAGATCAGAGGGTTGTTCTGTATGTTTAACAAGTAGATTTGCAATTATGTTTTTAGGCTAGGGCGGGTCGAAGATGAGAGGCTGTTTTTCAGGGTAAATCGCTTTTTTTCGTGGTTTTAGAACTTTAACTTTTGTTCAATTTAATATTTTGTCGAATTTGTTGAAAAAAAGGTAATTTAGGACTTTATTTTTTTCTAAATTTTTATATATGAAACGTAGATCATTTTTAACGACTGCAACTTTAGCGTCTGCAGGCCTTAGCACTTTTTTAATTTCAAGCTGTAATCCGAGCACTAAAAAAGGCGATGAAGCGTTAGAAGAGGAAGACAATTCCAACTCAGTCTTTGAACTAAGCGAAGAAACGATTAGTAGCTTAAGGGAGAAATTATCTTCTGGCAAATATAGTTCTGAGCAATTAGTTCGAATGTATTTAGAACGCATAGAAGCCATTGATAAAAATGGACACAAATTAAACTCCGTAATTGAGGTCAATCCTGAAGCAATTGAACTTGCTAAAAAGATGGATTTAGAAATGAAATCAGGCAAGAGCAGAGGTCTTTTGCATGGTATTCCAATACTGATAAAAGACAATATTGACACAGGGGATAAAATGCAAACTACAGCAGGCTCATTGGCACTTGCAGGAAATATTGCGAGCAATGACGCTTTTGTCATCAAAAAAATAAGAGAGGCAGGAGCCATATTAATAGGTAAAACGAATTTAAGCGAATGGGCAAATTTTAGGTCCACATCTTCTTGTTCCGGTTGGAGCAGTAGGGGAGGGCAAACTAAAAACCCATATATTTTGGATCATAATCCATGTGGCTCAAGCGCAGGTTCGGGAGTGGCTGTGGCCGCTAACCTTTGTGTTGTTGCCATAGGAACAGAAACAGACGGGTCTGTAGTATGTCCTGCTTCCGTAAGTGGAATTGTAGGAATCAAGCCAACGGTTGGATTGGTTAGCAGAACTGGTATTATTCCAATTTCAAGTACGCAAGACACGGCTGGGCCTATGGCAAGGACAGTTACTGATGCTGCGATTTTATTGGGGGCCATGACAGGTGTTGATGATAAGGACCTTGTTACCCTGGAAAGCAAAGGAAAGGCCCATAACGATTATACTGTCTTCCTGGAGTTGGGTGCCCTAAACGGAAAAAGAATTGGAGTGGAGCGTAAACCGCAAGGCAAAAATCAATTTATGCATGCACTTCAACAAAAAACAATTGATTTGCTGAAAAGTAAAGGTGCCACGATTGTAGAAATCGATTATCTGGATGAAATTGGCAAATTGGGGGAAGATGAGTTCGAAGTGATGCAATTTGAGTTCAAAACCGGACTGAACAGTTATTTAAGTTCTTCTAATGCCAAAGTGAAAAGCTTGAAAGAAGTTGTTGATTTCAACAATGCTAACGAAGACAAAGTAATGCCATACTTCAAGCAAGAAACCCTGATCAGTTCAAATGAAAAAGGGACTCTTACCGATAAAAAATACATTGAAGCACTTAAAAGGTGCCATTTAGGTTCAAAAGAAATAATTGATAAAGTTATTGCAGTAAATAAACTGGACGCCATTTGTGGTTTAACTATGGGGCCGGCTTGCAGTATTGATATGATTTATGGAGATCGCTGGGGAGATGTTTTCTTAACAATGCCAGCGGCAGCCAGTGGCTATCCACATATCACTGTTCCCTGCGGTGTTGTTTATGACTTACCAGTTGGGTTTTCATTTTTTGGACCGGCTTATTCAGAGCCTAAATTAATAAGTATAGCTTACGCTTATGAACAAGCGTCAAAAAAAAGGACGCAACCTAGTTTCAAGAAGTCATTTTTGTAATATTTATTTATCCTTTGAAATCTGTAGATAATTAATCCACTCAAAAGCGCTGTCTTGTTTTTGTTGTATCATCTTTAAATACAGATTTCGAGGTTATATAAAGACGAAAAAAGTTATGTCGGAGCGGGGAAATTTTAAATTTGATAAAAAGCGAACTAAATAAGGAGGAGTTTGATACTATTTAAACAAAAAAAAGCCTTTTAAGTCATATTATTATGAGTTAAAAGTCTTTTCAGTTGGTAAGCACTGTTTATTACTTCTTGTAAATTCCAATCATTAATTTTCCTTTGGTATCTATTGAAGCCCTATACATTCCGGCAGTGTTGAATTCCATTGTGATATTCCCGTCTTTGTCCATTGCTACGATTCCACCGTCACCACCAAGTTTCGTTAGCTTTTTTTGAATTACTTCCTTAGCGGCGTTCTCGAGAGATAATCCTTTATACTCCATTAGAGCCGAAATATCATAAGCAACCACGTTGCGAATAAAAAACTCTCCCCATCCTGTTGAAGAAACTCCACAAGTAGTATTATTAGCATAAGTTCCGGCGCCAATTATAGGTGTATCACCGATGCGACCCCATTTTTTGTTGGTCATCCCACCAGTAGAAGTACCTGCAGTAAGATTTCTGTTTTTATCTAAGGCTACGCAACCTACAGTTCCAAATTTATTGTCTTTGATGTACGGGTCATAAAATGAGGTGCTTCCAGAATGATCTAGCTCTGTTTTTTCCTTTTCTTGTGCTTTTAGTAATGATTGGTATCGGTTTTCCGTATAAAAGTATGCAGGGTTTACTATTTCTAGTCCGTTTTCTTTTGCAAAATTTTCAGCTCCTTCTCTCGCTAATAGTACATGTTCTGATTTTTCCATTACCGCCCTTGCCAAACTAATAGGATTTTTAACAGTAGTAACCCCAGCAATTGCACCTGCCTTTAAGGTCTTTCCATCCATTATTGATGCGTCTAACTCATTCTTTCCTTGATTAGTGAACACGGCACCTTTTCCTGCATTAAATAATGGGGAATTCTCCATTACATTAATAGTTTTTTCTACCGCCTCTATACTTGATCCGCCATTTTTTAACACTGCATAACCTACTTTTACAGCTTCTTCAAGCTTTGCTTTATATTGTGCCTCTAATTCTGGAGACATGTTCTTTTTCAATATGGTTCCAGCACCTCCATGAATTACTATGGCAAAATTATCGTTAGTGGTCGGTTTTACACTTTTGCATTGAACAAATACAAAAAGGATTATTAAAAGGGCAATAGCTTTTTTCATAGAAAGTTATTTCATAAGGTTTAATTGTAAATGTATAGATAATCAAAACGTTGCGCAAATTGTTGCTGGCTGTTTTTGTGAGAAGGTGATAACGATTTTAAAATAATGGGGCTGCAGTACTTGTTTACTATTTATAAGATTCACTGTAATATTTACAAATCGAATTAATGGGACATTCAGGCATTTAGGTGTTGGGCGACAAATTTCTCTTCCCAGAAATGAAATTGCCATTCCAATTTCATCCCATATCTCATTAGGGAGCGCTTGCATGAGTTGTTTTTCAAATTTTATTTCGTCTTTGGTTTCTGTGGTTAATCCAACTCTGGGTGCTACTCGAATGACGTGTAGATCAACAATTATTCCTACTGCTGAAATTTTAGCTTCACGCATGATGACATTTGCTGATTTTCGTCCAATGCCTTTTAAAGCAGTCAAAGCATCCATTGTTAGGGGAATATTCTCGTCTTTTTTAATGGTTTTTGCGATTTCTGGTAACCAATTGGCTTTGGTACCAAAATTTTTGACTTTGGAGATATAGGGTATTAATCTTTCTACATTCGAAACTGCCAAACTTTCCATATTTGGATACACTTCAAATAGAGCTTGAGCGATTTTATTGATATTAGCATCAGAATCCTGAGCAGACAGCACTACCATAACTAAATGTTGGTATTGATTATGATAGTCTAAGAGGTGTTTTCTTTCTTTATATTTTTCAAGAATTGGTTCTAGTTTTTTTATCTAATCACTTGATTTTCCGAATAAATCCAATCTTCTTTATTTTTTAAAATCTACTGATACCGAATTTACACAATAACGCTGGCCAGTAGTAGTTGGTCCATCATTAAAGAGATGTCCCAAATGGCTGCCACAATTTGCACAAACTATTTCAGTACGAATCATTCCGTGCGTTTTATCTAAAATATATTTGACTTTTCCGGGAATTGAATCATCAAATGACGGCCAGCCACAGTGTGCGTCAAACTTTGAGTTACTTTCAAATAATGGTTCTGAACAAGCGCCGCAGCAATAGGTGCCTTCTTCGTAATGTAAATTGTAAGTTCCAGTGTGTGGACGTTCTGTTCCTTTTTCACGCAAGACACGGTATCTTTCTTCTCCCAGTTCTTGTTTCCATTGGGCTTCGGATTTTTCTAAGGGGTATTTCATTGTATTGATGTTAGATTAATTATTAGAGTGAGTAGTTACATATTCAACCGTTCTTTTAACTACTTCAGAATCACCTAAAATTTTTCGATGACCCAAACCTTCTGTTATCAGGAGCTCTCCGTTTTTTAAATGTTCATAAATGTTCCTGCTTGCTTTTACAGGCACTTCAGGATCATCTTTGTCATGAATCACTAAAATGGGTATCGTTATTTTTTTGGCTGCTTGATAACCAGAGTAATCATTCATTTTTCCACCATGCTTTTTCTCAAAATATAGTCTCAAAGTGGTAGCATAACTTGGCTTTAGCTCTAATTTAGCAATAAAATCTTCGATAATATCTTGAACAATATCCCCACTGCCTATAATTACGGCAGTATTTAACTCGAGACCTTCTTTTACTGCATTTAGTACCGACATTCCGCCCAGAGAATGACCAACAGCGGATTCAAAAGGACCGTACTGCTTGTCGATTTCTAAAATTGCAGCGATAAATTCAGTCATGATACTTTGATTACCAGGTGATTTACCATGTGCAGGAGCATCAAAACTAATGGTAGAATAACCGTGCTTTACTAATGCATCGGCTATTTTCACTAGTTGTGTACCTCGTCCTGACCAACCATGAACTAGCAATACTTTCTTTTCACTTTGGCCGTATTTGTAAACAACGATCTCTTTATTTATTGAGGGAACAAGGAGTTTTTTTTGCTCACTTTTTTCATCCATTTCAAACTCTCTTTTGGGAATCTTATGTTTTATAGGTGTTGTAAATAATTTAGCGGCGAACAATGTTGTTAGTTTAGGCGAAATAAAAGAGATTAATTTACCTGCAATAAGAATAGGCTTAGGAATTTTTAATGATTGAGTATGAATTGAAGGTATTTTTGTCATATTGATAAATTTTTAAGACCGCTTTTATTTTATAAAATTTTCACTAAATTTAGAAAAACATAAAAGTAGTATATTTAATAAAATTTTATTGTCTATTTAAGTATTTACATTAAAGAAATAATGGTCTTAATAAAAAAGAGAGTGTCAACGTTACTACAAAATTTGAAGAATAACAAAATTTAACAAATGGAAATATTTCATATTAGCGCAGAGTGTTATCCCGTAGCAAAAGTAGGTGGTTTAGCAGATGTTGTAGGAGCTTTGCCAAAATACCAGAATAAAGCCGGTCATCTTGCAAGAGTTGTAATTCCTTGTTATGACACAAAATTTAAAAAAGAAAATAAATTTGAATGTGTCCATTGGGGGTTTGTTAAATTGGGAAAATTCAATTTTTCATTTAATGTCCTTAAGGAGACAACAGATAAATTGGGATTTGAGTTATACCTCATTGAAATTCCCGAATTGTTCGACAGAAAAGAAGTATATGGATATGAGGATGATATCGAACGATTTTTATCTTTTCAAATAGCCACTTTAGATTGGATAATTGGCCGTGATGAAATGCCAGATGTTATTAATTGTCACGATCATCATACTGGTTTAATTCCGTTTATGATGTTGTATTGTAACAAATATAGCAAAATCCAAAATACACCTTCAATGATTACGATTCATAATGGATTGTATCAGGGGCAATTTGGATTTGATAAACTACACTATTTACCAGAATTTGATCTGTCCCACGTAAATGTATTAGAATGGGATCACTGTATTAATTCATTGGCTGTAGGTATAAAATGTGCTTGGGCAGTGACTACAGTTTCGCCTAATTATTTGAATGAGATTAATTATTCAGCAAATGGATTAGAGTCACTATTTAATATCGTACGCTACAAATCTAAAGGAATATTAAACGGAATCGATACTGAAATCTGGGATCCTTTGAAGGATAAAATGTTGGAAAAAAACTATTCTATTGAAAATTTTGAAAAGGGAAAACAACAAAATAAAGAGATATTATGTACTTTATTTAATTTAGATCCTACGAAACCACTTTTTAGTTTTATAGGGCGGTTATTAGAAGAAAAAGGAGGCGATTTGCTACCACAGGCATCGGCGTTAGCCTTGTCTGAAAATTATAAGGAAATCAATATTCTTATTTTAGGTTCTGGAAATCAAGATATAGAAAACGATTTAAATAGTCTATTGGTAGATTATAAAGGAAATTATAACACTTTTATTGGATACAACGAAGAATTAGCACATTTAATTTATGCAGGAGCTGATTTTTTATTGATGCCATCAAGGGTAGAACCATGTGGGTTGAATCAAATGTACTCGCTGCGATATGGTACAATTCCCATTGTAAGAAGAACAGGAGGATTAAAAGATACCGTAATTGATTTTGGAGATAACGGTAACGGTATCTGTCATGATCAATCTTCTATTGGAGACATTTGTTACTCTATCCAAAGGGCAGTAAACTTGTATAAAGATAAAGAACACTTAAATAAGATTAGAAAATTAGGGATGACCACAGATCATTCGTGGGAAAAAGCATGTCAAGAATATATAGAGGTTTATAATTTAATAATTAACAAAGTATGAAAGCTAACAAGAAAAACGTTATTGCAATTATTTTAGGAGGGGGCCAAGGGTCTAGATTATATCCATTGACTGAAAGTAGATCTAAGCCTGCAGTACCAATTGCAGGGAAATATAGATTAGTTGATATCCCAATCTCAAACTGTATGAATTCAGACATTAAGAGAATGTTTGTATTGACCCAATTTAACTCTGCTTCTTTAAATGCACATATAAAAAACACCTATACTTTTAATGCGTTTAGTCAAGCTTTTGTTGACATTCTTGCTGCCGAACAAACTCCTGATAATCCAACTTGGTTTCAAGGTACATCTGACGCAGTGAGACAGTGTATGCCTCACTTTTTAAATCATGAATTTGATTATGTTTTAATTCTTTCTGGAGATCAATTATACCAGATGGATTTCAATGAAATGATTGAAGAACATATCAAACAGGAAGCTGATATAACAGTTGCCACTTTACCGGTTAACGCTAAGGATGCACCAGATTTTGGAATTTTAAAATCAAATAGCGATAGTTGTGTAGAGTCATTTATTGAAAAACCGGTTAAGGAATTGTTACCAGAATGGGAGTCGGATGTAAGTGAGGAAATGAAAAGTGAAGGTAAAATTTACTTAGCTTCAATGGGAATTTATATTTTTAATAGACAGCTATTAATTGATTTAATGAAAAATCCTGATACAAAGGATTTTGGAAAAGAAATTATTCCGCAAGCTGTGGGTAAACAAAAAATACTAAGTTATCAATATGAAGGGTATTGGACTGATATAGGAAATATAGATTCATTTTTTGAAGCCAATATCGGTTTGACAGATGATATTCCTAAATTTAATTTATTTGACAATGATAATAAAATTTACACACGTCCAAGATTACTACCTCCGTCAAAATTTCACCACACTTTAGTAGAGAAATCATTAATATCTGATGGTTGTATTATTCATGCTAAAGAAATAAAAAAATCCGTTATAGGAATTCGTGCTCGAATAGGTGATGGGACTGTTATTCAAAACACCTACGTTATGGGGAATGACTATTATCAAAGTATTGATGATATGAATGAAGATAAAGCTAAAAATAATATTTTAGTAGGTATCGGTGATAACTGTTTTATTAATAATGCTTTAGTGGATAAAAACTGTAGAATAGGAAACAATGTTTATATCAATGGAGGTAAGCATTTAGAAGATGTTTTACATGAACTATACGCTATTAAAGAAGGAATTGTTGTAATTAAAAAAGGTTCTGTAATTCCAGATGGCTATAAGATAAATTAAAATCAAAAGTTTTTTTAAAGTTAATATTCTAATTTATTCCATAAGTTTAGAAACATACCAATATATATGAGCAAAGTTCTCACACATTCCCTTTTTACTGATTTTGACATTGACTTATTTAAAGCTGGAAAACATTACAGATTATATGAGAGACTTGGAGCACATCTGATTGAATTAGATGGTGTAAAGGGCGTGTATTTTGCCGTTTGGGCACCGACTGCCCATTCTGTATCTGTAGTAGGAGATTTTAATTTCTGGACTCAAGGAGAGCATTTGCTTCAGGTAAGATGGGATTCATCTGGTATATGGGAAGGGTTTATTCCCAATATCGAAAAAGGAGCTACCTATAAATATAAAATACAATCGAATAACGATGGAATAGTTACCGAAAAAGCAGATCCTTTTGCTTTTTACTGTGAAAAGCCACCACATACCGCATCTGTAGTTTGGGATCTCGATTATAAATGGGATGATACTAAATGGATGGAGAATCGTCAGGATCATAATGCGCTTGACAAACCGTACTCTGTTTATGAAGTTCATTTAGGGTCTTGGAAACGACATGTAGAAGATAATCGATTTCTGACTTATCTAGAATTTGCAGAGGATTTGGTTGCTTATGTAAAAGAAACTGGGTTTACACATGTTGAGTTTATGCCTATTATGGAGTATCCGTACGACCCTTCATGGGGATATCAGCTCGTTGGTTATTTTGCACCGACCTCCCGTTTTGGAAAACCACAAGAATTTATGGTATTGGTAGATCGACTGCATCAGGCTGGAATTGGAGTTATTCTGGACTGGGTTCCTTCTCATTTTCCAGATGATGCACATGGACTAGGATTCTTTGATGGCTCTAATCTTTTTGAACATCCAGATCGTAAAAAAGGATATCATCCAGACTGGAAAAGTCTAGTGTTTAATTATGGTCGAAATGAAGTGCGCTCCTTTTTAATTAGTAACGCCTTGTTTTGGTTGCAACATTATCATGCTGACGGACTTCGCGTGGATGCGGTAGCTTCGATGTTATACTTAGATTATTCAAGAAAAGAGGGCGAATGGGAACCTAATATTTATGGTGGACGTGAAAACCTTGATACTGTAAGTTTTTTAAAAGAATTCAATGAAGCAGTGTATTCTAATTTTGAAGGTGTCCAAACGATAGCTGAAGAAAGCACTTCGTTTCCTATGGTTTCTAGACCAACTTCCATTGGAGGATTAGGATTTGGAATGAAATGGATGATGGGTTGGATGCATGATACCTTAGAATATTTTCAAAAAGATACTGTATACAGGAAGTACCATCAAAATGATTTGACCTTCTCCTCAACCTATGCTTTTTCAGAAAATTTTATGTTGCCACTTTCTCATGATGAAGTGGTTTATGGTAAAAAATCTATACTTGGTAGAATGCCTGGTGATGAATGGCAAAAATTTGCAAATTTGCGACTGCTTTACGGTTATATGTTTACACATCCAGGTACAAAATTACTGTTTATGGGATGTGAATTTGGACAAAGTGCCGAATGGAATTTTGAGGGTACCCTTGATTGGCATTTAAATGAGTATCCTTACCATGAAGGGGTTAGAAAGCTGATAACAGATTTAAATGGGTTGTATAAAAAAGAGCCGGCGTTATATGAAAAGCAATTTAGTCCAGATGGATTCGAATGGATTAATTATTCAGACCATCAAAACGCAGTTATATCCTATGTACGAAAAGGAGAAAAGGTAAAAGATGATGTAATTGTAGTTTGTAATTTTACTCAGGTAGTTCGTGAAAATTATCGAATAGGTCTTCCAAGAAAAGGAAAGCTAAAGGAGATTTTTAATAGCGATGAAAAAAATTATGGCGGTAGCGGATTAAAGAATGCAACTAAATTAGTAATAGAAGCGACGCCATATGATGGACGCGACTATTCAATAGAACTAACATTGCCACCTTTAGGCGTAACTGTTTTTAAAATTGTATAAAAATTCACATTAGACTTGTGTACTGTTTTTTAAAATTCTTAATTGTGCAAACTCTATTGATTCATAGAATTAATAGAGTTTGTTTTTTAATAAAACCGTCACTTTTATTTTGTAAATAGAATTGTTTTTCAGGAAAGCAAATATACTTTTTTGTATGTTTGAAAATATAAAAAGGGCTTAATATAATAAGGTATAACATGATTACAAATACAGAATTAGAATTCAAAGGGGATTTATATCCATCAAAAATAGTTTCTTTTGAACAGGACGTTGATTCCATTTATTTTAATACAGACAATAGTGTAGTTTTAAAAGTTACGATATTAAGAGACAGTTTAATACGTTTTAGGTACACAACAAAAGGTTATTTTAGTAATGACTTCTCCTATGCTATTGATAAAAGTCATTTGCATGGATATAATTTTCTTGAGGTCACAGAAGAAGGGGATTATTATCAAATACAAACCAGTAAAGTAATATGTGTCATTCAAAAAATAGATATGAGAGTAGCTATTTATGATTTAAACGGAAATATATTACTTGAAGATGAACTGGGATTCCATTGGGAGGAAAGTTACGAGTATGGCGGTAATATCGTTAAAATGAGCAAGACTTCAAAAGATGGGGAGTGTTTCTATGGCCTTGGCGATAAAGCCACCCAAATGAATTTGAAAGGGAAAAGGTTAGAAAACTTTGCTACCGATCAATATGCATTTCAGAAAGATCAAGAACCTTTATACAAAGTAGTTCCCTTTTATATTGGTTTACAAAATAAACAAGCCTATGGTATTTTCTTCGACAATACATTTAGAACTTTCTTTGATTTTTGTCACGAAAGAAGAAATGTTAGCAGTTTTTGGGCAGAAGGAGGGGAGATGAATTATTACTTCATCTATGGTCCTCAAATGGAGAATGTTGTTGCTAGTTACACTGACTTGACGGGTAAGCCAGAATTACCACCATTATGGGCTTTAGGTTATCATCAATGTAAATGGAGTTATTTTCCAGAGAGTAACGTAAAAAAAATCACATCAAAATTTAGAGAATTAAAGATTCCATGCGATGCCATTTATTTAGATATTGATTACATGGACGGCTTTAGATGTTTTACGTGGAATAAAGAATATTTCCCAGATCCAAAAAGGATGGTTGCAGAATTAGCAGAAGACGGTTTTAAAACCGTTGTAATCATTGATCCAGGAATTAAAATTGACAAGGAATATTCAGTATATAAAGAGGCTTTAGAAAAAGATTATTTTTGTAAACGTGCGGATGGTCCTTATATGAAAGGTAAAGTTTGGCCGGGAGATTGTAATTTTCCTGACTATACTAATCCCGAAGTGAGAGAATGGTGGGCGGGATTATTTAAAGAACTAATATCTGAAATTGGGGTAAAAGGAGTTTGGAATGATATGAATGAGCCAGCTGTTATGGAGGTGCCAAATAAAACATTTCCTATGGATGTTCGTCATGACTATGACGGAAACCCATGTAGCCATAGAAAAGCACACAATATTTACGGTACACAGATGGCAAGAGCCACGTATCATGGAGTAAAAAGATTTGCTTATCCTAAAAGACCTTTTATAATCACAAGATCAGCTTATGCAGGAGCGCAACGCTATACTTCTTCCTGGACGGGAGATAATGTGGCTAGTTGGGAACATTTGTGGATTGCAAACATACAAGTGCAAAGAATGTCAATTTCTGGAATGGGCTTTACGGGCTCGGATATTGGTGGATTTGCAGAACAACCTTCAGGAGAATTATATGCTCGTTGGATTCAATTAGGTGTTTTTCATCCTTTTTGTAGAACACATTCTTCTGGTGATCACGGAGATCAGGAACCTTGGGCATTTGATGAAGAGGTTATTGATATTACTAGAAAATTTATTAACCTGCGTTACCAGTTGCTACCTTACCTATATACTATGTTCTGGCAATATATCGAAGAGGGAATTCCTATGCTTAAACCCTTAGTTTATTATGATCAAAGTGACATACAAACGCATTATAGAAATGACGAATTTGTTTTTGGAAACCAAATTTTAGTATGCCCTATTTTGGAACCGAATGCTTTAGGAAGAAGAATGTACATTCCTCGTGGTCAGTGGTATAATTACTGGACTAATAGCTTAGTGACTGGAGGTAAAGAAATTTGGGTAGAAACGAAATTCGATGAAATTCCAGTATTTGTAAAAGCGGGTGCTGTTATTCCAAAATATCCTATTCAACAATATGTGGGAGAATTAGAATTTGATGAATTGACCTTAGATTTATTCTATAAAGAAGGAAAAGAGAAGTCGGTTGTGTATGAAGATGCACAAGATGGCTATGATTATAAAAAAGGAAGATACAGTTTCTTGACTTTTATAGTAACAGGGAAAGAAAAAGAATTTAATATCCAATTGCATAAAGAAGGTAAATACGATACAAGTTATTCTAATTATAAGATAAACCTAATAGGATTTCCTTTTAAAGTTAAAAGCATAGAAATTGACAATGAAAAAGTTTCGTTTGATAGAGCCAAGTTTGAAGAGGATAACTACCTTATAGTAACTAAGGAATTTAATGTTTTGCATATCATTGGAGAATAAGAAAACCAAAAATGTTGCAACATTTGGTTTTAATTTTGCAAATAGGATATCTATAATTGTTGTATTTTTGTTAAAATAAAAATAGCACCATGAAAAAACATTCAATATTAGTAGGTATTTGTACTTTGGGATTATTAGTCTCTTGCGCAACTAATCCGCTTACAGGAAAGAAAACATTAAATTTTGTTTCGAATAGCGAACTCTTCCCTTCTTCCTTTGCGGAGTATGGAACTTTTTTAAAGGAAAATAAAGTAATTACAGGTACAGCTGATGCTAGAAGAGTTGAATCTGTAGGAACAAAAATAAAATTGGCAGCCGAAAAATATTTAAATTCTTTAGGGCAAAAGCAATATTTGGATGGTTATGAATGGGAATACAAGCTAGTAGATAGTAAAGATGTAAATGCTTGGTGTATGCCTGGAGGAAAGATTGTTGTTTACTCTGGAATTTTACCTGTTACTAAAGATGACGCAGGTTTAGCAACGGTAATGGGACATGAAGTGTCTCATGCGCTTGCAAATCACGGAGCACAACGTATGAGCGCTGGACAACTTCAACAAGTTATTGGTGCGGGAGTTTCTGTTGCAACTTCAGGAAAAAGTGAACAAACACAACAAATATGGAATCAAGCTTATGGAGTGGGTACTCAAGTAGGAGTGATGTTACCTTTTAGTAGAAGTCATGAAACAGAGGCTGATAAAATAGGATTAGTTTTAATGGCAATAGCGGGATATAATCCAGAAGAAGCAATTGCTTTCTGGACTAGAATGTCATCAAATTCTGATGGACAAGCGCAACCAGAGTTTCTTAGCACACACCCATCTGATGCAACCCGAATTGCTAATTTAAAAGCAATGATTCCAGAGGCTAAAGCAACTGCTGCAAAATTCGGAATGATTTATAAATAATAATTATAGATACATATTAAAGAAAAGCCAATTCATTTGAATTGGCTTTTTACGTTAGTAAAAGATCAAGTTTTCAATATTCTAGTTATTTTAGATGTTTCCTACGGAAAAATAGATAAATTCGTATAAAAATAATTCTATGATAGCATTGCAAAAAGGAGATAAAAAGTTAATAAATGCATGGGCCTTTTATGACTGGGCTAACTCTGTTTATAGTTTAGTTATTGCTACTGCAGTATTTCCCATATACTATGAAACGGTAACTAGTGATAATAACGGAATAGTTCAATTTTTAGGTTTTGAATTTAATAATTCATCACTTTTATCTTATTCTTTATCATTTTCATTTTTGATCGTGGCTTTAATGTCTCCCATCTTATCCAGTATTGCAGATTATACAGGAAATAAGAAACGATTTCTACAATTCTTTTGTTATTTAGGGTCACTATCTGTGATGAGTTTATTCTTTTTTAAAGGACAAGGCACCTTATGGATTGGAATTTTAGGGACCGTTTTAGCAAGTATTGGTTTTTGGGGAAGTATTGTTTTTTATAATTCCTATTTGCCAGAAATTGCTTTTCCTGAACAACATGATAGGGTTAGTGCAAAGGGTTTTATGTTTGGCTATGCGGGTTCTCTATTATTACTCGCTTTCAATCTTACTATGGTAATGATGCCTCAATGGTATGGAATAACTGATGGTTCTTTGCCAGCTCGTATTTCTTTCTTATCCGTAGGAATCTGGTGGATGGGTTTTGCACAAGTCACTTTTCATTACTTGCCCAATAATGTTTTTCATAAAAAACCAGAGAAAGACTATATTTTTAAAGGACTGAGAGAGCTGAAAGTAGTTTTAGATAGTTTGAAGAGCATGAAGGATTTAAAACAATTTCTAACTGCTTTTTTTCTTTATAGTATAGGTGTTCAAACTGTAATATTATTAGCAGGTCTTTTTGGGAAAAAAGAATTAGGGATTGATACCAGTAAATTGATAATTATAATTTTATTAATAAATGTGGTAGCTATATTTGGAGCTTTTTTATTTTCAAGAATATCTGAGAAAATAGGTAATATTAAAACGCTAAAAATTACAATAGTAATTTGGGGATTTATTTGTGTTGCGGCTTATTTACTGGATGCCAAAAGTGAGTACATTGATACTCAGTTTTATGTTCTTGGAGCAACGATAGGAATGGTTTTGGGAGCAATTCAGACTTTATCCCGTTCTACTTACTCCAAATTATTACCAGACACTGAAGATCACGCTACCTATTTTAGCTTTTTTGATGTAACTGAAAAAATATCGATTGTAGTAGGGACCTTTGTTTTTGGATTTGTCGCAGCAATTACAAACTCGATGAGAAATTCATTTTTCATTCTGGCGGTTTTCTTTTTACTTGGATTTATTGTTCTAAGTTTTATAAAAAAAAATAAAGAATAGATTGCAGATTTAATATTATAAGAAAGGTGTTTTTAAGAATTCTTAAAAACACCTTTCTTATTTAGTTATCTTTATTTTTGTGTTATGTCGCCAGATCCCATGACTTTAGTATCTTTTGTTTTTGGGTTTCCTTTATAGTTAATATCTCCAGAACCAGAAACGCGTGCTTTAAGATTACTTGAGCAATATACCGTTGCATCTCCTGAACCCGTAACAGAAACATCTGTATTTTGTGCCTTTAATTCAGCGGTATCGATATCTCCAGATCCCACTAATTTAGTAATTAGACTTTCAGTATTACCTTTTAGAACAAGGTCACCTGAACCATTCAAGTCGGCTTGTATTTCATTGGCATCTACTGATAGTGTTAGATCACCTGATCCCGCTAACTTAGTTTTAAATTGATTGGTTTTAATGGTGTTTTTAGTACTGACATCACCGGATCCAGATAGTGAAACAGCATTGATATTTTCAAAAGGAATAGTGATTAACATTTTCTTATTAGTGCTGATATTTATGTTTTTTTCAGTAAAAACTTTTAAAACACCTTTCTCCGTTTCGGTTTTAATGTATTGTATTAAATTTTCTTCTCCTTGAATTGTAATGTTTCCTTCTTTTCCTGAAACCAATTCAACGTCAAAAAATCCAGCTATTTTTATTTCGTCATAATCAGCTGTTATCCTTTTTTCGCTGGTTATAGTACCATTTCCTTTTATCCTGTTTTTAGAATGCCATTGAGCGTTTGTTATTGTCGTAAAAAGCAAACTGCAATACACTACTGATTTTAATAGTTTTTTCATTTGTTCTCGTTTTTTGATTATTCTATTTATCTAATGATTAAATCCTTTTTAAGTTTGTAACCGCTAAATCTTTTAGAGGTATTTGTTTCATGGTTATTTCTAAGCCATTGGTTAGTAAAATTCAAATAGAGCTTATGAGTTTATCGTTTCTTAATGTTAATGTCTTTGTTTAAATAATATTTAATTATTTGTAAATAACACATATAAAGATAGTTTTTATTATTACTTATAGATTGAGAAATGAATAATTTCTTTTTTTAGGAAAGGTGATAAAGTAATAAATTTAATACATTTTATTTAACTAACTTTAGCTTCTATAATTTCTCATTTCTTTAAAATGGCATAAAGATTGCATTTTTATAAAGCATAATAAATTATGAGGTTTAATTCAAAATTAAACAGTTGAAACCTTATATTTGTTATCTACATGAAATTTTTAATGACAAAAAGACTCAAAAATAATATGTCAAATCATAAAATACTTACTATTGACAATATGTCACTACAGGAATATGACTCAGAAGCGGAATTAATACCATTATTGACTCCAGAAGATGAGGAGGAAATGATTAATGAAGAATTACCTGATTCTTTACCTATTTTACCGTTGCGTAACATGGTTTTATTTCCAGGAGTTGTAATTCCCATTACTGCCGGTAGAGATAAATCGATTAAGCTAATTAATGACGCAAATGCGGCAGGAAAAATCATTGGGGTTGTGGCTCAAAAAGACGAGTCTGACGAAGACCCTACTAAAGAGGATATTCACACCATTGGTACTGTAGCTAGAATTTTGCGCGTTTTAAAAATGCCTGATGGGAATACAACCGTTATTCTTCAAGGGAAAAAACGTTTTGAAATTGACACTGTTACTTCCGAAGATCCTTATCTTACTGCTAATATCAAAGATTTTCCGGAAAATAGACCGGATAAATCAGACACAGAATTTTTAGCAATTCTTGAATCGATAAAAGAATTAGCAATCCAAATTATAAAAGAAAGTCCAAATATTCCGACTGAAGCAACATTTGCGATTAAGAATATTGAAAGTCAATCTTTCTTAATCAATTTTGTTACTTCAAACATGAACTTGTCTGTTAAGGAAAAACAAGATTTGTTAGCGATTAATGATTTAAAAGAAAGAGCACTAGAGACGCTTCGTTATATGAATATAGAGTTGCAAAAGCTCGAATTAAAAAACGATATCCAGTCGAAAGTTCGTTTTGATTTAGATCAACAACAAAGAGAATATTTTCTTCATCAGCAAATGAAAACGATCCAGGAAGAATTGGGTGGTTCTACGCAAGAGGAAGAGATAGATGAAATGGTGGTTAAGGCGAAGACTAAGAAATGGGATGAAAAAACCAAAAAACATTTCGAAAAAGAATTGTCTAAGATGCGCCGGATGAATCCACAGGCTCCTGATTTTGGGATTCAAAGAAATTATTTGGATTTGTTTTTAGAGTTACCGTGGAATGAGTTTTCTAAAGATAATTTTGATTTAAAACGCGCTCAAAAAATATTAGACCGCGATCATTTCGGGTTAGAAGATGTAAAGAAAAGAATGATAGAGCATTTGGCAGTTTTAAAATTGCGAAATGATATGAAATCACCCATTATCTGTTTGACAGGACCTCCAGGAGTGGGTAAAACCTCTATAGGACGTTCAGTAGCAGAAGCATTAGGTAGAGAGTATGTGCGTATTTCACTTGGTGGTTTACGTGATGAGTCTGAAATTAGAGGACATAGAAAAACCTATATAGGCGCTATGCCAGGTAGGATTATTCAAAGTTTAAAAAAGGCTGGGACATCAAATCCAGTATTTGTTTTAGATGAAATCGATAAATTATCGGTAAGTAGTCAAGGTGATCCATCATCTGCTTTGTTAGAAGTATTGGATCCCGAGCAAAACAATTCTTTCTATGATAATTTTCTGGAAATGGGTTATGACTTGTCTAAAGTGATGTTCATAGCGACTTCAAATACGATGTCATCCATTCAACCAGCATTAAGAGACCGAATGGAGATTATAAAGATGTCTGGTTATACTATCGAAGAGAAAGTAGAAATTGCCAAACAACATTTGTTTCCAAGACAATTAAAAGAGCATGGTTTGACTTCTAAAGAGTTAACGATTGGAAAAAAACAATTGGAAAAAATTGTTGAAGGATATACTCGTGAATCTGGTGTTCGTGGATTAGAAGCAAAGATTGCACAAGTAATCCGAAATGCTGCGAAATCAGTTGCGATGGAGGAAGATTACAATAAAAAAGTAACTGACGAGGATATCTTAAAAGTGCTGGGTGTTCCAAGATTAGAACGTGATAAATACGAAAGTAATGATGTTGCTGGAGTAGTTACTGGGTTAGCTTGGACAAGTGTAGGTGGCGATATTCTTTTTATCGAATCCTTGATTTCTCCGGGTAAAGGAACAATGACTATTACTGGAAATTTAGGTACGGTAATGAAAGAATCAGCAACAATTGCATTAGAATATATTAAAGCGAATGCAAGACTTATGGGTTTAAATCCTGAGATCATCTCTAAGTATAACATTCACTTACATGTACCGGAAGGTGCAACGCCTAAGGACGGACCAAGCGCAGGTATTGCCATGTTGACTTCTTTAGTTTCTGTATTTAGTCAAAAAAGAGTAAAGAAAAATATGGCAATGACAGGGGAGATTACTTTAAGAGGAAAGGTATTGCCTGTAGGTGGAATAAAAGAGAAAATCTTAGCTGCAAAAAGAGCTAATATTAAAGAGATTATTTTGTGTCATGAAAATAAAAGTGATATTGACGAAATAAAGCCAGAATATATTCAAGGTCTTACGTTTCATTATGTAAAAGAAATGAGTGAGGTTTTAAAAATTGCAATTACGGATCAGAAGGTAAAAAACGCCAAAGTCTTGTAAGTAAAAGAGTTTCAAAAATGAATTAATTCCAAAATCAAAGCCTAATCTTATTAAGCGATGATTTTGGAATTTTATTTGTTTGGAATTTGAAGATGTAAAACGAGTGTTTATTACCATTATAATTTTATCTTCGCAATTGCGTTTTATTTTACGAAAATACAGCTGTAAAACATGTTCAAAAAACTTTTATTATACGTTTTTCTTTTCTTTTGTACTGTAACTTACAGTCAAATAGGAGGTAAGTATACCTATCAGTTTTTAAATTTGGTAACATCTCCTAGGCAGGCAGCATTAGGTGGAAAAACCATTACAATCTATGACGACGATGTGAATCAGGTTAATTTTAATCCTGCAACATTAAATGTTGAAATGGACAACCATTTGGCATTAAATTACGGTAGCTATTATGGAGAAATTACCTATGGTACTGCTTCTTACGCCTATACGTATGACCGTCATTTACAAACTTTTCAGGTGGGAGTGAATTATGTAAATTATGGTAGTTTTGAAGGCTATGATGAAGCGGGGCAGTCTACGACTTCATTTACGGGTAGCGAAATTGCGCTTTCGGCAGGTTATGCCTATAATATTCCATACACGACGATACATATTGGGGCTAATGCAAAATTAATTTCTTCTACATTAGAAAGCTATAATTCATTAGGTGGGGCGATTGATCTAGGGGCTGTTTTTATTGACGAAAGAAATGACGTAAATTGGGGTTTGGTGATCAGAAATATAGGTACTCAGTTTACAAGTTACTCTGAGGTTAGGGAAAAATTACCGCTTGAAGTAATTGTGGGGGTGTCTCAAGAATTAGAACATGTACCGCTTAGATGGCATCTTACATTAGAGAATTTGCAACAATGGAATATTGCTTTTTCTAATCCTGTTCGAGCTGAATCGTCTCTTGACGGTACTTTTACAGAGGAAAAAGTGTCATTTGTAAATAATGCTTTGCGACATGTTATTTTTGGCGTGGAACTTTTTCCTCAAAAATCCTTTAATCTGAGATTAGGATATAATTTTAGAAGAGCCGAAGAATTACGAATTCTGGAACAGCGAAATTTCTCGGGCGTTTCACTTGGTTTTGGATTAAAATTCAATAAATTAAAATTTAATTACTCCTACTCAAGATATACTTTAGCAGGAAATACGAGTCTTTTTGGTTTAACAATTAACTTTCAATAATATTATTTTGAATAAAAAAATAACAATTGCAATAGATGGGTTTTCATCCACAGGGAAAAGTACTTTAGCCAAACAATTAGCCAATCATTTAGGCTATGTGTTTGTAGATACCGGTGCTATGTATCGTGCTATCACATTATTTGCAATGCAAAACAAATATATAGGAGCTGAAAATTTTGACAAAGAATCTTTAATAAAAAGTCTTCCGGCTATTCGACTACAATTCAGATACAGTCCAGAATTGGGTTTAGCTGAGATGTATATGAATGATGTCAATGTTGAAAATGAAATTAGAACCATTGAAGTTTCAAGTTTTGTAAGTAAAATAGCCACGATAGCCGAAGTGCGTGCAAAATTAGTGGAACAGCAGCAAGAAATGGGGAAAGACAAAGGAATTGTTATGGATGGTAGAGATATTGGAACCGTTGTTTTTCCTGATGCCGAACTTAAAATATTCATGACTGCGAGTGCAACTACCCGAGCACAAAGACGATACGATGAATTGAAGCAAAAAGAAGATGCCATAACTTATGAAGAGGTCCTTAAAAATGTAGAAGAAAGAGATTATATTGATACCCACAGAGATAATTCGCCATTGGTAATCGCAGAAGACGCCATCGAGATTGACAATTCGCATCTTACGCGCGAAGAACAATTTGAGATTGTATTAGGGTTGATTAATGAAGTTGCTAAAACAGAGTAATTTTTTTGTAGATATCAATTTTAATATTAGATTTACGGGCTTTTGTTATTTAAAATATAAGAATTCATTTTATGGGAATTAAAAATAGATTGACGGTAATGAGTTTTCTTCAATTCTTTGTTTGGGGAGCCTGGTTGATTACCGTTGGAAATTACTGGTTTGGAACAAAAGGATGGAGTGGTGCTGAATTTGGGGCCGTGTTTTCAACTCTGGGAATTGCGTCAATAATAATGCCTGCACTAACAGGTATTATTGCCGATAGATGGATTAATGCCGAAAAATTATACGGGATATTACATATATTAAGTGGCTTTGCTATTTTTTATATACCGCAAGTTGACAATCCTACACTTTTCTACTGGGTTATATTTTTGGCTATGATGTTTTATATGCCTACAATTTCGTTATCAAATTCAGTAGCTTACAATATATTGAAAAACAATAATTTTGATGTTGTAAAGGTTTTTCCACCTATTAGAGTATGGGGAACTGTTGGTTTTATCGCTGCGATGTGGATAACTAATCTTTCAGGTAATAAGGCGTCAGTTAATATGTTTTATATTTCTGGATTTGCTTCTTTAGTTTTAGGTATTTATTCTTTTACATTACCTAAATGTCCTGCGCAAAAACAGGTTGTGAAAAATGCGACTTGGACTGAAAAACTAGGTTTAGATGCGTTTAAGTTATTTGGAACTTATAAGATGGCATTGTTTTTTATATTTTCCATGTTTCTTGGTGGAGCATTGCAATTGACTAATATGTATGGAGATACTTATTTATCAGAATTTGCAAATACTCCTAAATATGCAGATTCTTTTGTAGCCAAATATTCTACTATTATAATGTCGATTTCTCAAATTTCTGAAACCTTATTCATTTTGGCAATTCCTTTTTTCTTGAAGCGTTTTGGGATTAAACAGGTAATGCTGATTTCAATGTTTGCTTGGGTTTTACGTTTTGGATTGTTTGCTTACGGTAATCCTGGAGATGGTTTATGGATGATTATTATGTCTTGTGTTGTCTATGGTATGGCGTTTGACTTTTTTAATATTTCAGGATCGTTGTTTATTGAAACTACTACCGACTTTAGAATTCGTTCCAGTGCGCAGGGATTGTTTATGATGATGTCTAACGGTTTTGGCGCCTTCTTTGGAGGGATTGCCAGCGGAATCGTTATCGATAATTTTTTCACTCATAATGGCGTTAGAGACTGGCATAACATCTGGCTTTCGTTTGCAGCGTATGCCTTGGTAATTGCGATTGCTTTTGCTGTGTTGTTTAAACACAAACATCATGCAGAAGATGTTGTTGCTGTAACTCATTAATAATCAAACAATTTTTATAAATATAGTACCCGATGTGTCATAAGCATCGGGTTATTTGTTTCTTAGAAGTTCTATGTCAAAGATATGAGCCCTGATGGAGCCGATATCCTCGTAATGAAATGGAGAGATAAAGGCGAGAGCAGGAGGGAACTCGATTAGAATGTACTGTGTTTATGCTCCTGAAAAACAGTTGTTTATATTAATTTAGTGTTAAATTAGTATTCGTCGCTCTTTAAATGAGTATCGGGGTGTCATTTATTTTGTAGTTAAATAAAAAAGTATTAATTTTGCACACCTTTTGGTGAGTAAGAGTTTCCTTTGGGTATCAATTAATTATACAAACAACTTCTGTTGTTTTCTGTCACATTAAGAAACTCGAGAGAATACAGAATACAAATTTTTATCAGCATGTCTGAACAAGTACAATCACAAGAAGAGTTTTTAGCAAATTTTAACTGGCATAACTTTGAAGAAGGTATTGATCCAGTTAATCAAGAAAACTTAAAAGAATTCGAAGAATTAGTTACAAAAACATTTATTTCTACTGATCAAGAAGAAGTAGTTGATGGAACTGTTGTTAGAATTACAGATAGAGACGTTATCGTTGATATCAACGCAAAATCGGAAGGTGTTATTTCTTTAAACGAATTCCGTTACAACCCAGCATTAAAAGTAGGTGATACTGTTGAAGTATTAATCGACATCCGTGAAGACAAAACTGGACAACTAGTTTTATCTCATAGAAAAGCACGTACTATCAAATCATGGGATAGAGTTATTTCTGCAAATGAAACAGGAGAAATCGTTAATGGTTTTGTAAAATGCAGAACTAAAGGTGGTATGATCGTTGACGTTTTCGGAATTGAAGCGTTTTTACCAGGATCTCAAATTGATGTTAAACCAATTAGAGATTACGATGTTTACGTAAACAAAACAATGGAATTCAAAGTTGTGAAAATCAACCACGAATTTAAAAACGTTGTTGTATCTCACAAAGCGCTTATTGAAGCGGATATTGAAGTACAGAAAAAAGAGATCATCGGTCAATTACAAAAAGGACAAGTATTAGAAGGTGTTGTTAAAAACATTACTTCTTATGGTGTCTTTATTGATTTAGGTGGTGTTGATGGATTGATTCACATTACTGACCTTTCTTGGTCAAGAATCAACCACCCATCTGAAGTTCTTGAATTAGATCAAAAATTAAACGTTGTAATCCTTGATTTCGATGATGAGAAAACAAGAATTCAATTAGGATTGAAACAATTAAACGCTCATCCTTGGGATGCTCTAGATGCTAAATTAGCAATTGGAGATAAAGTAAAAGGTAAAGTAGTTGTAATCGCTGATTACGGTGCTTTCATCGAAGTTGCTGAAGGTGTTGAAGGTTTAATCCACGTTTCTGAAATGTCTTGGTCTACTCATTTACGTTCTGCTCAAGATTTCGTAAAAGTAGGTGATGTTGTTGAAGCTGTTATCTTAACATTAGATAGAGATGACCGTAAAATGTCATTAGGTATCAAACAATTATCTCAAGATCCTTGGACTGATATTACTTCTAAATACCCAGTAGGTTCTAAACATTCTGGTATCGTTAGAAACTTTACAAACTTTGGTATCTTCGTAGAACTTGAAGAAGGAATTGATGGATTAATTTACATCTCTGACTTATCTTGGACTAAGAAAATCAAACATCCATCTGAATTTGTAAATGTTGGAGAGAAACTTGATGTAGTAGTATTAGAATTAGATGTTGACGGACGTAAATTATCTTTAGGTCACAAACAAACTACTCCTAATCCTTGGGATCAATACGAAGGTTCATTTGCTGTTGGAACTGTCCACACAGGTGAAATCGCTGAGATTGTTGACAAAGGAGCTACTGTAGAATTTGGAGATGATATCGTTGCTTTCATTCCTACTCGTCACCTTGAAAAAGAAGATGGTAAGAAATTGAAAAAAGGAGAATCTGCTGATTTCAAAGTAATCGAATTCAACAAAGAATTCAAAAGAGTAGTTGCATCTCACACTGCTATCTTCCGTGAAGAAGAAGAGAAAAATGTGAAAGCAGTTACTGAAAATAATTCATCTGCATCTACAAACAATGCATCTGCTTCAACTTTAGGAGATAGCAATGATGTTCTTGCAGCATTGAAAGCTAAAATGGAAAAAACAGAGAAAAAATAATTCTCAATCTTTCTTATAATAGTAAAGCCCCACAGTGATGTGGGGCTTTTTTTTGTTGAAAGTTAAATTTTGAAATAAAATACTTATATTTAAATCTTAAAAAATATAACATGGAAGAAAATTTTACAGAAATGGTCTCAAAAAAGAATTTTGAATTATCAGAAGAATCGCAAGGATTTTTAAAGGAAATAGCCAAATGGGCCTATTTTTTGTCTATTTTAGGATTTGTAATGATGGGTTTAATGGTGGTGTTAGCGCTTTTTATTGGCACAATTTTTTCAAAGCTAACTAGTATGAGTGGCACGATGAATCCGATGATGGGGGTGGGCACAGGATTTTTTTCTGCGATATACCTACTTATTGCTTTATTGTATTTTTTTCCAATCTATTATTTGTTTCAATTTTCGTCTAAAATAAAGATTGCTTTTAGGGATGATGACAACGAGCAGCTAAATGCTTCCTTTAAATATTTGAAGTCGCATTATAAATTCATTGGAATAATGGCATTAATTTTTGCTTGTTTTTATGGTTTTATTATTTTTATGGGCTTAATTGTAGGTCTTTTTTCTGCTTTCTGAATATAATTTTCAAAAAAACATATAACCTCCGCTTCTTTTTTTAAGAATCGGAGGTTTTTTTGTAAAAATAAATACTGTGTAACTTGTTAATATATAGGTGTAATTAAATTATTTTTAATTTTATTTAGTTATTCTAAAACCATAACTGCTTTTGTGGCGTAAATACTTTTATATAACTTAATAAATAGATTTATGAAAACTAGAAAATTTTTATCAGTGGCCTTTATGGCATTAGTATTTGGAGCAACATCATTTGCTCAAAAAACAGTAATGGTTGGTGGGGCAGCAATGTATCCTTCAAAAAACATTATCGAAAATGCGGTTAATTCAAAAGACCATACGACATTAGTAGCAGTAGTTAAAGCAGCTGGTTTAGTAGAAACATTACAAGGAAAAGGGCCTTTTACTGTTTTTGCTCCTACAAATGCAGCTTTTGATAAACTACCAATGGGAACAGTAGAAACATTATTGAAACCTGAAAATGTAAAAATGTTACAAACTATTCTTACTTATCATGTAGTAGCTGGGAAAATGAATTCTGCTGATATCGCTAAAGCAATTAAAGCAGGAAATGGAAAAGCTAAATTGAAAACAGTTAGTGGTGGAACTTTGACTGCATGGATGAAAGGTAAAAAAATATACATTACAGATGAAAATGGTACTATGTCGCAAATTACTATTGCTGATGTGAATCAATCAAATGGTGTTATTCACGTTGTGGATGCAGTTGTTTTGCCAAAAAAATAATTTCAATTAAGAGGTTAGATTTGTTTGTTGATTTAAAAGTCTCGCATATGTGCGAGACTTTTTTATACAAAAAAATCCCAATTCTAATTTTAGAATTGGGATTTCTGATTTTATAATATCGTGTGTTATCGTAAACTTGCTCCTAGTTCTGTTTCAAAATTCTTTTGAAGTTTCCCCATGATTTTATCAATTTGAACATCGGTCAAAGTTTTTGCGCTGTCTTGTATGATAAAACTTAATGCATATGACTTTTTACCTTCAGGCAGATTGGTTCCTTCGTAAACATCAAACAAATTGACGTCTTTTAATAGGTTTTTTTCGCTCTGTTTTGCAATGGCATAAATACTGTCGTATGTTACGCTTTCGTCTACTAGCAAGGCTAAATCTCTTCTTACTTCTGGGTATTTTGGAATTTCTGTAAATTTGATTTTATTGGATATCATTTTTATAATCACATCCCAATTAAAGTCGGCGTAAAACACTTCTTGTTTTATTCCAAAATGCTTTAGAATTGATTTTTTTACAACTCCAAATTCAACCAGAGCATTATGACCAGCGCCTATTGCAATTCCTTCCGAAAAAACGTCAGATGTTGCAGGGCTGTTTTGTGTTTTTTGGATTCCAAATCTTGCAAGAACAGCATCTACGTAACCTTTAAATAAAAAGAAATCAGAAGGTTTTTGTGTTGTAGTCCAACTTTCTTTGCTTCTGTTTCCTGTTAGAAACAATGTTAGGTGTTTGTGTTCTTCAAAACCTGATAAAAATTTATGGTAGCTTTTTCCAAATTCAAATAATTTCAAATCACTGTTTCTGCGATTGATATTGTAGGATATGGCTTCTAGTCCTGAAAACAATAAAGATTGTCGCAGTGTTGCTAAATCATTACTCAACGGATTCAACATGGTCACGTTGTGTTCTTCTTTCAACATTTCTGAAAGTTCAACGTAAGAAGCAGTCGTTAATGAATTGGCCATCATTTCATTAAATCCTTGTGAATTCAATTGTGTGGCAACTATATTTTGTAATTTATAATCTTCATTTCTAGGAGAATTAGATACGGTCGCATTCAGTTTATTAGAAAAGCTGATGTTGTTATATCCGTAAACTCTTAATATTTCTTCTATTACATCAATTTCTCTTTGGACATCAACACGATAAGCAGGAATTGTTAAACCTAGGCCTGTTTCTGAAAAGCTATTTACTTTAATTTCTAATGAAACTAAAATTTGCTTAATAGTATCTTTTGGTATTTCTTGCCCAATTATCTTGGCAACATTTGCGAAGTTTAAGAATACGGAGAAATCTTCGATTTTCTTTTGGTAGACATCAATCAAATCAGATGTAATGTCACCACCTGCCACTTCTTGGATTAACAAAGCGGCACGTTTTAATGCGTAGGCAGTAATTGTAGGATCGATTCCTCTTTCAAAACGGAAAGAAGCATCGGTATTCAATTGGTGTCTTTTGGCTGTCTTACGGATGCTCACCGGATTAAAATAAGCACTTTCTAGGAAAATAGAAGTAGTATGCTCTGTAACACCTGAATTTTTACCGCCAAAAACTCCAGCAATACATAAAGGTCCTTTTTCGTCACAAATCATCAAATCTTCTTCATGAAGCGTTCTTTCAATATCGTCTAATGTTGTGAACTTTGTTCCAGAAGGTAATGTTTTTACAATTATCTTTCCATTAATTTTTGTAGCATCAAAAGCATGTAGTGGCTGTCCCAATTCATGTAGAACATAGTTAGTTACATCTACTACATTATTTTTAGGAGTGATTCCTATTGCTTTTAAACGATCCTGCAACCAGTTAGGAGAAGGTTTTACCGTAATTCCTGAAATGGTAACACCGCAATAACGTGGTGCCAGAAGTATTTCTTCTACGTTAACGTCAATTTTAAGTGTTCTCATGTCGACTCTAAAATTGCTGACATAAGGAGTGATTAATTCAACATTTACTCCACTTTGCAGTAAACCGGCTCTTAAATCGCGAGCTGTTCCTAAATGACTCATCGCATCGGCACGATTAGGTGTAAGTCCGATTTCGAATACTTCGTCATTTTCTATTTTAAATACATCTGCCGCTTTTGTTCCTGCCGCAATTGAATTGTCTAATATCATAATTCCGTCATGACCAGTTCCAAGACCTAACTCATCTTCGGCACAGATCATTCCGTGACTTTCCTGTCCGCGAATTTTTCCTTTTTTGATAGTAAAAGAACCACCTTCTTTGTCATACAAAACGGTACCTATTGTTGCTACTGGAACTTTTTGTCCAGCATCAACATTGGCAGCTCCACATACAATTTGTAGCGGTACTCCGTCTCCTAAATCAACAGTTGTTATTTTTAGTCGGTCTGCATCGGGATGAGGAATACAAGTAAGTACATGCCCAACTACTATGCCTTCTAAGCCGCCTTTTACAGACTGGTATTTCTCAACAACTTCTACTTCTAGACCTAGATCCGTTAGTAATGCTGCTGTTTCTTCGGAGTCCCAGTCTATTTTTATGAATTGTTTTAACCAATTATAAGATATTTTCATCTGTCAATTTTAATAAGATTGCAAATATAAGGATTGCAGTTTGTAGTAAGAAACTATTTTTTTGGTTTTTTAACACAGTATTGATATATTTTATAAGTATTCTTAATGGGATATTATTAATCTAAGTTAAAGCTATTTACGAATAACATAAAAAAATAACTATAAAAAAGCACATATGAAAATTTAATGCTATTTTTTGGTGGAATAGTGCTATAGTATTAAGATGTATCAATCTATATTTGATAAAATTTAAATTAATAAGATATGAGTAACATAGTATCAAGACCTGAGTTTAAGGCAAAGTACGATAATTATATAGGTGGTAAATTCGTAGCCCCCATTAAAGGAGAATATTTTGATGTTATTTGTCCGATTGACGGAAAGGTATTTACACAAGCCGCACATTCCACGAAGGAAGATTTAGAACTTGCTGTGGATAAAGCCTATGAAGCCTTTCAAACTTGGGGAAAAACTTCGGCTACAGAAAGAAGTAATTTATTGAATAAAATTGCTCAAAGAATAGAAGACAACCTAGAGTACATAGCTACAGTAGAGACGATAGATAATGGAAAGGCTATTCGCGAAACAATGGCAGCTGATATTCCTTTAGCTATTGACCATTTCAGGTATTTTGCTGGAGTGATACGTGCTGAAGAAAGTTCGATTGCTGAATTAGATTCACAAACCGTATCTATAGCATTGAGCGAACCTTTAGGTGTAATTGCTCAAATTATTCCTTGGAATTTCCCAATATTAATGGCTGTATGGAAACTGGCACCTGCGTTGGCAGCAGGAAATACTGTGGTATTAAAACCGGCAGAAAGCACTCCTATTTCGATATTGGTGTTAATGGAATTGATAGGAGACATTCTTCCTCCGGGAGTTATCAATATTGTAAATGGTTTTGGTGCAGAGCTGGGAAGAGCTTTGGTAACAAACAAAAAAGTATCAAAAGCCGCATTTACGGGTTCTACACCCACAGGACGTTTAGTGATGCAATATGCCACTGAAAATATTATCCCTGTGACATTAGAACTTGGTGGTAAATCCCCTAATATTTTTATGAAATCTGTTGGTGATGCCGATGATGATTTCTTTGACAAGGCGATTGAGGGAGCAGTAATGTTTGCTTTAAATCAGGGAGAGATATGTACCTGTCCGTCAAGATTATTAGTTCATGAAGATATATATGACAAATTTATAGCTAAAGTAATTGAAAGAACCGAGGCTATAAAAATGGGTAACCCATTGGATAAAACTACGATGATGGGAGCACAGACTTCATTGGTTCAGCAACAAAAAATTCTTAACTATATTAAATTAGGAAAAGAAGAAGGAGCTGAAGTATTGACTGGAGGGGAAGAGAATCATTTAGAAGGAGATCTTTCAACAGGATATTATATCAAGCCTACTCTTTTTAAAGGGAATAATAAAATGCGTATTTTTCAGGAAGAAATCTTCGGACCCGTTTTAGCAGTGACTACTTTCAAAACAACAGAGGAAGCTATTGCTATTGCAAATGATACTATGTATGGTTTGGGTGCTGGGCTTTGGACACGTGATGCCCATGAGATATATCAGGTTCCAAGAGCGATTCAAGCAGGGCGTGTTTGGATCAATCAATATCACTCTTATCCTGCAGGTGCTCCTTTTGGAGGATATAAACAATCAGGAATTGGACGTGAAAATCATAAAATGATGCTTGCACATTATCAACAAACAAAAAACATGTTGATTTCGTACGATAAAAAGAAATTAGGTTTCTTTTAGAATGTAGCACTAAATAAAGAAAAAGGTGAGTTGAAAGACTTGCCTTTTTTTATATGATGGGAATAAAGGGAGATTAAAGATTTAAATTTTAGAAAACAAATGATGACTAGAAGAATTGACGCAACCGAAAAAGCAATAGAACTAATAAAAATCTTGCAGGAAAAACACGGCGACTTGATGTTTTATCAGGCCGGAGGATGTTGTGAAGGTTCGCAGCCGCAATGTTTTGAAAAAGGAGGTTTCTATCAAAGATTGGGTGATGTTTGTATTGGTACAATAGAAAACACTGAGTTTTGGGTAGACAAGGATTTATTCGAATATTGGAAACATACGCATTTTACTTTGGATGTAATTGATGCTTTTGGAGTGGGAGGGTTTTCTTTAGAAACACCATTAAAAAAGACATTCCAGATTGAATATAGAGTCTTTACTCCTGAGGAGGAAAAAGATTTAGAACCCGTGAAATATATTGAATAAGCTAATTCACGTACAACAGCTGGTATTGTTTTGGCGTAATGCCTTCGTGCTTTTTAAACAAACGAATGAAGTAATTACTGTCTTCAAATCCGGATAAATGACACACTTCATTAATTTGAATCGCTGGATTTTTCAGTAACTGCTTCGCACATTTTATTTTTTCTCTAATTACAAACTCAATTGGAGTCATACCTAACTCTCTCTTGAAGAAACGATAAAAGGACGTTGTACTCATACAAGCTTTTTCGCTCAAGTTTTTAAGACTTATGTTTTCTTTGATGTTTACGCGAATGTATTCCACTACTTGTGCTATAGGACTATTAGGATCTGAGTAAAGTCCGTCCTCAATAGATTTAGCTGTTTGGGTCTGTATAATTCTAATTAGCAATTCTTGTAAGGTCAAATCAGCTAATACATCCTTTGTTATTGACGTACTCATACACTCTTTAATCAATTTATTGATGGTTGTAGCTAATTCTACATTGTTGTAGAAATAGTAATTTTGGTGGTTTAAATGCCAGAATTGGCTATTGCCTTCCTTAGGATAACGATCATTTAAAAAATGCAGTGTTTCATTTATTTTTTGTTGGTCTATTGCCAAAGCTAAACATTGGGTAGGATTATTTTTTGTTGCTTCAGGGAAATCAATTTTCATTTCTACATTAGAAGGAATAACTACAGTTTCACCTGGCAAATATTCAAACCCAGGATCATCAAAAAGATGCATCACTTTCTTTCCTCTCAACATACTGGTTACTACCAAATCATTAAACTTCAAGGGTACTAATTGTGATTCTTTGTATGTTTCAAATAGATTTAATTCACAATGATTTAAATTGTAAACTGTTCTATTTTCAACTAATGTTTTTAACGATTTTTCACTCGACAAATTAGGAGGATTGATGTAGTTGCGATTCATAGAAGTAGTTTATAAAGAAAGAGTTATAAACTTAAGAAAAATAAACGAATTAGTTAAATCTTACCTTGTTAAAATGGATATAATTTTCATCTTAGGAATCAAATTATAGAAAATTTTAAATCAACTATTTTGCAAGTGGAGTCATGTAGTTTTGAAAAAGGAATAGCTTGCAAATACTACCACAAATTAGTAATAGATTTAAGTTCCATCCTTAAGGGTGCCGCCCATCATAAATTGTTAGACAGCGTCAAGGATGAAATTTCGTAAAAGCGGAGTAGTTTACTGCATATATAATGATTCTTGATTCATGCGGGTAACAAAACATATTTTTTAATTTTGAGATCTTGGTAGGCATTCAAATGTTTTTCTTTTGTTTTCGTACCATGCATTCATACCTTGTGGGAAGTGCATTAACTCTTGCATTTCTCTTAATGCTTTAGTATGTGCATCATCCTTTTTTTCAATCATTTCCAAAGCGTGGTTTTTACTCATTTCAGCGATTTCTTCAAAAGTGTGAGCATGAAATTTTTCTTCACATGCTCCGCCAAGTTCTTTACAAGTCATTGTTTTCATAAAATTGTTTTTAATTAATATAGAACTAAATACGAAGAGTCGATATTCAATTTAATGCAAAATTCAACACGTATTTTAGTCCTTTAATAGCGTTATATCGTAAATATAATGGAATTAAATGACAATTTGGTAGTTTTTCAAGAAAAGTGTTTGTCGATCTAACATTGTAAAAAACTTAAAAAAGGCTTTCAGTTTTCCCGTAAAAGGTTTTGTATTTTGATTTTGCAGCATGTTTTTTTTGGGGAACCGCGTTGCAAACGCTACGATCCTTCTTCTAATTTAAGTAGGTACTCGTTGCAAAAGAGCACCAGGCTGATAATCACAGGTTTTATCAATTCCGAGTGGATTCGGACATAGTCAAATCCATCGTAATTGCGGTTATACATTGTCGCGTGTAGTTTTTTTATTCATTATGTATTCAGTTATTTTTCCAATTCCAAAAACAAAAAATGCTATAGTTCCCGAGAAAATCAATCCAATTATAAACGAAATATTTCTTCCAGTATCAGAAATATAGCTTCTCATTGCGGCTTTCTGTTCAGGCGTTATTTCATTTCCGCTAAAAAAACCGTCTCCATTCAAGTCAAATTTTTGCAAAGTCAGCTCCGATGAAATATTAGAATAAGTTGCTCCACCAACTATTAAAAGATAAATAGTGAAAAATACAGTCAGGCTTATCCAAAACCATTTCCATTTTCCGCTTTTAAACAAGGTTTTCCTTTTATAAAAGACTATTCCTAAAATCAGAATAGAAATTATGGATGGAATAATTAAATGGTATGGTAAACTTACTTCATTCATTGAATTTTCTTGGTTTAGTCAAATAGCACAAAATGTCAGTCTGTCTAAAAAACTCCAAACTGTATGTACTATTGCTTATTTTTTAAAATCAGCTTTAGTTAAATCAGTATTAAATTTTATATCGGACCAATTCACGAGTGTCCATGGCTCATTTGTAACCTTTGCATCCCAATTAGATTTTTTATATTTACGTTTTGTAGGTAACAATAAGCCTTCAATATTCTCGTATTCCAATTTCATTAAAAAAGGCTCCATTTTACCAAAATCAACCACTGTAAAAAGAAATTGATCTACTAAATGAGTCTCTTTATTGATATACAATTGATAGGTATCTTTGGGTTTATCATCTTTAGATTCAAAAGTGACTTTTACAACGTCATATTTTATACCATCAATTGTTTTCTCATCTAGGTATTCATAAAACAATCCATTATCCAATAATTTTTGCATCATTGTAAACCAATAAAAATTAGTTGGTCTATTAAAAATCACCGTTTTTAATAGGTCTTGATCCTTTATAATTTTCCCTTTATGCTTAAGCCAATATTCATTACCGTCATATCCTTGCTCCACTAGTCCGTCTAGGTTTGCTAAGGTACGTTCGTGCTTTTTATAAGCGCCGTAAGACAATTCTCCTTCAAAGATATACTTCTCTGTAACACTATCGGTTTTGTTATCTGGCGTTTGGTACGTATACGTATATACTACATTTTTTTTATCCAAAAGTGCATTAAAATTGCCCACTTTTTGAACCATATTATATACTAATTCATGCCCTTTATTTGCAAATTTTGGCGTCGTCGAAGTAATAGAATCAGTTGGGATTTGTTCTTTTGCAGATTGGTTATCGTTTTTACACGAAACCAAGAGAAAACCTAAAGTTATGCTGACTAGTAATTTGATTCTCATAGTATTTATTATTTTGAAAGGTATTGTTGATGATTGTGTTTTGATTTATAAAAAATGTGGTACGATAGTTTGCATTGAGTCGAAGCAGCTAATTTATGAAATACGTAACAAATAGAAGATTCTTGAGAATTTTTTATAATTAAACTAGAACTATAAAATAAAAAGTATTAACCGCGGCCTTCGTGAAGCTTTATTCATTTTGAAAGTTAAGAAAACGAGTGTTTTAGGACAAGAAAAAATATCAAAATAATTTTAATAAAACTATATATTAAAGTAAGAGGATAAGCTGTATCAGTTCTTATTAAACAAGGTTTTTTAGTGCTTCAATTATATCTTCCGGTTCAGAACGTGTTCTATAATCAACATTAACGTAATTCCAAGTAATGATTCCGTCAGTTCCAATGATGAAAGTTGCGGGAATAGGTAGAACGCTGCCGTTGCCATTGTTGATTTTCTCTAAATCTAAGTTGCGATCCACGCGCATGTGATCTAACAAAAATTCAGGAACCTCCCATGCAACACCGTATTGCGATGCGACTTTTGCGTTTTGATCTGATAAAACGGTAAAATTCATTTCGCTGATCTCACTTTTTGTTAAGGAACCGTCAGGAACTTGCGGACTTATAGCAACGAGAGTAGCACCTAGCGCTTGAATTTCTTCTAATCTTGCTTGTAATGCTCTCAGCTGTAAATTACAATACGGACACCAATCACCACGGTAAAAAGTGATTACCACTGGACCTTTTGATAGTAAAGTTTGTAATGATACTGATTTTCCTTCTTGATTTGGTAATTCAAAATCAATGGCTTTTTGTCCCACTTTTAATGCGTTGGCTCCTTGTTCAAATTCTTTTGCTTTATTTATTGCTGCGTCGACACCTTTCATGAATTCAGGATTTGCTTGGCGTCCTGCTTCAATTTTTGCATCTGTTTGTTCTTTTAATGTTTTCATGTTATTATTTTAAATTGCTTTAAGGGCGTCTTTATTTCTGTAATTGTAATTCTTCTCTTTTTGACTCGTCTGAAGTCTTTTTTTGATTCCAATACGGTTCGTTTAGGGTCTTCTTTAATTTTGCTTCAGTAATTAATCCGTCGCCATCGTCTTCTGTCCAAGATTCAATTTTGTAGGGAAAAGCTTTTTGTACTGCAATAGTCACTTTTCGATCGTATTTAGCATATTGAATAGTGTAATTGATCAAATTATCTGATTCGGTTTTACTAATCGTAGCTTTTGTAGCTTCAAGTTTTTTATAAAAAAAGCGACTATAAACCGTGGGAAAAATCATATCCACTTCACCTAGAGGAAGCTGTGCTTTGTTGATTCGCAAGCGCGTCATTAATTCTTCTTCAAGTAGTGCAACAGGAATGTCTTTCTCAGTATCGCCATCAGCTTCAAAATAAGAGAATTGCTTCATGTGATAGTTATTTTTACCAAGGTTGAACTGTGTAAAAGTATGACCACACCACTCTTGTATGCTTGTGTTTGATTTTAAAGTATGCGGATACTGACCTAAATCTACGGGCGTAAAGGTAGAGCTAACGATAGAATAATCGTAAATCCCGGTCGTGAATTTTCTTATTTGGTTTAACTTCATCACCGAAATATTGTCTTTACCCGCTTTTTCTGGATCATCTAATTTGACTTGTTTTTTTAACGAAAAAGGTTCCGTTACAAATACCAAAACTACTTCGCCATTACGAATTTCGCCATAGCGAGATTGTTTTAATGTGTAACTATCCAATTCCGCTTTTCCAGAATACCAATAATCATTAAACTCTTTTGTTGTAGTGCCGCTATTTGCAGTGCTGTCCTGATCTTTGGATAACTTTTGGTCTGACTGACAACTAAATAAGGTGACAATGCTAATGCAGCACAATGTTTTTAAGAATGAATTCATAAGTGTCTATTTTTAAAGCAGTAATTTTTTTAAATTTCTAAAATGCTTGTTACTCGTTGAAGAAGTTCAGCGGCTATTTCTTTATCTAAATTATAGTCACTTAAATTTAATATAAGGCTACTAATAACGATTCCTTTTCATAATTACGGGAATAATTTCTTCTGTTTAAACTAATTAGTTATTACCTGGGTTAACAGTTGTCATTGTAAGTGCGTTTTAAGCTAAAAATCTGCGATTATTTTCGTAGGTATGCTAGAATAAGCAGTTACCTATTGCCATTGTTGTCGAACGTTTTTATTCAGTTATTTTATTTTTTATTCTTGGATTTATTTTAGTTAAATCCTTTGCAAAATGAAACTTGTCTTTTGGTGAAATTATAATAGCATCAAATTTTCCATATTTGATTTTAATTCGGTCAAATGATGGTGCAGGTGAAGAGATGATACTTTTAGTTTTTGATATTTCTTTGATTTCATCAATATCAATCGGTTCATACGAAAATATTCCGGTTTTTATTTTAAGTTTATCATTATCTATGGTGTATTGGGTTTTTAAAAAAAGATGCGCAATAAAAGCAAAAACTACTGAAAGGAATACTATTAATCCAATCGTTTTTGCATTAATATTTCCATTAATTAAATCAGGAATCAATGGTCCATAAAACACCAAGAATACAAAAGTCAGTAATCCGTATGATACTTTTGATGGATATGTTTTTGTCATAAAAATTTTATATTCATTAATCTTTCCAATCTTGTTTTTGGTTTAAAAAAGTTCCAGACCGAAGATCGCCAAAGTTTTTGACAATCACGTATTTCTCTTTTGCTATTTGCTCATCGTTGCGCGTACTAACTGTTGCAATTCTGCGCGAACGTTTACGCATAACTGCGCGATCGGGTCATCTTTTTCATTTTAAGGAAATTAATTTTTTAGTGACTAATTCCAGATCACTTTCACTGATTTCTGGTTTTGGAGCAAGAGGGTACAATTGAGCACCTGGTCTACTAATAAAAGCACCTCTCCAGCCAGCCCAAAGTGCACCGGCAATATCCCATCCGTGTGCTGCTACTAATAGACATTCAGAAGGTTTTACACCCATTTTCCTTGCTGCCCAATCGTAGGCATCTGCATGAGGTTTAAATTTTCCTATATCCTCAATACTTAATCTTTCTTCAAAATAGTCTAATAATCCAGCATTTTCAAATTGTGTTTTCACCCCCTTATTTGATGAATTGGTAAAGGAAACTAATTTGTATCCAGCATCTTTTAATTGCTGTAAAGACGCTTTGACTTCGGGATGTGCCGGTAGGGAGCGGATGGGAACCAAAATAGCTTCTTTAGCTTCATTTTCAGTAATAACGATACCATTGTTAGCTGCGACCATTTGTAGTGCTGCCGCTCCAATTACTCCAAAATCATTGTATTGTCGTCCTACGGTAGAGACTAAAGAATACTGCAACATGGTGGTAAACCATAACGGTAATAATTCACTTCGGCCTCCAAGTATGTTTCCAACGCTTGTCTTCATTGCTGTTAAGTCTAGTAAAGTCTCATTAACATCAAAAAATAATACTTTGGGTCTTGTCGATAACTCTTTTGATTCCAATTCGTTCGCAGCGGTTGCAGCAAATCCAAAATAAGGAATTGCTGTACCTGCAATTCCAAGTAAAGCGGTGTTTTTAATAAAATTTCTTCTATTGTTTTTCATTGTTTGTGTATTTATGTTAAAACATTTTATGAGGTATGTTTTCGAAGTAAAAAAAAAATTATGGTTTTAGTTGATTTAGGTATAATGATAAACCAGAAATATATTGAACTAGAATAATCTCTTTATCATATAACTTTGTAATCTGCGCGAACGTTTAAGTATAACTGCGCGATCGGGTAGCCATCAATAATGAATGATGGCTATCTCAATCCTATTGAAATTAAATTTAGTCGTTCACGATAAATGCGTGAATTACTCCTGGTAGCCATCCTATAATTGTGAGGATAATACTTATCAGAAATGTTCCACCAATTCCGTGTTTCATAAAAACTGCTAATGGTGGTATTAATATATTTAGTATAATTATTAATGGTGACATATTTTATGTTTTTTAAATTACTTTAAATTTTATCTTCAATTTGTTCTTCCTCGACCGTTAAAAATGGTGAGCCAATCGCACCTCCTGCAAATGCAGCTCCAGCGCCTAATAAGAATAGAAAAAATGCTATAATGCTGTATTTTCCTGCTGCATCAGCTGCTTCATCCGTTACTTTAATTGCTTTCTTTTTTGCTTTTGCATAGTACTTTTCTGCCTTGTTTACAGCTTTGTCTATCTTTCTGTCCCATTTTTCAATTACTCCGTTGATTTCAGCTTCTGATAATTTGGTGTTCTCGGTTAGATAATTCTTAATCTCTTCTTTATTTAGAAGTTCATCTGCGCCATCTGCGTTAATCCTTAAATTCCCGTCTTTATCTAAATCAACAGATAGTTCATTAAAAAATTCGTCAATATTCTCGTCAAGATTTAGGTCCTTTAAAAATGCTTTAGAATCTCTTTGGGCTTCGTTCATTGTGCTTCTGATCTCTGCTGATGCATCGTTTGGTAAAATATCATTTCTTTCAGCAGTATTAATGAGTTGAAAAGCTTGTTTTTTAATTGTTTCCATTGAAAATGTTGCGTCATCTGTTCCTTTGTTTTCAGCTTCTTTTAATGCTTCAGCGACATTTGTTGCTGTAGAATCTGAAAAAACTGAGCTTGCTGCGCTTGCCATCCCGTTGAAAATTCCTCCAATAGTAGATGTTACAAGATATATCGAAAGTATTAAATAAAGAGCCCAAGCAAGAAATCCGTGAAGTCCGCCGTCACTATTTGCTGGCAATCCGCTCATACGACCAGCTACCATACCACCCATAAAGAGAGCAGCAAGATTTGAAATTCCCCACCATACTATCGTTCCAGTTCCCAAACCGTCCATTGGATTGGCTTCGGTCATTGGGTCAATGGTGGTAAGTCCAATACCCAATCCGAGAAGATTAAGTAGAAATGCTACTGTAATTGCGGTAAGAGTACCTGCGATGATTGCTCCCCAAGATATTCTTGAAATTTTTGGAAATTTATTTTGAATGTCAATGTATTGATTTCTCATTGTATTGGTTTTTAGTGTTTTACAAATAAAGTTAGTTAAAAAAGGTGGTTAAAAGACTCTATTTTGAAAAAACTTTGATGCTATCAATTTCATCAAAATTTAATTTTGCTACTCTTTTCCTTGTATTAGTGATGTCAGCGGTGGCAAAAGGCTCTTTTATTTTTTGTGTGGTTGGTGGTGCGTTTTTGGCAAAAAACAAATGTGCCTTTCGAGTATTGGCTTTTTTTAGCCTTGCACATAACTTGTATATACTCGCTACTCAATAGCGACTATACACCCCAAATCAGTTAGATTGTCGCTATTGAATAGCGCATTTTTCAGTTATTCAAATATATAAATTTACCGAAAAATCTGATGAATTAATTTGAGTTGAGTTGTTCCCGATAGCGCGAATTTTCAACAAGTGCCTATTCCAATTATCAATTGCAATTTATTTTTAACGGTTCTTTTTGAACTTTTCACTTCTCAGTTTCACGCTTGTTTTCTCATTGTTGCGGGCACAGAATGCAATTCTGCGCTAACGTGGTTCCACACGAAAGGATTCGTGCCTTTACTTTATGTTTGATAAAAAGAGTAACTTTATTCAAAGGAAAACAGAGGTGAAGATTAGGTAATGGAATCAGGAGATTCCATTTTATCTGGCTTCGACATGACTTTCAGAACAAGTCGAAGAGCTTACTTTCTTAATTTTGATTGGTTAGTGAAGACAACCAAGGTATGAGGTAGGTTCCCAACATTCCTAATATAGGCAAACAGCACAAGGTTGATTTTTCAAATCTGTTTCCGACCAGGCATAAAAAAAAAACTTGATCATCAACACGGGTTAAACTATCCAATGATTATCACGATATGTGAATTGTGTAAAAATACTTCAAAATTACGTAACATATTGAATAAGAATGATTTATCTTTGATATAGTTAAGAACAAAAAACATTATTATAATTTAAGAAACTTATTTTTTCAGTTATGTTCGCTAAATTCCCGAAAAATCGCTAATTCAACAGACTTCTTCTTTGGAAATAATAGATTCTTTAAATAGAAATACGAAAACAAATAATTCACACTAAAATCAATATTATGAAAACTAATTTCTTTAAAATCATCACTATCTTGACAACATTTATGTTAAGTTCAAGCGTTTCTGCCCAGGTGGATGGACCTATCCTTAACGGAGTAGACAACACCAGCGAGTATAAAACAATCGAGTTAATAAATATGGACAAAGATCTCTCGACCTTTGCAAACTTGCTGACGCTTTCTGGGCTCAATCTTTCTTTGGCGCTTACCACAGAACCCCATACACTGTTAGTTCCTACCAATGAAGCTTTTTCCAAAATGTCCATAAAACGGTTTGTGGAATTGACCAATCCAAAGAACAAGACAGAACTGATCAAATTTATGACTGACCATTTTTTATCAAAAAAATATAATAGTTATGAGTTTAAGCAGGCTGATATCATCAGTACTGGAAATAACACCAAGATTAAACTTTATAAGGATGATTATTATTTGTCTTTTGGAGGAGCAGAAGTCATTCAAGCAGATATCAAATCTAAAAACGGAATGATTTTTATAATAGATGGCTTTATAGAACCTTCCCGTTTTTAAGAGCAATTCAAGTTTTTGATACTATAAACCTCACAAGGGCTTTACTTCAAATTTCAATAGAAATATGTTGAAGGAAAGCCCTTTTACTATGTCTGTGATAAGTTCAATATTTAACACAAAACGAGCGCTGTTAAAATGATATTTCAACAAATTTTAAAATAACGGCTCGCCTTTTAATCCCTCATTGTGGGTTTAATTCCCCAGGGCTTGCCTCGCAATCAAAATATATTTTTATAATCAACAACCTCGTGGCTTGCCCCGAGGTTGTTGATTATGAATTGTTTTAATTAAAGTTTATTATCCCGATAACACGAATTTGTAATCCGTACCCATGCCAATTATCAATTGCAATTTATTTTCACCAGTTCTTTTTGAACTTTTCACTTCTCAGGTTTACGCTTGTTTACTCATTGTTGCGGGCACAGAATGCAATTCTGCGCTAACGATGGGAAAAAATATATCCGAGCAGTCAGGGCCAACGTTTGCGCTAAAATATCGGTTCGGTCGGTTTATTTAACTGCTGGCTTTACCATTTTCTTGTTATATAATATTCTGCTATTCTAAATAATACAAAACATGTAAAAGCAATAACTAATTTGATTAAAAATTTAGATTTCGGTTGTTGAAACTTATTGAAATTCATTAATGCCTTTATGCTTTGAATAACTTTTTCTTTATTTAACCATAAAATGATTAGTATTAACAATTGGTACAGAATCGCTGCTTTTAGAGCTCCATAATGCACTTCGAAATATATGTCTTGTAAGATCACATTGACAAGTATAGTAGAGGCAATTAAACAACCAATAAGTCTAGTTCTTTTTATCAAAATCAAAGCCCCTCCCATTATTTCAAAAAGTCCTAAAGTTATTGCATATGATTTAGAATAACCATAAAAAGCCCACATCAATTGCATTCCAGTCATTTCTGAAACTGTTTTCTCAATCGCACTAGCTCCTTCAAATTGTAATGCTTTTCCGCCACCATAAACAAACAAGCCAAATACTACAATCCAGCTAATTGCATTTTCAAATATTTCTATTTTATCTTTTCTGTCGAATTTCATTCTTTGTGTTTTCTAGAAGTTTATTACAACTTTCTTGATCGGTTCTTTTTAAATTGAGTTTACTGTAAATATAAAATCTTTAGCTTTTTTAAATAGCTACCACGCGAAAGGATTCGGGCTGTAGCGGGGGTAATTACTTATTTACTATTAACTTCATTGTTGTTAAAAGTTGTTGTGTTTTTTCGATGTCAAAGTATTTATCTTTTATAAGCTTTACTTTATAGTTCACCGGTAAATAAATACCCCATTTAGAAAAATCTAATAATGCTGGATTTACTCCTAAAAGTATAGAAATATGACTATCAATATCGGTTAATGGGAGAGCTATAGAACTCCATTTTGAGATTAATTCTTCTTGAGGAATCTCTATATAAAACAGACACTTGGATTCTCTCTCATCAAGGGAATTTTTTATTCCTGCAATATTTAAGAGTAATTGTATAGTCCTGTTTATCCGTGTCCCTGCAAAAGTGAATAGTTGCAAGTTTCTTTCTGTTAAAAATAAAGGACGGTCAGTGTGCAAATCAAGTATTTCGAAAACAGAAAAATCTTTACGAAGAATTTCTATTTCGTTACAACTTGGTTGGTCAAGAAAATCGTAGTTTGTTTTTGAGTAAAGAATTTCGAGCATTTTTTCTCTAATTCTTAGATGTAATGTTGCCCCATTACTCGAAAATTTAGGTGGTTTTCCATCATTTGTAGGCACTACTTCTATCTTTTTAGCCTTGTGGTCAATGAATTTAATTTTCCAAATTTTAGCAGATAGCAAAATATTTTCATCTTCAATTATTTGTAATGAAAAGGGTATTTCTCCAATTTTATTACCTGCATTTACTATTTTAAAATTTTCTTCAGTTTTAAATACGCTATAAAAATCACGACTATTTACGACTTTTTCTCCTTCTACACCGATTATAACTTCGTGTTGTAATTTTTCAAGGAAATCAATTTCAATTAAATGATTAAGGATTTGTTCTATTTCAGATAATTCAATTTGTTTAAACGCAGCATTTTCTTTTAGTTGATTTATTAAATCCGTTAATTTAATACCTGAATATCCTTTTGTTATCGATAAGGCCTGATGGACTAGAATATCATAGGGCTTTTCGTTTTTTTGAGGTGCTTCAATAAAACCTTCTTTGTATAATAACCAACAAGCAATAGATTGAAGTAAGCTCCATTTATTTGTAGCATACAGAAACAAATTACTGCTTTCTCCTTCTTTTCGTCCACTTCTTCCAACTCTTTGAATCAATGAAGCAATGCTATGAGTTGCGTCAATTTGAACCACTTCATCAACTGTTCCAATGTCAATTCCCAATTCAAGTGTTGATGTGCAAGAAATGCAAAAGTTTTGTCTATTGTTGTTCTTTGCAAAATATTCAATGTACTCTCTGACTTCTCTGTCCACTGATGAGTGATGTGAAAAATAATTAGAATGCCCATTCACCCGGCCTGAAATCTTTTTAAGTTTTACCGCTACCTCTTCAGCTCGTCCTCTACTATTGGGAAAGATTAAAACCTTGTTATCTCTTGTTTCTAGGTATAAATTTTTCAAAAGTTCTAAAGGTAACTCTTCGGTTTCATTTTTGAAGTAGCGAAATTGAGCATTAATTTCTTTGGCGGTTCTGTCAATTAATATTTTAGTCTTCTCAGCATTACCAGTAAATTCTTTTACTTCTGAAAATTTATTTTCTTCACTCATTGTAGCTGATAGACCAACAATGCTGTACGCTTTAGAATTCAGCTGTTGTAGTCTTGATAAAATAGATTTTAATTGAATTCCTCTGTCTGTACCGATAAATGAATGTATTTCATCTATAACTACATATTTGAGATTTGAAAACAACTGTTTTATATTGAAAGGCTTATTCACAAACATTGCTTCCAATGATTCAGGCGTAATTAATATTATTCCGTTTGGTTGTTTTATTAGTTTGTCTTTCAATGTTTTGTTGGCCTCACCATGCCACTTTGTGACAGTTACATCGAGATTTTTACAAAGTTCTTCAATGCGAAAAAACTGGTCGTTTATTAAAGCAATTAAAGGCGAAATGTAGAGTACTTGAACACCAGATTCGTTAAAATCAACTTTTGAAAGGATTGGTAAAAAAGCAGCCTCTGTTTTTCCTGATGCCGTTCTTGACACTAAAATAAAATTGTCTTCAGAAGAAATAATTTTAGTAATAGCAGCATTTTGAATTGGGCGCAATTGTTCCCAATGCATATCACGAACATATTTTCGTATTGGCTCTGAAAGTAAATTAAACGACATTATAATTCTTCAATGCTATCTAATGAAAATTCAGCAGGTCTTTCATCTGAAATTTCTAAATCTCCAAAAAGCTTCTTTTTGTCTATTTCTGGATTTTGTCGAAGAATATTGAGTATGTTGAGAAAATCTCGAATAACTTCTCTTGGCGTTAAAAATTCTGAGGCTCCAGGTTTGTTAAATAACTCTTCCATAAACTGTTGAATATCTTCATCATTGATTGATATTTCCGTTTTGTAATTGTAATCAAATATAGCTTTCAACTTTTTAAGCAATACAAATATTTCATTATGGTCAAGAGGAAGTAGACGAATCACCGGTTGCGCAAAATCTCTTATTTCGGCTGTTTCATATTTATTAGTTATTAATCTTGTTTTTAGAGCGTCATAACTAAAAAAGCCTCTGCGTTGATTTTCTAAAACTTCTTTTGTACCCGCAAAGTTGAAAAATAAATTAGTGACTTTTCCTTGAAAACAATCGTTATAAATCGTCAATATTTTTTCGTAATTCTTCTCTCTAACAGCAGAATTTGAAATTTTGTAAAGATTAATAGCTTCATCTAAGTTCACCATAAAGCCGCTATAGCCCATACTTACAAATAATTTACAAAAATTTTTGAGCATATCATAGTAATTCAAATCATTAATGACTTCTCTTACTCCTAAATCTTGTCTCGCTTCGGTTTTCGTTTTGTATTCTCCTTTGAGCCACTTCAAGGCATTTCTTCTTAATTGCTCATCATCAGTTATATATCCTTCGTAATATTTCATTACAACCACTCCAAAATCGAAACCACCAACATCTGTGATGTCATTAATGGTTTTCATAATATTGCTTTGTATAAGCTTCAAATATTGTTCGTTACGAATATCTATTAAGGAAATATTGTTGTCTTCTGCAGTTTTAGAAATCACTTGTTCAATCCATTTTTCCAATAAAGTAGGTAAAGCTCCACCTTCAGGTTTGGTCTGAATAGATACATTATCCATAATGGCAGCGTATAATGCAACACCTTTTCCGTCATTGGAATACAGACGATTGTCGGGAGTGAAGTCAGCATTTGCTACGACAAATTTCTGTTTTAAAGCAACAGTATTAAGCAAATGAAGCATAAAGGATTTACCTGACCCAAAGTCACCAATCCAGAATTTCACCATGCTGTGTCCATTCTTTACATCTTCTAATGCAGAAACAACTGCATTTATTTCTTCCGAACGTCCAACAGCAATATGTTGAACGCCAATTTTTGGAACTACGCCCCCAATTAATGAATTGATAATTGATGTAGCTTCTTTAGGTTTAATGTTATTTATCATATTGTAGATATTTTTTGAAAGTAGTTAATGTTGATGGTGTAGTAATCGTCTTCTTCCTCAATCAATACATCATCCAAAAACTCGTAACAAGTATCGTTAATACTTTCAATCAATGAGTTTTTAAAGACTCCTTTTGATTTGGCAAATACTTCAAACTCCTCTTGAGGTATTGAAAAATTGCTTTTAGCAAATAGTTCTAATGCCGTTGTATGTATTGTTGTAAAAGATAATTCACTAACAAAAGCGGACTGCTGAGCTTCTTCGTTTTTTTGAGTTATCTCAATTTGGATTTCTTCATTGCTTATTTCTTGCGATTTTATGGCGTTGTTTTCATCTTCAAAATCATCCTTTAAATATTCATTCAGTAGTTCAACTGTGCCGGAATGTTGTTGCTGAACTTCATTGATTGATGCCGTGTTAAGCTTTATTTTTTTACGTTTAACCTTATACAAATTAGAGACGTCTTCCAGAGCTTTATCTATATCCTTGTCTTTAATTAGTTCACTAATAATTTTTTCAAAAGCGTGTAATTGTTCATTTGTTTTGAACAAGTTTTTCTGGATGGTTTTGGTAAGTTGTTTATTGTTGAAAGTGGTGGATTCCAAATCGCAGTATAAATAAGAAACATAAAAAGTGAGCGCAGATTCCTTATCATATTTAGAGATAAACTTTGAAGCTTCAAAAAAGATGTTCTCAATTGACGGATTCTTTTCGTTTAGTAATGCAAGAGAATGAATTGAATCAATAAACTCGTTTGAATTTTCATTATAGTTTGCTATTAATTCTTCAAACTTAATTTTCCAACGATTTGTATTTTGTGAGTATAGCTCGATCTCTGTCGCTTTGTCCGGAGGACTTGCTTTCAAAATTAATATTGGTAACAATTCAGTTACTTTAGAGATTATTTTTGTTTCAAACTCTGTTATAACTTCTTCATTATTATAATAAATATTAGTATTTAGTTTTCGCTTATGACTATAATATTCACGAACTGCATTTTCACAATATTTGAAAATAAGAGAATAGAATTCTCTAGGTGTCGATTCAATAATGTACCTGTAATTCGGACTACCATTTCTATATTTGAATTGCTTCCTTGCAATTATATCTGAAATAATTAAGAATTGTTGATCAATAGTCGTTTCTTCTTGAATATATTTTTGTTTTAACGCTGAAATTACGGCAATATAAAGTTTTAGGATTTCAAGACCACAATACTCAATGTTGAAAAAGTTATTACTTGGATAATAAATATTGTTAAGGAGTTCTACATCCTTATCATTCAATATTAACTTGTCTTTGTATTTGCTCCCTAATTCCCAATATTGCTCATAGGAATTGATATAAGAATAAGTATCCGCTTCTTTCGATAAAGCAGTATTGTTTTTTAATTTTTGTTGAAGAAATGATACTGCGTATGACTTTGTTTTAGGATAGTATTGCCCCAAAGTTTTAAGCTGGTTCTCAAGTTTAGGAATGTCTTTAGAATTATCATATTCAGCGAGTAAGTCAAATAATAGAATGAAAGCATAATTTGTGTTTCCCTCTAAATCATAATACTCATTATTTAAGAAGCTGTTTTTGAAAATACTATAAAACTTCTTTTGTTCGCTTGAAGCTCTATTTATCTCTTCATACGAGTAAACATATTGATGTTTCCATGCAGGTACGTCGACATTGTGTTTTAAATTACTTATTGGTGGTATTGTGTAAGACTGATCCGAAATATCAATTACTGAGTCGTCATTAGAGTTATTTGAAAAACCTGAAGTTGTCACGGTTGCTTTGATGTTGTTAACGGGATTTTGCACTAAATTTTGTGGCATTACCTTCTCTTTTTTATAATTAGAATTTACATTTTTTGTTAATGGATTGTATTTAAGATTAAATTTTTCTTCAGACATAGTTAGAAAAATTATAAAATCAATTATACTTATAAATAACGGAATATAGGTCCAGAAAAAAATTAGAGAGAATATACCTTTTGCTGTTTGTCCTAAATAAAATCTATGAATTCCAATTCCACCTAAGAATAATGCCAAGAAAGAAGCAGTATTTTTACTTTTCATTTTTTACTTTTATATTGTAACGTGAAAAAATTGTACTTGTAGTGGCATTTCTTTCTTATTAAAAGCTACAAATATTAATATTCCAATTTTTATTAGTGCTGTCATTAGTGTTCTGAATGTCAAAAGCATTAATTTTCAATCAACTTTTATATACTCACTACTCCATTGTGACTATACACCCCCAAATCAGGTAGATTGTCGCTATTGAATAGCGCCTTTTCAGTTATTCAAATATATGCTATTTTACCGAAAAATCTGATAAATTATTTTTTTTCAAATATAATCCCTTTTCCTCCACCTACTTTACGGAAAACCGTAAACGGGTTTTTTTAGCAGGATTTTTTTAGCCGCGGTAGTAGTGAAATCCCTTGCAGGAAGAAAACCGCTTTTTTCTGGATGGGGCAGAGTGACTGAAAGAAGCTCCTGAAACAGCCTAGAAAAAGGGTTTTGTGCCAAAAGGATTGTAACGAATGACGGGAATTGCTCCTGAAAAAAAAGGATAAAAAGTGTTCGTTTTAAAGTAATTCCTCGACGTGTCTTTTGATGTTCTCGGCTATTTTTTTTGTGGGTAAATCGTTAGCGTCGTTACCAAAAGGGTCTTCGATTTCTTCGGCAATTAATTCTAAACTGGCCAGAACATAAAAGATAAATACAACTACGGGAATTACATAGTACCCCAGATTAAATACATATCCAAAAGGCAATGTCATCACGTAAAAAAAGATGAATTTCTTGAGGAAAGCACTGTAAGAATAGGGGATAGGGGTGTTTTTTATGCGTTCGCAAGCGCCACAAATATCCGTGAAGGATTGTATCTCATGGTTTAAGATTATGAGTTGGTCGCCCGTTATTTTCCTGGAGTTATAAAGGTCATTTATCTTGTAAAACAATACTTTGGCCACCTGATTGGGTCTGTGCTTGTGGTGTTCTATGACGATATCGTCAAAAAGCTGCTTGCTGGTTTCTTCGTCTTTTAAATGTTTGTTCAGGATAGAGGCGTAGCTGGGTATTATTTTCCTGAAAAAAGCGCGGTCTGATTCATCAGTTAAAATTGCGGACAGCTTTATGGCCAGATTACGAGAGTTGTTCACTAAACTGCCCCATATTTTTCGTCCTTCCCACCAGCGATCGTAAGCGGTATTTGTTCTGAAAACTAGTAATAAAGAGATCACAAAACCCAGCATTCCATGCATGATGGAAATGTTCTTGACATGACTGTCTTCGGGCAAATCCCAATATTCTATTTCAAGGTAGGCAATCGCAGCGGAATAGGCTCCTATGAAAATCATCATAGGAATCAGTTGGCGGAAAGTGTCGGCTTTGTGAAAACGAAAAATAAAAGTAATCCAGTCTTTTGGGTTGTAGGTAATCATTAATGCGAAATTTTTTTCACAAATTTAATTTAAAAATTAAGATTCCCTGCTAATTCTCTTAAAGCAATTTCTGATAATTTTGCCTGAAATTGGGCATTACTGTACCGTACTGTAGCATTTACATAGTTCAATTGTGCCGTTCTAAATTCTAAGGTGGTTATTGTTCCTATATGGAATTTATCTAAGGTAATGTCTAGATTTTGTTTGGCAATAGCCTCGTTCTTTTCTTCTAGCTCAATTAAATCTAAGTTGGTCACATAAGTTTGATAGGCTGTTGCTAATTGTGCATGAAGTGCTACACTTTGTTGTTCTATTAAAATACTGGAATTGTCAACTTGTAAGGCGGCAATTTTTTCATTGCGCTTTTGTGCAAATCCATCAAACAGATTTAGAGAAGCGCTAAAACCATAATTAAGTCCTCTAGCAGAGGATTGTGTTGTAAAACCAAGGCTCGACTCTGTATCAGTAAAGTTATAGCCTGTATTTACCGTTACGGTAGGATAACGACCTGATTTTATTTTTTTAAGTTCTAATTCAGCTACTTTTTTACTAATGATAAGTGCTTCGACTTGTGGATTTTGCTTCTCAGCTAACCCTTTTAACTCAGTAAAATCTAATTGTTTGTCCATCACAAAAACAGCAGCTACTTTAAAATCAGTAGTAACGTCTCTGGCCAAAATTTGATTTAGTAAGACCTTAGCATTAGCATACATTTCTTTCTGTCTCAATAAGCTTACCTTGTCTGTATTAATATCTACTTGAGCGTTTAATACTTCTAATTTAGATGCTTTTCCAATGGTAAATCTATTTTGTGCCAAAGTTACTCGCTGGTTTGAAATAACTAACGTACTATCAAGCGCAGACAATTGCTGTTGTTGCTGTACTAAATCGAAGTAGGCGGCTTGAACGTCGCTTATTTTTGTAATAACCGTAAGCTTTAGTTGGTTCTCTCCCAGTTTTTGCAACTCTTTTAGTTGGTCTCTCATGGCAAACATTCTCATCCCATCAAAAATAGTCCAGCCTAAGGTCACGCCATAGTTTAAGCTATTGCTTTTAGCATTATCGAGGCTGTTTGTTGTTCCATCAGTACGTGTTTGTGAAAGATTTTGTATGTTGTTGTTATTGACAATTGATGCGGTTGCAGTAGGTAACATTCCGGCATTTCCTGCACTGACGTTAGTTTCATCAATTTTCAAATCGTTTTTGGCAATCTTAATTTCGTAATTATTTTCTAAAGCGATTTGTACCGCATCTTTGAGCGTTAGTAACTCCTGTGCGTTTCCTTTTAGAACACAAAAAAAGAAGATAAGCAGACTTTGAAATAGTGTTTTAGAAGACATAATTTTATTTACTTTCATTTTCATATTCTTCGATGTGTTCAAATTCTGGATAATGTTTTTTGGCTTTAGACCACATAAAATAAAGTGCAGGAATAACAAATAAGGTTAGAACCAAAGAAAATATAGTTCCTCCTACAATAACGACTCCCATACCAATTCTACTGGTAGATGCTGCACCAAGTGACAAAGCAATAGGTAAGGCACCCAATGAAATGGCTAAACTAGTCATTAAGATAGGTCTTAAACGTGCTTCTGAAGCTTCCAGAATGGCTTCCAGTTTTGGTTTTCCCTGTTCTCGGAGTTGGTTAGCAAATTCTACAATTAAAATTCCGTTTTTAGTTACTAATCCAATTAGCATGACGGTTCCAATTTGGCTGAAAATATTCCAAGTTTGATCAAATAACCATAAGGAGAATAAAGCACCTGCAACGGCCATAGGAACGGTTAAAATAATGATAAACGGATCTATAAAACTTTCAAACTGGGCTGCCAGAATTAAGAAGATTAATAACAAAGCCAGTCCAAAGGCAAAAGAAGTATTAGAACTACTCTCAACAAAATCTCTTGATTCTCCCCCTAAATCAGTGGTGAATGTATCATCGAGGACTTTGGCTCTAATTTTTTCCATTGCTTCAATTCCGTCACTGATACTTTTGCCGGGAGCGAGACCAGCAGAAACAGTTGCCGACATGAATCTATTATTATGATACAACTGTGGAGGCTTGCTTTGCTCTTCAATACTTACAATGTTGTCCATTTGAATAAGATCCCCTTTGTTGTTTTTTACATACATCGAGGTTAAGTCCAATGGTTTTGAACGGTCTTGCTGATCAAATTGTCCAATTACTTGATACTGTTTTCCTTGTTTCATAAAGTAACCAAAACGCTGCCCACTCAAGGAAAGTTGTAAGGTTTGGGCGATATCAATAACAGAAATTCCTAAACTCTCTGCTTTTTCACGATCAATAGTGACATTAAGCTCGGGCTTGTTGAACTTTAAATTTACATCAGACATTGAAAAAGTGGGGTCATTGTCCACTTCTTCCATAAACACGGGAATTTTATCTTCTAGCTTACTAAAGTTTTGCGTTTGAATAATGTATTGGATCGGCAAACCACCACGTCTATTTACAGATATAGTGGGCTGTTGCGTAACAGATGTTTTAGCATTTGGATATTGTTTGGTCCATTTGGTTAATTTGTCTGCAATTTCTTCTTGAGACAACTTTCTTTCACTAGGTTCTTTAAGCGACAGACGCACAAAACCACTATTTACTGAAGAAGATCCAAATCCAGGAGAGGTAACCACTAAACTCACTTTTTTCTCAGGGATAGAGTCATCAACTAATTTAGAGATTTCTTGCATGAAACGATCTGTATATTCGTAGCTAGAGCCTTCCGGAGCAGTGATTCGTAGTATCAAAGAGCTACGATCGTCATAAGGCGCGGTTTCTTTTTGGATCAAATTATAAAAGACAAAAATCAATCCAAAACAAGCGAATAAGATGGGGAAACTCCACCATTTTTTAGCCATAAATCGTCCTAATGCAGCTGCATAATTGCTGTTTAATTTTTTGAAATAAGGTTCGGTTAAATTGTAAAATTTTGATTTTTTTTGTTCGCCGCCTTTCATTAAATAGGCATTCAGCATAGGTGTTAAGGTCAACGATACAAAAGCCGAAATTAAAACGGCTGCACCTATGACGACACCAAATTCCCTAAACAATCGGCCCACGAATCCTTCCAGAAATATAACGGGTAGAAATACGGCTGCCAGCGTAATTGAAATAGAGATTACTGCAAAAAATATCTCGTTTGATCCTTTAATAGCTGCCTCGATAGGCGTCATACCTTCTTCTACTTTTTTAAAGATATTCTCGGTTACTACGATTCCGTCATCGACTACTAACCCGGTTGCTAATACAATAGCTAGTAAAGTCAATACATTGATAGAAAATCCAAACAACCACATGATAAAGAAAGTAGCAATTAAGGAAACAGGAATATCAATTAAAGGCCTAAAAGCAATTGCCCAGTCTCTAAAGAATAAATAAATAATAAGAATTACTAAGAATATTGATATTCCCAATGTTTCAGCTACTTCAAGCACTGATTTTTTTACAAAAATAGTGTTGTCTAAAGCAATATTTAATCGGATATCTTGTGGTAAATCTTTTTTTAATGCCTCGTACTGCTCGTAAAAAGCCTTAGAAATATCTAAATAGTTTGCTCCTGGACGCGGAACAATTGCCAGTCCTACTAGGGGCAATCCTGATTGACTTAATTTGGTTTCAATATTTTCAGGACCTAATTCGGCTTTTCCAATATCACTCAAGCGAACAGTTTTTTCTCCTTCTGTTAGAATGATAATATTATTGAATTCTTCGGCTGTAGCCAAATTACCAACGGTTTTCACTGTCAATTCAGTATTGGCACCCGTCAATTTCCCAGATGGCAATTCGACATTCTGTGCATTTAAAGCAGTACGCACTTCGGCAACGGTTAAACCGTAAGAAGCTAATTTAACTGGATCAATCCAAAGACGCATGGCATAACGCTTTTGTCCCCAAATTTGAACACCACTCACACCTGGAATGGTTTCCAGGCGTTGCGAAATCACATTTTCGGCATAGTCGCTCAGTTCGAGCGGTGAGCGCGTATCACTTTGTACCGTCATAGAAATAATTGCATCACTATTGGCATCAGCCTTAGAAACAACAGGCGGCGCATCAATATCCTGCGGTAAACTCCGAATGGCTTGTGATACTTTGTCACGAACATCATTTGCGGCTTCTTCAAGATCTTTGTCTAAGTTGAATTCTACCGTAATCGAACTGCTTCCCTGCGAACTGGAAGAGGTGATATTCCTAATTCCATCAATAGAGTTAATCGCTTTTTCAAGCGGTTCCGTGATTTGGGATTCAATAATATCTGAGTTGGCTCCCGTATAATTAGTCCGGATGGAAACCTGCGCAGGATCGATTGAGGGAAATTCACGTACCCCGAGATAGGTGTATCCTATAATACCAAACAATACGATTGTTAAATTCATAACAATGGTCATCACCGGTCTTTTAATGCTTAATGTAGATAAACTCATTTTTTATGGGATTAATAAGATATCGTTACTAGGTGAGGAGTTTGCTAATGCTTTATCCCGTCCAAATAACTTTAAATTATTTGATGATTATTTTTACAGGAGTTTCATTTTTTAAAGACATAACACCACTGGTGATTACGGTATCACCCGCTTTTAATCCAGATAAAATCAAGAGAGAAGCATCTGTTCTTGTAGCTGTTTCTACCATGATTTCTTTGGCTTTACCAAAATCAGAAATAAATACTTTATTTCCGTTTTGCACTGGGATTACGGCTTGTGTGGGAACTACAATCGCATCTTTAATGACCGCCAATGGCAGCTCAACATCTGCAAAAGTACCGGGTAATAACTTTCCGTCTTTATTGTCAGCAATGGCACGAACTTGTAGAGTTCTCGTTGAAACTTCAACCGAAGGTTCGATAGCATAAATGGTAGCGGTATATTTTTCAGTAGATCCAGCAACTTTAAAACTTAAAATAGTATTGTTTTTTATCTGATTTGCATATTTTTCAGGTATTGAAAAAGTAATTTTTAACTTTCCAATATTAACCAAATTTGCCACTAAAATAGTAGGGGTGATATAGGTTCCCACAGAAATAGAACGCAATCCTATTCTTCCTGAGAACGGAGCTCTAACGGCTGTTTTAGCTATTTGTGCCTTAATCAACTGGCTTTGTGCCTTCATTGAAGCATATTCAGCTCTGGCGACTTCATATTCTTCTTGACTGATGGCTTCTTTTTGCAATAAAAGTTTGGCTCTTCTTTCATTTTCTGAGGCTAGGGTTTCCTTTGTGTTTGCCTGGCTCAACTGTGCTCTTAATTCTCTGTCATTAACTTTAAAAAGTAATTGTCCTTTACTAACATTACTTCCTTCTTGAAAATTGATGCTTTCTACAATACCTGAAACCTCAGAACGGATCTCTACTTGCTCATTGGCCTCAATAGAACCAGAAAGAGACAAGTTATTATCAAAAGTTTCTGGCTGAACCACAATCCCTGCTAAACGTATTGCTTTTGGTTTTCCTGATTTGCTGCTGTCTGGTTTTGCATCTCCTTTGTTTTCAATAATTCGGTAGCTGATGAAAGCACCAAAACCAACAATGAGTAGGCCGTAAACTAAGTATTTTATTTTCATGGTTATGTAGTAAAGTAGGATTAGGTTTCAAATTTTTTTGTTAAAAAAACAAATTTAAGTTTTACAATTGAAAAACATAATAGGTTTGTTTTTATTTAACAATTGTACATACAACTATTTTTTAAAAGCCATATAGAAAAGCCTAATCGTTCAAATAATGACGATTAGGTTATTGTTTTAAATAAATTAAAAAGTAAAAAACAGCAAAAAATAAATTGTTCACTATTTTAGACTTCACAATAAGACGTTAAAAATAGACAAAGGTTTAATTCGATTCTCAAAAAAAACTAAATTTTATGAAAAAATATCAACTGATGTAATTCCATATGTTTTTCTTTTTAGTCAACTCAATGTAAACACTTCTTAAAGTAGCGTGTTCTGGTTTTTGCAAAGGGGCATCAGCAGTTAGGATTTTTATGGCTTTTTCTCTGGCTAAAGCCAAAATGTCTCTGTCCCTAACAATGTCGGCAATTTGAAGGTTTAAAACGCCACTTTGCTGCGTTCCCATCAGGTTTCCCGGACCACGGAGTTTTAAATCTACTTCGGCAATTTCAAAGCCGTCATTAGTACTCACCATCGTTTCCATTCGGGTTCTACTATCAGAGCTTAATTTGTGGCTCGTCATCAAGATGCAATAACTCTGGTCAGCACCACGACCCACACGACCGCGCAATTGATGCAATTGTGAAAGTCCAAAACGCTCAGCACTTTCGATAATCATTACCGAAGCATTAGGAACATTTACCCCAACTTCAATAACAGTTGTAGCAACCATAATGTTAGTTTTTCCATCCGAAAAACGTTTCATTTCAGCATCTTTGTCGGCTGGTTTCATTTTTCCGTGCAAAATAGAAATGGAATAATGGGGCAAAGGAAAGTCGCGGGAAATACTTTCATAACCGTCCATTAAATCTTTAAAATCCATTTTCTCGGATTCTTGTATCAGCGGATAGACAATATATATTTGTCGGCCTAGACCAATTTCGTCTCTTATAAATTTCCAAACTTTTAGTCGATTACTATCAAAACGATGCACGGTTTGAATGGGTTTTCTTCCCGGAGGCAATTCGTCAATAACTGAAATATCCAGATCGCCGTACAAACTCATCGCCAGCGTTCGCGGAATAGGAGTGGCAGTCATTACCAAAATGTGTGGCGGAATTTCGTTTTTCTTCCACAATTTAGAACGCTGTTCTACCCCAAAACGGTGCTGCTCATCAATTACGGCCAATCCTAAATTTTGAAATTTCACTTTGTCTTCGAGTAAGGCATGTGTACCAATCAGTATTTGTAAGCTTCCGTTTTCTAACTCTTCATATATGATTTTTCGAGCTGACGTTTTGGTTGATCCCGTCAGTATTCGAATGTTTATGTTTAGTTCGTTTGCCAATTCTGACAATCCAATAAAGTGTTGATTGGCTAGGATTTCTGTAGGTGCCATCAAGCAGGCTTGGAACCCATTATCGAGCGCAAGTAACATACTCATAAAGGCCACAATCGTTTTTCCAGAACCTACATCGCCTTGTAATAGCCGATTCATTTGGGCGTTACTTCCCATGTCAGTTCTAATTTCTTTAATCACCCTTTTTTGTGCTCCGGTGAGTTGGAAAGGAAGGTGGTTCTGATAAAAATCATTGAAATTGTCACCCACTTTAGTAAACGGATGCCCTTTTATTTTGTGTTTTTGAACTAGGTTTTTGGTAATTAATTGCAATTGGATAAAGAACAATTCTTCAAATTTTAATCGGAATTGGGCTTTCGCCAACGCTTCAGCGCTTTTGGGAAAATGAATATTGAATAAAGCGGCTTTTTTAGGAATCAGTTGCAATTCCTGCAATAGATACTCCGGTAGGGTTTCAGTAAACAGCGCCTGAGTCTCCATAAAAAGCTGTTGCATTAATTTATTGATTACCCGGTTTGAAAGCCCGCGGTTGTTCAGAGTTTCTGTCGACGGGTATACAGGTTGCATCGCAGAACGCAAACTTTGCTCGTGCTCGCTCATGGCTTCAATTTCTGGATGTGCCATATTGTAGGCTCCGTTAAACGAAGTGCACTTCCCGAAAATCACGCTAATTTCGTTTAGCTTCAACGATTCCCGAACCCATTTTTGTCCCTGAAACCATACCAATTCCATCTGCCCTGTATCGTCCACAAAAGTGGCGACGAGGCGTTTCCTGCCTTTGGCAAATTCGACGGTTTTTATATTGACGATTTTACCAATGATTTGTACCTCGGCAACATTGTTTTGCAACTCGTTGATTTTGTAATAACGCGTTCTATCAATATAGCGGTTGGGGTATAAATTGATTAAATCCTTGTACTTATGAATCCCCAATTCCTTACGCAATAATTCGCCCCGACTAGGGCCAACGCCTTTTAAGTATTCAATAGGAGTAAGTAGGAGGTTGTTGGACATTTTAAATTATTTGGAAAATAGAGTAAAGATTGAAAATAGAATATAGAGCAAAGAATATAGCTGTTTCGTGTCTTTTTTCTTTGTTCTATTTTCTTTACTCTTAATTAAAAGCGAAGATAGGTTTTTGTTGGGAAATTTGGAAATGAGATTGTTTGAAAGTGATGTAAGAAAAAAGTGTATATTTGAGTAGTTGAACTTAAATGTAAAAATCTATGAAACAAGCTTTAGCCATTTTAATATGTATAATTTTGATTAGTATCGAAATGAATGCTCAAAATAAAAAAGAAATTTATAAGTTTTCTGAAGATATAAGTAATAAGCTGCAAAAGGACACTGTTCCTTGGCGATTTCAATCTGCTGCTGTAGATTTTTCAATAAATGGAAATTATATTAAAGCACTGCAAGCTTGGGATATGCAAGGAGCTAAAAAACAATCACTTTCTGAAAAAGACAGCTTGTATTTTAATGAATTTAAGCCACAGAATGCTAAAGATTACATCATAAAACGATCTCAAAAAGAAAGGGTAATAATAATAAATGAAGCCCATAATAATTCTAGGCATAGAGTTTTTACTACCTCTTTATTGCAAGGTCTATATAAAAATGGTTATAAATATCTGGGAATTGAGGCATTAGAAGATACATTGATTAACTCCCGTAATTTTGCAAATTTGGAAAGTGGTAGTTTGTATTTACATGAATCACAATATTCTAATTTAATTAAAGAAGCCCTGAATATTGGTTTTGTTTTATTTAATTATGAATATACGTATGTCAAAGGGAAGACTGGAAAAGACAGAGAGATGGAGCAAGCTGAAAATATTGCTAAGATGATGGCAAAGCATCCCAATGATAAGTTTTTAATTCACTGCGGGTATGATCATCTTAACGAAGGAATTCCAGGGATTAGTAGTTGGGAAAAAGCAATGGCAGCAAGATTAAACGATAAGACAGGAGTTAATCCATTTACAATTGATCAAATAGCTTGTTCAGAGAAGGGTTCCCCCGAATTCAACAACCCCTATATCAGTATTGCAAATCAAGTTAAACCTGTAATTATGGTTAATGGAAAAGGGGAGACATTTAATGGTAGTAAAGATAATGGTGTTGCTGATTGCAGAATAATTCATCCAGTTACAATTTATAAAAACGGTAGGCCAGATTGGTTGACTTTAGAAGGAAGAAGAAAAGCATACCGCATTGCTACAGAATCTATTTTAGAATTTCCTGTGTTGGCTTTAGCGTATCGAATAAATGAATTTGAAAAAGAAGGAGTTCCGGCTGATGTCATTGAAATTGAAAATAAAGACCAAGAAGCTCATTTTATTTTGGATAAAGGAATGTATCGAATAATTATAAAAAATAGAGAATATAAAACGGTTTCAGACTACGAAGCGAAAATTAAATAAAAAATACTTATTTGTTTTATTCAGTTTTTTTGTTTTCAATCCAAATTATGAAAAGGATAGAATTTTGTAAAACAGGAACTCATACCTAGATATACTATGAATAATATGATTCTTTGTTTTTTTTTAATTTTCTCATTTTCCGTTTGCGCTCAGGATTTTGAAGGGGAAATAAAATATAAACTATCTTATTATCAAAAAGATAACAAAACTCTTATTGAATCTCCGGAACTTATTAGATTGTTTGGTGATACTTCTATATTTATTGCTAAAAAGGGATCTTATAAACAAGTTACTAATTCTCAGTATATGGCCTATCAACTTTATGAACCGCTTACAAATAGATTGTATTTGAAGAGTCAAATAGAATCGGATACTTTGTTTTATATTGTTGGATCAAAAATTAAAAACACTAAGTTTGAATATGAAATCACTAAAAATGCAATTACTATTTTGGGACATGTTTGTGATAAATTAACTGTTAAGGACGATTTAGGAAAACAAGATTATTATTATTATTATTATACAAAGGACTTGAAAGTAAGCCCCAAATATTTTCGAAATTTTAGTGCTTTCAATAAAAATGAAATTACAGATATATATTTTAGCCCCTTATAAGTTCGGAGTGATATTTTAAATTTCAAATAGTACATTTGAGATATGAAATACAAGAAATG
>NZ_JASMRH010000025.1:44822-62201 GCF_041431385.1 Flavobacterium sp. Arc2 | reverse complement strand
GAAAATTTTTGAGCTTTTGAGTTAGCTCAAATTTTCAGAATAACTTTTTAACTTACACACTTTATGAGATGGTACCGCATATGATTTCGTAGTACCCCTTCTTCCTTACAGCCGAGACTTTTCATCGCGGCAATACTTCTTTTATTATCATTATCCGCTCTAAACTCGACACGTTCTACCTCAAGAGTTTCAAAAGCAAATTGTAATAATAAAAACTTACAGTGCTTGTTTAACCCTGTTCCTCGATATGCTGCACCGTACCAAGTATATCCTAATTGCAGTGTTTTGTGCGCAACATTAATATCATAAAAACGAGTACTACCAGCATATTTACCGGATTTTTTATCGAAAACAATAAATGGAAACTCTATTTTTCTTTCTCTAGCTGCTAGTGCTATTTGAATGTATTTTTCTAGATTCTCTTTTCCGTTAGCACGTACCAAAGAATATTTCCAAGTATCAGGCTCGTTAATTGAAAAATCTAATAAATTATCTAAATCAGTTTCTAGAAGCGGTCGAAGTAAAACCGTTTCATCCTCGAGAATTAAGTTAGGGAAAGAATCAAAATTCATTTGCTAATTATCAGATATCAGTATTATGGTAGTTTTTACTTCGATTGTGTAATTTGAATTCCTATTTATTTACAAAATAATACTACTCAGGCGAATACATTTCATCGTAGCGCATAGGAACTTGTGGGTCATATAATGGACATTTATATTCTTCCATAATATTCACTAACTGATCCATTGTCTTCCCTTCGGTACCATAGCAATCGATCTGTATACTTTGAGGTGTTGTTAGTACTTGAAAAGCACCTACTCCAGTGGTATTTTTCCAGCTATTTTCATCTACCTTTTCCCATTTTGAAAATACAGAAGCTATTCTATTCATAATTACTTGAACAGGAAGTTCTTCTAAGCCTTCAATAGTTGTTTCTTCATCGAGTGCTTCATACACTTCTTGATGGTTTAAGTAAACCTCCTCTAAATATTTCCAAAAAATTAATTCGTACATATCATTGTGTTTTTAGCCCTGATGGAAGTGGCATCCTTTTATTGTCTCGTTTTTTAACGAGACGATAAAAGATACAACGGACAGCAGGAATAGCTCCTAATTATATTAATATTCGAAAGTTCCGTATTCGCTGGTGATTGTCAATTTTTTAGTATCTGCTGCTTCTACCCTTCCTACGATTTGTGCATCAACGTTGAATGATTGCGAAATAGCGATAATCTCCTGCGCAACTACTTCAGGAACGTATAATTCCATGCGATGTCCACAGTTAAAAACTTGATACATTTCTTTCCAATCTGTTTTAGACTGTTCCTGTATCAATTTAAATAAAGGAGGAACTGGGAATAAATTATCTTTTATGATGTGTAGGTTTTCTACGAAATGTAGAATTTTTGTCTGTGCTCCGCCACTGCAATGTACCATACCATGAATAACTGTAGCATCATATTGATCTAAAATTTTCTTGATAATAGGTGCGTAAGTTCTGGTTGGCGAAAGCACTAATTGTCCGGCATCGATAGGAGAATTCTCTACGGCATCAGTCAATTTTACTTGTCCTGAATAAATTAAGTCTTCTGGAACCGCCGCATCAAAACTTTCTGGATATTTGGTAGCCAAATATTTTCCGAATACATCGTGACGTGCAGAAGTTAATCCATTGCTTCCCATTCCGCCATTGTAGCTTTTTTCATAAGTAGCCTGACCAAAAGAAGCCAAACCTACGATCACATCCCCTGCTTTGATATTAGCATTGTCAATGACTTTAGAACGTTTCATACGAGCTGTAACAGTAGAATCTACGATTATGGTACGAACGATATCACCCACATCAGCGGTTTCCCCGCCAGTTGAATGAATGGTCACGCCAAAGGAATCCAGTTCTTTTATCAGTTCTTCGGTTCCATTGATAATAGCCGAAATTACATCAGCAGTAATCAAGTTTTTGTTTCTACCAATAGTAGAAGATAACAAGATATTATCAGTTGCTCCAACGCACAATAAATCATCAATATTCATGATTAAAGCATCCTGGGCAATCCCTTTCCATACGGATATATCACCTGTTTCTTTCCAGTACATATAAGCCAGAGAAGATTTTGTTCCTGCCCCATCAGCATGCATGATTAAACAATATTCCTCGTCTTGGGTAAGATAATCAGGAACAATTTTACAAAATGCTTGAGGAAATAATCCTTTGTCAATATTTTTTATGGCGTTATGCACATCTTCTTTGGATGCCGAAACACCGCGAAGTGCATATCGTTTACTAGTATCTGAACTCATGTAGTGTAGTTGTGTAAGCTGCTTTGAGGCAGCTGGGTTGTTTGGCAAAGATAAATATTTTTTTTGGGTTTTGTGTATTCGCATTTAGGAAGTGTTTAATGTAAGAAGCAGAAGCATTAATAAAAATTGAAAACAAAAAAAATACCCAAATCGCTAAAGATGGGTATTTTTACTCGTTTATTTTTATCATTCCCAATCCGGCATGCTAGCATTGGTAAACAAAACTGTTCGTAAACTTCCGACACTAAGTGAGGGGGGAGTATACTTTATAATGTTTTTAGCCGATATACCATCGTTAGAAGTGTTCATTAATATTAACTCAGCTTCATTTGGAGAATACCTTACATCTAAGTCTAATGTTCCTGATATTTTCTCCATTCCTATCTCACTAACTACGTTACTATTAAAAGTATATTGAAACACTCTCGTGTCCAATTGTCTATAATTAGCATCTTCAAAACCTGACACGTCTTTTGTGAAAATTAATTTCTGAGCATTAACAGAAAAATTTAAACCTCCAATAGCTCCACTCGACCCAGATATAACCTGATTAACAATTGAACCCGCAGTATTAATTACATAAATTTCTGCATTATAACCGCTAGCATCATTTACCTTCAAGGCAATTTTTGTTCCATCATTACTCCAATCACATTCTGATATGAACTTCCCATTTGCAGTTTGATAAATTTTAGTCAAACCGCTACCGTCATTATTAATTCTATATAATTTATCAAAATAAGGATAAATAATTTGGCTTCCAGATGCGTTCCAAGAGAAATTAATAAAATCCGAATTAAATCCAGCAATAGGAACCGAATTAGTCAGTTTAAGAACACCTGAACCATCTTGATTCATTGTGTAAATATGATTTTGAGCACCACTTGCTCTAATAAATGCGATTTTTTTAACTTGATTATTTTTTCTTGGTCGCCAGCTATTAATACTCGAATTAGTTAATTGTAATTCATTTCCACTCTCATCACCTGAATAAATCACGTAATTATTGCTTTCTTTTTTAACAAATAAAAATCTTGCATTTGGAAAAGCTGTTGTAGTAAATGTTCGAATGGCGCTTAAAACTGGAGGATTTACGCCATCTGATACTGAAACCTGCCAATAATACTTAGTGCTATAAGTTAATCCCGTTAATGTATAGTTAGGTTTAGAAATATCTGAATAAACTACAACATCATTACTACTATCTTTTCTTAATGTAACTTCATACTTTAAGCTATCTTTTTCAGTATCTGTAGCTGTCCAAGTCAATTTTAATTCTAGAGTTTGATTAATTGCATTATCAGCAGGTGTCACAAGGACAGGTGCCGTTGGTGCCTTATTATTAGTAGTTGATAATTTTAGCTCAAAAACTAAATTAGTCGATTTACCACTATTTACAGTAGCAGCCTCATACGTAGTAATATAACCATCCTTTTGAGCTTCAAAAGAGTAATCCCCAACTTTGACATTGGGAACAACAAACTTTCCTTCCTCATCTGTAAAAACAATGCTTGAATTTGGACTCGAAAACACTTTTACGTTTGCCAAAGGTAAAAAAGTCAAAGCACTAACTACCTTTCCTTCTACTGTGCCATATTCTTCACCAGCAATCTTTTCTTCACTACAAGAAGACATCAAAACTAGAAGAACAAAACTGATTTTAAGATAAATATTTTTCATCATTATGGAATTAATATTATTTATGAACTAAGACTATTTGTTTTTGGTATTAGTATTACCTTTATTATCTAACGATTTTTTTTATTTGAAAAATAGTACGTTAGACCTAAACCAAAACGATAATAATAATCATCCCGAACTCCTCTTTCTATATAATCAATATTATCGCTAAAATTGAGATTATGCTCTCCAAACATTTTAATTCCTATATTATCTGAAGCCATGTATTCCAAACCAAGTCCATACTGAATTTTGGTATGAGTATTATCAAATTTTGAATTAAACCCATAACCTGCTCCAGCAAAAATATAAGGTGTTAATTTATCTTTTGGCAACAAAATCAACTCTGCATTAAGATCTAATGTCGCATATCCGCCATCAAAAACATATTTATTAGCTAGTTTAAAAACATTTGTTGAGGCGCTTAAATTAAAACCAGGAGTGAAAAAATACTTTAAGGCTCCACGTGCCATTGGTCTGATTTCTGAATTTCCATAATCACCATCCATCAAAGTCGCACCTCCACTTACTTCTATTGCAAATTTAGACCTTCTTTGTTCGAGTTTTCTTCCATAAATTGTTGCAACACCAGCATCTTGATTTTCTTTGTTGTACTTTTTTAACAAAGAATCAATCTCTGGCTGAGGAATATTTGCTTCCCAAATTCCTTCTTCAATCCCTCCTAAAACCATTGATTCTACAGCTTTTTCAATTGCTTCAGTTACTGCCATATGAATTGGTTCATTTGTAGTATAACCTGTTTCTACTTCTAAAAGCCGTTTGAAGTTGACATAGCGAAATAAACTTTCATCAATAGCTTGTGATAAAATAGTTTTAGATATATAAACAGATTTAAGAATTTTACCATTAGAAGTCGATACCATTCTCAAATAGATAGTCACACGATCTTGACGATATTTTACCGAACCACCTGCACCAAAATAACGCGCACCAAAACCACCTGTAATTATGTTTGAATCGTATGACACAATTCCGCCTTCTAATAGTACTCCAGCATATAAAAGAGGCGTTAACTGTGGTTCATTAGGATTAGCATTTTTATTATATTCTTGGCGAGTAGAACGAATTAGGTTTCGTTCCTGTAATAAATTACCAATATTCTCTCTTTCAATTGGAATAAACCATTTGGAATCCTCTAGTGCTTTTATAAGTATTGAAGTAGCACCCTGGGTTACTGCTGTACTAAAACTGCTTCCGTTTTCTACTGCTTTATATTGTCCTGTTTGGTCCCTGAACTTGTAAACACCAACAACAATCTGCTGTTTAGGCTCAGGCAAATCTTTTAACAGAGAAGTTGCAGGAGTGCCTTCTCCTATAATTGCTTTTTCGATTCCAGTTGGCTGATTATAAAATGCTCCACAACTGGAAAGAAATAAGAGTAAAAAAAAGTAGGTTAGAATTCTCATAATTATTTATTTGGGATTATTACTTGTGTTTGCTCACCTGTGGTAGTATCGAGTATATTTATCGACAGACCATTCGAAGTAGGATAAACATCTATAGCATAACTCCCAAATGTATAAGAACCCTCCGAAAGACCATCTGTTCCAAATTGTTGCTTATAAAGTAAGCTAGATACTTGACTTAATAATTGTGAATTTAAACTAGCCTTAAACTGCTCTAAATCCGTTTTAGTTTCAGTTTCGCTTGTTTTTTCTTTAAATTTATTTTGATTCTCTGCGCTACTCATTAACCATTGATAATTGAAAGTATCCCCGCCAAAAGCTGGATTAACTGGCTTATATACTAAAGCTTGTGCTTTAATAGTAAATGAAAATAAAAATAAAATCAATGAAAAATAGATGAATTTCATAATAAAAGAATAAAATTAATACTGAGTGAAATATTTGCTTTGTTTTTCTTTTTCTTTTAAGTAATAATAGGTTCTGCTTATTGCTTCATCAGAAACCGCTTCTAAGAATTCGTCGTCAGGCCTTACGATAAACTCATATATAATCTCATTTTCAATTGTAATAGTTATTTTTGTATTCCTAGCAAAACTATATTCTTCTCCTATTACAACAATGTCCTTTGCGTTTATTCCAATATCATTATATTTATAGTAATATTTATCATAAAAATCTTTACCTACTCTTGTTTTAGTATCATCAGTTATAATACCTCTCATAACAAAACTATCATCTGGTACAGCTAAGGTCGTTATCTGCTGTTCTTTTTTTTTTCTTCGCCTAAAACTAAACGGTCTTTACTAATAATCTGTTTGTCCTCATTAAAAAATATTAATAATATAATTACTTCGTCATCACTAGCAATATTAACCTGAGTAGTTGACAATTTTATTAGTTCATTTGGCTTTAAAATAAAAACTCCTTCCTGAGCATTTGTGGAGTTATTATTATTTGCGTGATTGTTTTTTATTACAGATAATTTATAAGATGCGCTTTTTGTAATATCTGTTTGATTTTCTGCAGTTCCTGTAATTTTAATATTGCCCTCACTTTTTTCAATCTCAATTTTAGCCCTTACTTCATCTTGAGGTATGGGATTTTGGGCATAAAAAAATGTACTAACAAACAAAAGAATTATACTAAAATATCTATTTACTAATTGCATTTTAAAATTTATTTAATTTATTTAAAATAATTATAGCAGCTTCTTTTTTATTAAAAACAGAAGAACTAAAACTTTTAACTAGACAATATCCCTCTCTTATCCTAAGTAAACTGAATATGAAAGAAATACTTAATTAAAAAAAATGAGATAGCCATAAAAACTATCTCATTTTGTTTTATTCTCAAAATATTACATTCCGTTATTTTGAGTAACAGTAATTGAATTGTTATTTCCTTTTGAATAAGCAATACTTTCATGACCATTACCAGTTTGCATAACTGTTGCAGTATTATATTTCCCTATTTGCAAAGTATTATCTAATAACATAGTCCCATTTTGAGTTGTAGTTGCTGTGTTTTCCGTTCCATATTGATAATGGTTAGAAGTATTTCCTATAGCACCCGGAGACGTTTGATTCTGAACTGAGTGATTTTGAACCCCACCTTGACTAGCATAAGCGGTATTACCATTACCATTTTGAGTTTGAATCGCATCGTTATTATAATTTGGTGATACCGGAACTGGAACTGCGGCTACAGCGGCCAATTGAGTAGAACTAAAAACAGACCCTACTTTTGGTTTTTCGTTACCATTTGTTCCTTGATCAATCGTCGCAACATTAAGGTTACCCGTTTGAACTTGTGTTGCCCAATCAGATCCACGGGTAGCTTGTGGTGCTCCTTTAACTTGGTCCTGCCAAATCTTAGCTTTATTTTTATTACCCGTTTGAGTTTGAAATGCCTCATTGTCTTTATTATTTTGAGAAATAAAGGCACCATTGTCGTTACCAATTTGCATTACAACTGCAGAATTTCTTAGTGCATCATAAGCAACAGGTTTATTAGCTTTAGAAGGTTTAATCCCTTGATAAACTTCAGACGTATTACGATCCCCTAATTGATCAACATCTGATTCATTATTGTGACCCTGTTGTTTAACAATTGAGACGTCCAAATTCCCAACTTGATTCACATCTGACATGTTTACCTGAGCCATCCCAACCGAACCTACTAATAACATCGCGGAGATGCTTAAAAAAACTTTTTTCATAATAAATATATTTAATTGGTTATTAATACAAACTATTATGTAGGTTTAAAAAAGTGATTTGGGAACCTCTTTTTCATCATAACAAATAACAAGATTTTTAGTACTAAAAAACAACTCTTATTTGACTACTACATCTCAAATATATAAAAAATATATCGAAAACACCCCAATATTAAAGACTTGTTTTACAGGAAAATAGCTATTTTCGATAAAACGCAAGACTTTGACGATGACCTACATATATTTTTTCAACCTATGCAGCTATGGAGAGACTCAATTCAATTTGACAATAAAATTCGCACAAAGAAATAGCCTGATTCATAAAAAAAATTACGAAAATACCCCAAGAACTCATTATCAAAATCACAATAAAATACTATTCTCTGCCTTGGCAGTTACAAGGACTCCATAAAATAAAACAAGGAGGATTTTCAACTATCTCAATTTGTCCTAAGAATAATATTCAGGAACAAATCAATTATTTATTTAATCCTTAAAGAAGTTAGTTTTATTAAAAAAAACTACAATTATCGCAAACAAACCATAACAAAAGATCATCAAGCTTGAGACTAAATTAAAGCCCTTAAATAAATAGAAGGCGCTACTCGTAAGACAGCTTATTGTAGCAGAGAAAAAAGAATCAAAATTGAGACTGAAAAAAAACTGAATTCGAACAATCAATCATTTTAAATAAAAAGAGTAACAAACATTGGTCTTAAACTGATATTTATTCAGGATTGAAGATGAGATTATTTTAAACGAAAAACATGAAAATAAAACTAATTAAGTTGCTTTAAGTACTCTTAATTTTAGAAAAAAAACTAGAAAAGATCCTACGAATAAAAATAGCAAACCAAATTATCTAGAAATCATTTAATAAATAATGACCTGAGGTTTCATTATTGCAATTACCTATTCTATCCGAATCACATTTATTCTCAAAACATAGACACTATAACGCATAAAAAACATCTACAAAGATGTTTTCTTGTTGTTTAATATATAATTTTTATTCACCTATACCTTTTTTGACCCGTAAAAAAAGATAATTTAAACGATGCACTTTTAATAACATCAGTTTGATTTTCTACTATTACTATTCCTATAATAGTAATAGTATTTACACTTTTTTCTATTTCCATTTTTCCCGTACTAATTTTTTGAAATGGGCATTATGAACTTACACATATATAACAAGAAACGAAAGTATAATACTAAAACCTCTATTTACTAATTCTATTTTTAATTTAACTTGTTTAAAATAATAACAGAAGCACCATTACCAGTTTGTGAGACTTTCATATCTTTTGATATTGAATTAGTTCCTATACTTTTTATATTTTGATTGCTTCCATTCTGAATCATTTGGGTGTTCACATCATAATTTGTCCTGAAGGAATAATCCTCAATTTTACTATTGTTTCCCTTTTGACTAACATCGACAAAAATATTTTTAGCCTCTTTAACTAATGAGTATTGATTATTATCACCATACTGATTTAACGAAATATTCGATATTTTAGATTTTACATCAATTAATGCATAATTATAATCGCCAATTTGCTGAATAGAAACGCCTGAATTTTGATTGTTTAAATAAGCATCTTTAGTGTTTTCATTTTTAGCTGAAGATGAAAGCACACTTAAAGCAGCTTCTTTTTTATCAAAAACAGAAGAACTATAGTTTTTAACCAACGAATTTTCATCTCTATCCTGAGAAAACAGAAACTGAGTACAAAATATAAGAAGTACAAAATTTAAAAAAAGAGTTTTCATTTTATTTATTGTTAAATTAAAAAAATGAGATAGCCATAATAACTATCTCATTTTGTTATATTCTCAAAATATTACATTCCGTTATTTTGAGTTACAGTAATTGAATTGTTATTTCCTTTTGAATAAGCAATACTTTCATGACCATTACCATTTTGTGTAACAGTTGCTGTATTTAAATTTCCTATTTGCATAGTATTATCTAATAACATAGTCCCATTTTGAGTTGTAGTTGCTGTGTTTTCTCTTCCATATTGATAATGGTTAGAAGTATTTCCTATAGCACCTGGAGACGTTTGATACTGAAAAGAGTGATTTTCAACTCCACCTTGGCTAGCATAAGCTGTATTACCATTACCATTTTGAACTTGAAGCGCATCGTTATTATAATTAGGTGAAACGGGAACTGGAACAGCTGCTACAGCTGCCAATTGAGCACTACTAAAAACAGAAGGTGCTACTGGTTTTTCATTACCACTTGTTCCTTGATCGATTGTCGCAACATTAAGATTACCCGTTTGCTCTTGTGTTGCCCAATCAGAACCACGTGTCGCTTGTGGTGCTCCTACAATTTGATCTTGCCAAATAGTAGCGGTATTTTTATTACCCGTTTGAGTTTGAAAAGCTTCATTATCCTGATTACTTTGAGAAATAAAAGCCCCATTGTCATTACCATTTTGCATTACAACTGCAGAATTTCTTAGTGCATCAAAAAGGCCAGGTCGAATTCCTTGATAAACTTCAGACGTATTACGGTCCCCTAATTGATCAACATCAGATGCATTATTGTGACCGTTTTGATCTACAATTGAGACGTCCAAATTCCCAACTTGATTCACATCAGATGTGTTTACTTGAGCCGTAGCTACTGAACCTACTAATAGCATCGCGGAGATACTTAAAAAAACATTTTTCATAATAAATATATTTAATTGGTTATTAATACAAGTTATCATGTAGGTTTTAAAAAAGTGATTTGGGAATCCTCTTCTTCATAATAAATAACAAGGTTTTTAGTATAAATACATACCCCTTATTTGATTATTACATTTCAAAGATAGAAAACATTTCTCGAAAAAAACCAGTATAAACACCTGCTTTTCACTGATATAGTCATGTTTTCGATGAAACGCAAGACTTTTACGGTGAACTACATTATTTTCCTCATATTAGTATAAGAAAAAAATTACGTCATTACCTTTTTAAATATAAATGCTATTTATTCGACCATTTAATAAGAATTCAATTATAAAAAACTAACTAAACTAACTAAACTATAATTACAAATACAAAAGCGCTCAAAAATTAATCGCATCATAAAGTCATTTAATATACTAATCCGATAAAGGAATCTATGACGAAATCAAGTAACACAAGTGCATAATTTTACAGCACTATTAATGTATTTTAAACCTATAATAATATAAGGCACTTTATACCGGCTATAATCTTTATTCGCTATACCATTGCCCTAATCAAAACTTCTACTCCACGAAAGTATTTTTAGCCAAGAATAATATTTTTTTTGTTCTACAGGATTTATACCATAAAAAAATGCCTATCCAAAACGGATAGGCATTTTCAATCTTAAGACTGTTTGCTTACTATTTTGTAAACAACAATTCTCTGTATTTAGTTAAAGTCCATAGTTCATTATCAACTAATAGCTCTAATTTATCACAATGCTCACGAATCACTTCAAAATACGGTTTTACGTTATCACAGTATGCTTCAGCCATTTCTTGACCATCAGTCAACACATTCGCTTTCTTTCTTTCGTTAGTCATCTCAAGTACTTTAGAATTGATCCCTTCGATATGTTTAGAAATGCTTTTGATTAAAACAATTTGCTCTTTAGCCACATTTTCAAAGTCAGCTCCAAAGATATTTTTCAACCCGCTCACATTTTCAATCAAAGTATTTTGGTAACGAATAGCAGTTGGAATTACGTGGTTTGTTGCTATATCACCTAATACTCTACCTTCAATTTGAATTTTCTTAGTATACTCTTCTAATTCAATTTCGTAACGTGCTTCAACCTCAATATGATTCATGATTCCTAAATCAGAAAACAAATCTAAGGCTTGTTTAGATGCTCTAGCTTTCAATGCCAGGGGAGTCGTTTTAAAGTTACTCAATCCTCTTTTCCCTGCTTCTATTTCCCATGCTTCACTGTAACCGTCTCCTTCAAAAAGGATTTTTTTAGAATGCTTGATGTATTCTCTCAAAACATTGAAAATCGCATCGTCTTTCTTCATGTCTTTCGACTCAATTAAAGCATCTACTTCTTTCTTGAAATCTCTCAATTGTTTTGCAACGATAGCATTTAATGTAGTCATTGAATTAGAACAATTAGAATTAGAACCTACTGCTCTGAACTCAAATTTATTTCCTGTAAAAGCAAATGGTGAAGTTCTGTTTCTGTCTGTATTATCCAAAAGAACGTCTGGAATTTTACCTACAACATTCAATTTTAAATCTGTTTTTTCTTCTGGAGATAATTTCCCTGCTGTTACGCCTTCTAATTCAGCTAAAACTTTAGTCAATTGTTCTCCAATAAATACAGAGATAATAGCCGGTGGCGCTTCATTTGCACCTAACCTATGGTCATTACCTGCAGTTGCAATAGCACCTCTTAACAAAGATTCATGGTCATGTACTGCTTTTATAGTATTGATAAAGAAAGTCAAAAACTGCAAATTGCTCATTGGCGTTTTACTTGGACTCAACAAGTTTACACCTGTATCTGTTGCTAATGACCAGTTATTATGTTTCCCTGAACCGTTTACTCCTTTAAATGGTTTTTCATGAAATAACACTTTCAAATCATGACGCTCTGCTACTTTCTCCATCACATCCATCAACAAACAATTGTGATCTACAGCAAGGTTTGTTTCTTCGAAAATAGGTGCCAACTCAAATTGATTTGGAGCTACTTCATTGTGACGTGTTTTTACTGGTATTCCAAGTAACATACATTCTTGCTCTAGATCTCTCATATAAGTAAGTGCACGGGTAGGAATTGAACCAAAATAATGATCATCCAATTGTTGCCCTTTTGCAGATGTATGACCTAACAAAGTTCTTCCAGTCATCATAAGATCTGGACGAGAAAGTGCCAATGCTCTATCTATCAAGAAATATTCTTGCTCCCATCCTAGGGTTGCAGTAACTTTCTTTACATTTTTATCAAAATATTTACATACCTCAGTAGCAGCTTCATCCATAACCTGTAAGGCACGTAACAAAGGTGTTTTATAATCTAAAGCTTCTCCTGTGTAAGAGATAAAAACCGTTGGAATACATAATGTAGTTCCAAATATGAATGCTGGAGACGTAGGATCCCAAGCTGTATATCCTCTCGCTTCAAAAGTATTTCTAATTCCTCCGTTAGGAAAACTAGATGCATCTGGCTCTTGTTGCACTAATTGTGCTCCTCCAAATTTTTCTACTGGATCACCACCATCATATGAAGTTTCAAAGAAAGCATCATGTTTTTCAGCAGTAGCTCCAGTCAATGGTTGAAACCAGTGTGTGTAATGAGTTACTCCTTTAGACAAGGCCCACTCCTTCATACCCATTGCAATATAGTCCGCTAATTTTCTGTCTATTTTAGTTCCATGCTGTACTGCACCTTGAACTCCTTTAAAAGCGTCTGAAGTCAAATATTGCTTCATTGCTTTATCATTAAATACATTTGAACCGAAAAGAATTGATTTTTTACCAGACTCTTCAAATTTAATTGGCTTTCTTGTTGATGCTTCTCTCAAAGCTTGGAAACGTATTGTTGACATAAAAATTATATTTAAAAAATTAAACCCCTATTATTGAGGCGCAAATATAATTCAAATAATGTTTTTATAAAATTTTACCTCTAATTTTTTAGGGTAAAACCAATTAAATTATGTTTTTCGTAAAAAAAACCTTTAATACTGACAACATATTAATTTTAAGCCCGTAAATCTCCAAATTGACATTTCAGCTAAACAATAAGCCTCTTTTTACCTTTAAGATTCAACTTTATAAGAATAAATTTCACAGTTAGCAATCAAAAAGTATCTTTGTAAATCTATAAAACAACTCGATTTATGATTGTCTGGATTTCTTTCTTTATTATCGTTTTTATAATCCTAGCATTAGATTTAGGTGTCTTCAATAAAACACCCCATATTATTAGCACAAAAGAGGCTACTAAGTGGACCGTAATTTGGGTAACACTGTCTTTTCTCTTTTCTGGGGTTATTTACTGGATATATGCTAACAATTATATTTCTAACCCAGACGGACTAAAACCTCTTGCCGCATCGATAAAATTCATTACTGGATATTTAATAGAATTATCTCTTAGCGTCGATAATATATTTGTGATAGCTATTATCTTTTCGGCTTTTAAGATTCCACAAAAATACCAACACAGGGTTTTATTCTGGGGTATACTAGGCGCCATCGTTTTTAGGGGTTTAATGATCTCTTTTGGTGTTTTATTAATCCATAAATTCTTTTGGGCTACTTATCTCTTTGGCTTCTTCCTGATTTTCACAGCAATGAAAATGTTGTTTTCAAACGGAGAAGAAAAATTTGAACCTAAAAAATCATTTGTATATAAAAGTTTAAAAAAGGTAATTCCTATTTCAAACCATATCGATAAAGAACATTTTTTTGTAAAAAGAAGACATATCACCGCTGCAACACCCTTATTCGTTGCATTGGTAATTATTGAAGTTATGGATGTTGTATTTGCCATTGATAGCGTTCCCGCAATTCTAGCTATTACAAGCGATCCCTTCTTAGTATTTAGCTCTAACATTTTTGCCATATTAGGATTGCGATCCATGTATTTCTTTTTGGCTAATATGATTGAAAAGTTCAGCTATTTAGAATTTAGCCTTATTGCTATATTAAGTTTCGTAGGCCTTAAAATGATACTCCACGAACTTATTGAAATTCCAGAGTGGGCTTCATTAGTTTTTATTGCCATTTCTCTTTTAGCAGGAATTGCAGTCTCGTTATATATGAGCAAACGAGAAACTACTGAAGAAAACTAAACACGAAAATACAATTTATGGCCCCATGCCTTATGAAGAAACATATTGCAAATAAAAAAAGGAAATCGCGAGATTTCCTTTTTTTATTTGCAATATTCACAATATTAAAAACTAATATTCTGAATTTGACTTTCCTTTATATTTAAGGCCGCTATCACATCCGCGTAATTATTTTTATTAATTGAAGTAGAAAAACTACCAGGCACAATTACAATACGAAAAGTTTGATTGCTTATGTATGACGGCGTTGTACTTAAATCATAATCACCTGCTGCATAAATTGTAAAATCCTCTTTGCTAAAATCAAAATCATAATCTAACTCACCTTCAGATAGAAAGAGAGTTCTTGGAATAAGTTGCCACACTGGAGTGTTAGCATCTATTGTCCCACTCATTCTATAAATCAGTACAACATCCGAAGCAAATATCAGAGGATCTAATACTCGATAAATAGAGTAACCGTCTGTAGCATTGTAATTAAAATTGACATTTTTAAGTTCAAAAACTTCTCCCAGTAACCCATCCTGTCCATCAAAGCCAGGTTCGCCCTGAGGTCCTTCACAACTTGAAATGAAAATCATTCCAATAATCGCTAAAATTGTACTAATCTTTTTCATAACTATCTTTTTTAAATGGTTCTCTTATTACTATTTACATTTCATTAACTATACCAAATTTAAACATTAAACCATTAATAATCAAGTAAATAGACACAAAACACTCACTCCAACTACAAAAAAAACTATTTACCTTTTATTTTTGACCAATAAAAAAGGGAACATTGCAGCTCCCTTTTTTACTATAAATTTAATTATTAAAGATCAATTTTCTGAATCTGGTTGTCTTTTAAATTCAAGGCCGTAATAACGTCAGAGTAACTATTTTTATTCACTGATTTAGCATAATTAGCTGGTACGACCACAATTCTAATTACCTGGTTGACTCTAAAATTTGTAGACACAGACTGTAAATCATTTCCAACCATATAAATATTTACATCACGATTTGTATAATCATATCTAAAACCAAAATCTAATGCACCATTATTATAATAGTAGGTTTCCGGCAATAATTCCCATATATCTCCTTGTGAGTTAGATCCAGATAGTCTGTACGTCAAAACCACATCCGAAGAATAAATTGGCGGACTAAATGCTACCAGTCTACTGAAGCTATTATTCGAATTGAACGAAGTCGTTATTTCAAAAACTTCAGTTCTCGCAATTGGCTCAATTTCAAAAGTTCCTGATGTTGTGCAACTTTGTAAAGTGAACAAGCCAGCAATGGCTACAAATGTAATTATTTTTTTCATGTTTTTATTTTTTAGGGTTTCTTATTTTCGTATATTCATTAACTATGCCAAAATTTATATTGTAAAAAAAACACAGCATTGAAACATGGAAAAAAAACTAAAATTACACATGGTTATGCTAGGCTGTACGCCGGCTGGGCGACTTACGGAACAACATGATATTTTCTTTGGAATTGGAGCGTCCCTAAAAGATTTGATCCCAGAAATGAAAGCTTTTTGGCCCGAGGCCAAAGGAAGAATCCATATCGATGCCTGGCGAGAAGTCTCAGTCGTGGACAATTTTTCGATTGAAATTATACCTAAAGAAACCGTTGAAAACACTAATTTAGACCATTTATTTTTTATCAACTTAGGTGGTTATAAGGAAAATGAGTTTGAAGAGTACCATTACAAAATGCTAACCGTTGCTACATCTATAGGACTCGCCTCCAAGAAGTCGAGAAGAACCACATTTTACAAGCATTGTGGCTTTAAGGGTGCTGGCGTCTCGCATATCGACGATAAATACGGAATCGATATTGACGACATTTATAAGGTAACTGACATCTTGAATAGTCAGCTCAAAGAAAAATATTCCATAAAAATAACCAAGTCAGAAACGAAACTACAAGAAGACGTTTTGCATATTGGGTACTTAAAAATATCCGGAATTAAGTAAATTATTTCATTAAAGGACGTGTTTTATCAAAACAGCTTGAACAAAATTATGTTTATTTTAATACCTATTTATGAATTGCTCCTTACTATAATTTGTAATTTTATGGTACTAAGAGATTAAATTTACAAAATTATGGAAAAGAGAATAGCTATTTTAGCAACAAACGGATTTGAAGAAGTTGAGTTAAGCTCACCTAAAGAATATTTAGAAAAACAAGGTTGGAGAGCCGAAATCGTGAGTCCAGAAAGCGGAAGCATAAAATCATGGGCTTCTACTGACTGGGGAAAAGATTATAAAGTTGATCAAGAATTAAAAAATGTTAAAGCTACTGATTATGATGCTTTAGTTCTACCTGGGGGAGTTATTAATCCAGATAAATTAAGAACAAATGAAAATGCTTTGGCTTTTATAAAAGATTTTTTTAAAGCTGGAAAGCCTGTTGCGTCAATTTGCCACGGTCCACAAATTTTAATTAGCGCTGGACTAGTTAAAGGACGAACAATGACTTCCTATCCTTCTATAAAGGTTGATTTAATCAATGCTGGAGCAAATTGGCATGATCAAGAAGTTGTTGTAGATCAAGGATTAGTTACGAGTAGAAATCCTAATGACTTACCAGCATTCAATAAAAAATTAGTAGAAGAAATTAAAGAAGGGAAACACCAGCAAGTAGTTTAATCTTTATAAATAAAAAAAATGCAGAAAATATTTTCCGCATTTTTTTTATTTAAATCACTTTTCAAACGCTATTTCTAGGTATACTGATAAAGGACCATGTGTCCCGTTTTTCTTTGCAGCAAAACCTCCTTCAAAGTAGTAGATATATGTTAGCTCAATAGTAGTAAGCAGTAGAAATGAGAAAGCCTTCCATAAACGGAAGGCTTTCTCTTGAACAGATCCCGATAAAAATCGGGATAAGCGATTCACACACTTTTTTTGCAAAAGCAAGGCACTCTTTTCTAATT
>NZ_JASMRH010000025.1:19519-44722 GCF_041431385.1 Flavobacterium sp. Arc2 | reverse complement strand
AAGGCACTCTTTTCTAATTGAACAGATCCCGATAAAAATCGGGATAAGCGATTCACACACTTTTTTTGCAAAAGCAAGGCACTCTTTTCTAATTGAACAGATCCCGATAAAAATCGGGATAAGCGATTCACACACTTTTTTTGCAAAAGCAAGGCACTCTTTTCTAATTGAACAGATCCCGATAAAAATCGGGATAAGCGATTCACACACTTTTTTTGCAAAAGCAAAAAAGTGGTTCTCTGCTTACATATTTCTTCTATATTGACCACCTACTTCAAACAATGCAGCAGTGATTTGTCCTAAAGAACACACTTTAGTTGCTTCCATTAAATGATCGAATAAATTTTCGTTATTAATGGCTGCTTCTTGAATAGTATTCAATATTTCATCCACTTGGTCATGATTTGCTTTGTGCAAATTGTCCAACATCGTGATTTGGTATTGTTTCTCTTTTTCGGTAGCACGAATCACCTCAGCAGGAATAACCGTTGGAGACCCTTTAGAACTCAAGAACGTATTCACCCCTATGATTGGGAATTCTCCTGTATGTTTCAAAGTTTCATAATACAAACTTTCTTCTTGAATTTTAGAACGTTGGTACATCGTTTCCATAGCACCCAGAACACCACCACGTTCAGTAATTCTGTCAAATTCTAACAATACGGCCGCTTCAACTAAATCCGTTAATTCTTCGATGATAAAAGCACCTTGAATTGGATTTTCATTTTTGGCTAGACCTAATTCTTTATTGATAATCAACTGAATTGCCATCGCACGACGAACAGATTCCTCTGTTGGCGTAGTAATCGCTTCGTCATAAGCATTAGTATGCAATGAATTACAGTTGTCGTAAATCGCGTACAAAGCTTGTAAAGTCGTACGAATGTCATTGAAATCAATTTCTTGTGCGTGCAAAGAACGACCTGATGTTTGAATATGGTATTTCAACATTTGAGCACGTTCATTAGCGCCATATTTATTTTTCATGGCTTTCGCCCAAATTTTACGTGCTACACGACCAATCACTGCATATTCAGGGTCTACTCCATTCGAAAAGAAGAAAGATAAGTTAGGACCGAAATCATTGATGCTCATTCCGCGACTCAAATAGTATTCTACATACGTAAATCCATTTGAAAGTGTGAACGCTAATTGTGTAATTGGATTTGCACCTGCCTCCGCAATATGATACCCTGAAATTGAAACCGAATAAAAGTTCCTTACGTTTTTAGTGATGAAATACTCCTGCACATCACCCATCAATCGCAACGCAAATTCAGTAGAGAAAATACAGGTATTTTGTGCCTGATCTTCTTTTAAAATATCGGCTTGAACCGTTCCACGAACTTGTGATAACGTTCTCGCTTTAATTTCATTATAAACTACCATAGGCAAAACTTGATCTCCAGTTACTCCTAAAAGCATCAATCCTAAACCGCTATTTCCTGCAGGTAGATCGCCTTGATAATGTGGTCTTTCGACCCCTTTTCCTTTGTATATAGCATTGATTTTTACGGCAACTTCTTTTTCTAAACCGTTTTCTTTAATGTAATATTCACACTGTTGATCGATGGCAGCATTCATGAAAAACCCTAATAACATAGGCGCTGGTCCATTAATAGTCATACTTACTGATGTCATGGCATGAACTAAGTCGAAACCAGAATATAATTTTTTAGCATCATCCAAACAACAGATAGAAACTCCGGCATTACCTATTTTTCCATAAATATCAGGGCGTACATGAGGATCATTTCCGTATAAAGTCACGCTGTCAAAAGCCGTCGACAATCGTTTTGCCGGCAATCCCGCACTTACATAATGAAAACGTTTGTTTGTTCTTTCTGGCCCACCTTCACCTGCAAACATACGAGAAGGATCTTCTCCTTCACGTTTGAAAGGATATAAACCGGCGGTAAACGGAAATTCACCCGGAACATTTTCCTGTAAACACCAACGTAGAATATCTCCCCAAGCCTTATACTTTGGTAAGGCAATTTTTGGGATTTGAGAATGAGAAAGTGACTCCGTATGCGTCGCCATTTTTATTTCTCTATCACGAACTTTAAAAGTATAAACAGGATTTTTATATTTATTTACTTTTTCATTCCAAGTCAATATAATTTCCCAATTGTACGGATCTAAATCCATTTTTACTTTATCGAATTGATTCAGTAAAAGATTAAGGAAAATTTTATTTTCAGCGACTCCTTCTTTTTCAGATTCAATTGCTGTAGGTAATACAGACGTATCATCAATTCCTGCTTTTGTAATAACTGGTACTTTTCCTGAAACTGTTTCCAGTGTTTTGAAAATACCGTATAATTTTTGTGCTACTTGCTCCTGGCTTACCGCTGTCTCATCATAATGACGATTGCTTTCGGCGATTTCAGATAAGTAACGGGTTCTGTGTGGTGGAATAACGAAAATCTTCTCGCTCATTTCACGAGTGATTTCGAATGTTGATTTCAAATCGGAATTTGTTTTCTCAACAACCTTGTCCATAATCGCTTTGTACAGCGTATTCATCCCTGGGTCGTTGAACTGTGAAGCAATAGTCCCGAAAACAGGCATTTCATCAGGATTCACATCCCATAAGTTATGATTGCGTTGGTACTGTTTTTTCACATCGCGAATGGCATCTAAAGCGCCTCGTTTGTCAAACTTATTTAATGCTACTAAATCAGCAAAATCAAGCATGTCGATTTTCTCTAATTGGGTTGCAGCACCAAACTCAGGTGTCATTACATATAATGATACATCTGAATGATCCATTATCTCCGTATCAGACTGACCGATACCGGAAGTTTCTAAAATGATAATATCATACTTAGCTGCTTTGATCACTTGGATTGCATCAGCGACATATTTTGACAGGGCCAAATTAGATTGACGCGTTGCCAAAGAACGCATATATACTCTAGGACTGTTGATTGCATTCATTCGGATTCTGTCTCCTAGAAGTGCTCCGCCTGTTTTTCGTTTTGATGGATCAACAGAAATCAAACCAATTGTTTTCTCTGGAAAGTCGATTAGAAAACGACGAACCAACTCATCTACTAAAGAGGATTTCCCTGAACCTCCTGTTCCTGTAATTCCAAGAACTGGTGTGGTGCAGGTTTCGTTCATTTTATGAATTGCATCCATAGCAGGCTTTGCTACTTCTGGAAAATTCTCAGCCGCAGAAATAATTCGTGCGATAGCTGTTGGATTTTTTGATGCTAATTCTTCTACTTCATTAGTCAATTTATCTCCTGTTGGAAAATCTGAACGTTCTACTAAATCGTTTATCATCCCTTGTAATCCCATAGAACGACCATCATCTGGTGCGTAAATACGAGTAATTCCGTAGGCTTGTAATTCTTCAATTTCAGAAGGAAGGATTACTCCGCCTCCGCCTCCAAATATCTTAATATGCCCTGCTCCTTTTTCTTTAAGCAAATCATACATGTATTTAAAATACTCATTATGACCTCCTTGGTAGGAAGTCAAAGCTATCGCATTTGCGTCTTCTTGAATAGCGGTATTCACCACTTCTTCAACACTACGGTCATGGCCAAGGTGAATCACCTCAACACCAGTAGATTGAATAATTCGTCTCATGATGTTTATAGCTGCATCGTGACCGTCAAAAAGAGAGGCTGCAGTAACAATTCTAACTTTATTCTTAGGAATATATGGCGTTTGTGGATTCATTTTGAGAATATGATAATTTTAAGAGTGCAATTTACAAAAATTTTTAATGATTGCCTGATGTTCCTTGCAGATGTTGATAAAAAAGCAACAATCTTCTTTTTCAGGCCAGAAAGTCCCGCCGCTTCGGGAGAAATCCTTTTCTATTTTTCTTAAATAACGGAATATTCTAGCGTCTCAAGGCTTGGAACTAGAAATATCCCCTCTTAAAGAAATCTTAAAATTTATGTTCCAAAAATAAAAAGTGGCTTTATATTTGAAGAAGTAGTATTTTTGGTTGGAACCAAATGGTAACGCAGCTGAAGTAAACTAATAAAAAAATGAACATGAAAAAATTTTTGCTTTTAACAATGGTATTTTCTCTTTTTGGTTGCGCTGAGATGCAACAAGTAATGAATCAATTTCCACAAACGGGCAGCATGGGAGTTGTTGATATTTCTGGAGGTCTGAAAGAAGCGTTGAACAATGGTATTTCTAAACAAGTAACTAAGTTAACCGCCACAGATGGTTTTTACAAAAACGCGGCAGTAAAGATTCTTTTACCAGAAGAATTGCGAAAAGTAGATGCGGGATTAAGAAGCATTGGTCTTAGTTCTTTGGCTGATGAAGGTTTAAAAGTATTGAACCGTGCGGCAGAGGATGCTGTAAAAGAAGCGACTCCTATATTTGTAGATGCTGTGACTAATATGTCATTTGCAGATGCAAGAGGAATATTGATGGGGAACGAAAGCTCCGCCACTAATTATTTACAAAACAGTACTTCTACTGCTTTATACGGGAAATTTAATCCCATAATAAAAAACTCTTTTACTAAAGTAGGTGCTGATAAAGTCTGGACGAACATCATTACTAAATATAATAGCATTCCGTTAGTGAATAAGGTAAATCCAGATTTGACTGACTATGTAACGAATCAAGCAATGAATGGGGTTTTTAAAATGGTAGCTGTCGAAGAAAAAAACATTAGAACCAATCTTAGCTCGAGAACCTCTATTTTATTACAGAGGGTTTTTGCATTGCAAGACAAGAAGATTTAATTGTCTTTGTGTACAACTATGCGATTTGAAAATCACACAAAAAAACAGCAGTAAACAAAGATTTAAAACATCCTTTATCTGTTTATTTTAGGTAAAATGGTTTAGTTTTGATTTTCCTTTCATCCATTGAATGAAAACAGAAAATTAGAACTAAACTTTTTTTGTACCAAAAAAAAGGATTTAAATTTACAAGAACCAACTATAATGCAAAAAATCACCCTACTTATTCATTGCAAAGACCAAAAAGGAATTATTGCAACCGTGACTAATTTTATACTAAAAGTAGAAGGAAACATCACTTATTTAGATCAGCATGTTGACATGGAACGAAATGTGTTTTTTATGCGACTGGAAAGTGAACTTACAAATCCAACTAGTAGCGTTGAAGCCATAAGAGCTGATTTTCAGCAAACGATTGCCACCGATTTTAATATGTCTTGGGATCTCTACAACAAGGAGGTAAAACCTAAAATGGCATTGTTTGTTTCTAAATACAATCATTGCTTGTATGATATTTTAGGTCGTTATAGCGCTGGGGAACTAAATATCGAAATTCCTTTGATTATATCTAATCATATGGACTTAAAACCCATTGCTGATCAATTCAATATTCCGTTTTATCATGTTCCTTTTACTAAAGACAACAAGGTAGAAGGAGAAAAGAAACAAATCGAACTGCTCCAAAAACACAAGATTAACTTTATTGTTCTAGCGCGTTACATGCAAATCATAACGCCTAATTTGATTTCGCTTTACGAAAATAAAATCATCAATATCCACCATTCCTTTTTACCTGCTTTTCCAGGAGCTAAACCTTACCACTCCGCTTTTAAAAGAGGAGTGAAAATTATTGGCGCAACCAGTCATTACGTTACTGAGGAATTAGATGAAGGCCCAATTATCGAGCAAGACATCACTAGAGTTTCTCACATCAATTCTGTAGATGATTTTATCATGAAAGGAAAAGATCTGGAGCGTACCGTTTTGGCAAGAGCCATAAAACTACATGCCGAAAGAAAAGTAATGGTATACTCTAATAAAACTGTCATTTTTTCTTAAAACTAGATTCTAATAAAACCTGAAAAGTTAAAACTATTTTAGAAAAAAGTCCAGGTAATTAAATTTGGCAATCAATGAAATAAAATGAAAAAACTACTAATACTATTGTTGTTTGTTCCTTTAATTAGTTCCGCACAATTCAAAGATTTGGTAAAAAAAGTTACTGATAAAGCTGCCACAATTAGCAGTTCAAATTCGGGCTTAGACATTGCTGCCGGACTAAAAGAAGCTTTAAACAAAGGAGTTACAGAACAAGTTTCTAAATTAACCCAGGCTGACGGATTTTATAAAAATGAAGCCGTAAAAATTTTAATGCCCGAAGAGTTAGTTAAAGTCGACCAAACTTTACGCAAAATGGGAATGAGCACCTTAGCTGACGACGGTATAAAAGCACTAAATCGTGCTGCCGAAGATGCTGTGAAAGAAGCGACACCCATTTTTGTTTCTGCCATAAAAAACATGAGTATCACTGACGCCAAAAGTATTTTATTAGGTGCGAACAATTCTGCTACTACTTATTTACAAACTAGTACAACAACAGCATTATACGCTAAGTTTAATCCTGTAGTACAAACCTCTATTAGCAAAGTGGGAGCCGATGTAGTTTGGTGAAACATTATTAAAAAATACAATACTCTTCCATTCATTTCTGAGGTTAACCCAGACATTACAGATTACGTAACTAATAAGGCGCTAGATCGTGTTTTTAGCATGATTACGGTAGAAGAAAAAAATATTAGAAGCAATGTAGACGCAAGAACTTCAGATGTTCTTAAGAAAGTCTTTGCCTTACAAAATAAAAAATAAAAATATCACAAAAGAAAGTGTAAAAACTTAACTTATGTGCAACAAACTAATAACAAAATCTTAACAACGATTAGCCGGTAATTGAACCATCTTTGCAGAGTAATAAACTGGTTATTTATTATTTGGTTTTGGTTAGTTAAAGAACTGCCGGTATTCATAGAGTACCGGCATTTTTTTATTTAGTCCCACTCATAAAAGAAAGAACTGCAGCGTTAAAAACATTAGGCTGTTCCACGTTTACCACATGACCACAGTTAGCAACAACAAATAGTTTTGAGGACTTATAATGACTCTCTACTACTTTTCTCACTGACGGTAAAAACATGTAATCTTCTTCACCCATAACATACAACGTAGGGATATTTAGTTCCATCTGACGAAACCATTTTAGAATAGGATTAATTTCGGCTGTCAATTTAAACCATTTTAGAAATTCTTTATGGTATAATTTCTTTGCTTCATTTATAAAAAGAATACGAGATTGCTTGTGATTTTTTTTAGGCATAATCACAAAAGCAAAAAAGCGGTATAAAACCAAATAAGGTAAAACATACTTGAACGTATTACCCAAACGCATTAATATCTGGGAACGAAAATTCATTTTTAAGATTGCACCACCAAGTATCATACTTTGCACCCTCTGCGGATGCATCTCAGCTAATTGTCTAATCAGAATCGTACCTAGAGAAATCCCAACAAAATGCGATTTTTCAATCTTTAGAAAATCTAAAACCTCCAGAATATCATTGGCAAGAGCCGAAAAGGTATATTTTTGTTTGAAAGCAGTTTTTAGTGATGCTTTAGAATTTCCATGACCACGCAAATCCAATAAAAGCACATTATACTGTTTTTGAAAGTCTCTAATTTGTTTGAACCAAATCGATGAACTTCCACCAGCACCATGAACAAAAGTTACCCATTGGGTACTGTTCTGATTTTCGTAAATGGTATAATTAAGCACGTTTTTTTTGTAAAAATAGTACTTTAATTTTAAATCCCAATCTTAACATTTTTTATTGCCTCTTTTATGATAGTATAGCGTAAATTTGCCGGAAAAATACCGCCATGATTGGATTGCTGCAAGAGAAAAGTGAAATTGAAAAACTCCAACAGGAATATAGAAAATTAGCAGCAACAAACTTTAAAGTTAATGCTAAAATTGAAATTGAAATTCCAGAAGAGGAAGTGGTTCTTGAAAAATGCGAAGCATAATTCTAGACAAAAAAAGGGGATTCTAAAATAGAATCCCCTTTTTTTTATATCAGAGCTCAATTAAAGTGAATTAATAAATTCTAATAATTTATTTCTTTGAATCGTTGCCAATTCTTTAAAACTATTTTTAGCCTTTTCTGCTTCGCCACCATGCCACAAAATAGCTTCCGTTACATTCCTGGCTCTACCGTCATGCAATAAATTAGTATGCTTATTTACGGTATTAACCAGCCCTATTCCCCATAAAGCCTGCGTTCTCCATTCACTACCCGAAGCTTCAAAATCAGGAGCATTATCTGCTAAACCTTGCCCCATATCATGCAATAATAAATCAGTATAGGGACGAATGGTTTGATTGCGTAAAGCAACAATAGCATGCGTATTTCCAGTTTTCATTTTCGGAATATGGCAAGTTGTGCAGTTAATGGTTTCGAATATTTTTTTCCCTTCCAATACATTTTGCTCTGTATAATTCCTTCTACCTGGCACCGCAAGTGTACTAGAATACAAAGCGACCTTATTCAAATTAGCATCGGTTATTTCAGGAGAACCGCCATTTGGAATTGAATTACAGTCTACGCCAGGAGGACAATTTTCATTGGGAAACAAAGACGAAGTAATTCCGATATCACCCGAAAAAGCTGCCGCCACTTGTTGACGAACATTTGGCTGATTGGCTTTCCAACCAAATCTTCCCATTTTTTTAGAATTGGTAGCCACATCATATACATAATTTGGTTTTCCAGAAATCCCATCGTTATTTCTATCATTTGCATCAGCATAAGCCAATAATGTAGTTTCATCGACAGCTTCCAGTAAACCTAAGCCTACCATTTGATTCGCCACTCTAGGGGAAATCTTAACATTGGAAGCCAAAGTTCCAAACCCTAAATTATTAATTTGGTACGTTGGTCTTCTAAGAACCACAACAGTTCCATCTGCGAATGTCTCCGTAACGTCCTGATAAACGACATTAAACTTCCCTTTTACGGTTTGTCCTAAAATTGCATTGTCTTGCAATTGTCCGCCATAAATAGCATCTTGAAAAGAACTGCCATTGCTATTGACACCAGAAATACTCAATCGCAACAATAAACCATGTGCAGTCTCACCATCAAACAATGGCGCTCTACCTCTACCATCTTTAAAGTGACAACTAGAACAGGAAACTGCATTAAAAAAAGGTCCTAAACCATCGCGAGCAGTCGTTGATGATGGAGCTGTAACCCAACTTTGTCTAAAAAAAGAGTTCCCGATACCGAAATCGCTTTGCTCATTAAAGGTCAGATTAGGCGCCGAAAAACCAAAAGCTTCTTCGGTGGCATTAAAAAAAGTAGTTTCACCACCAGAATATTGCTCTCCTTCCTCAGCAACTAATGCAATATACTTGTCATCCGAGCTACTACAGCTGTAAAATTGAAAGCTAACCAACAAAAATAAAATCTTTATACTATTCTTCATTTTATAAAACAGAAAAAAGTGCCCTTAAAAAAGAGCACTTTAAATTAAACATCTTTTAAATTATCCGTTAACGATAATTCCAATTTTTACAGCTCCTGCCAATAGATTAGCCCCTAAATTCTTAAGTGCTAAAACAGCCACTCTGACTTTGGCACCTTCAGTAGAATCTAGGCCCCCAGAAATAGCTAAGTCAAAAGGAGTTAAAATTGCTGCCACTTTAGTTAAAGAAGCGTTTACCGCAACATCAGTATCATTATAAATGTCAACATTTGCTTGCTTCACTAAATCCTCTAAAGAAGCACCGTCAATTGTCCCATATTTTCCTTGGTATACATTTATTACACCTTGTAGATTAAGTGCAATATCTCTGTGAGTATTGTCACTAAAACAAGAATGTTCATCTTCTTGATCTGCATTTCCTAAAGCAACGTCCATACGCTCCACAGGCAATTCTGCTGAGACAAGAGTTGTGATTCCCAAGTAAATGTTTTTTATTGCTTGGTCATCTGATAAGCCTAGAAAAACTTTTCTATAAGGACCGTCAACTTTCCATTGGTTTACCATATAATCCAAATGATCCGTTAACAGATCAGCACAAACCTGTAAATAAGCGGCTCTACGCATAGGATTAGCAGCGGTTCCTCCTATTACATAATCAGTATACGGTCTCAGGCCTGCTTTTTTCTCAGAAGGCGCTGTCAAATCTTGTCCCCACAGCAAAAATTCAATAGCATGATAACCAACGCTGATGTTTTTCTCACCACCATTTTCATTTTGAGCTTCTAAAAAAGATTTATCAATAATAGGAAAAGTGATTGGATCATTGATGATACCGGAAGTACTTGCTCCTTCTACATAATCAATATAATTTTCGTCTAAAGGCCAAGCATTCATAAGACTTTCTGGACCATTTACATCGTCAATTGGTCCATTTGCAAAGCGAAAAGCTTCAGTTGTTCCGTAACTCTCCCTAGCTTCCTTCCATTTGGATTTAGCCAAATCAAAATTGGTCTGAGTTGGTGCAGCTGCGAATGTATTAATGGCCGTTTCTAGAACCACTGCATCATCAAAAGCCTTTTTATAATTTGCGTAAGCTATTTCAGCATAGTTCTCTATAACCTGTTTTTTAGTAACATTGGAATCTGCGGTATCATCATTATCGTTGTTACAAGAGAAGGCTAATCCTCCAATTAATAAAAATAATGCCATTCTCAAAAGTGCTTTCTTCATCGGGTTGTTATTTATAATGATTAAATTTAGGCAAAAATATAAGTTTTATTTTAATACGCAATTTTTATTTAGATTTAATTTAAATTAAGTTATAAATAACTCATAAACAGTAGTTTAATAACTTAAATTTATTACAAAACCACATGTCAGTAATTTATTCTAAATAGTTATTAACCCCAAATTAAGGATTCAAAACAATCAATGTCAATACATTAAATGTTATTTAGAAATATTATAAACAAAATTTTGAAATTGCAAAATTGTACTATATATTTGCATAAAATTATTCTTATTCAATCTAAATAAATAACTATTATGATACTAAAAAAAGTATTACTCTCCACATTATTAGTAACAGGGTTAACAATCACTTCATGTTCCAATGATGATATGCCAACCCAAGACCAAACTACTAATTATACTGTTCCAGCCACCTATACATTTGAAAGAAACAGTACAACAACTGTAGATTTCTCAGGACAAAGTGCTCGATTACTTATGTTAGAAGAAATGGGAAATATTATAAAAACTGCTGCTACTAATGGAACCCAAGCTAGTCAATCAGTTTTGACTAATATGTATTCAAACACAAGCAACGCTTTTTCTAGTACTGTTTTGAATACTTCTGGAAAACAACTAAAAGACAAAACAGCAGCTTCAAAAGATTACTTTGAACTATATCAAGGTGGAGGAACTACTACTGAAAGATTAAGTGTTCAAGCCTTCTTTGAAACGCAATTGACGTTAGCACAAGAAGCAAGCGTAGGAACAAATGCAGCCGCAGGTGTTGCAGGTGTATATTTAGACGGAACAAGTAAAAGATTATTTGCAGCTAACGGTTTAGAACCACAACAAGTTCTTTTAAAAGGAATGATGGGAGCTAGTTTCCTAGATCAAGTAGTTAATAACTATTTGAGTGAAAATAAATTAGACGAAGGAACTAATAAAGTAAATAATTCAAATAAAATTGTAGAAACAGGAAAAACCCACACTACAATGGAGCACAACTGGGATGAAGCTTACGGTTTTATTTATGGTGTGGATGGTACAAAATTTTGGGCAAGCTACATTAGCCAAGTGAATGCCGATGTCGATTTTAATACTTTAACAGCTGATCTAGATTTGGCTTTTCGTAAAGGTAGAGCTGCAATAGTGGCCAATGACTATGCAACTCGTGACGCACAAATTGACATCATCAAAGCTAAACTAGCGATGGTTCCAGCAGTAAGAGCTGTATTTTATCTTCAAGAAGGAAAAGGGAAATTAGTTACTGACAAAGGAGCTAAATCATTCCATGCTCTTTCTGAAGCATACGGATTTATCATGTCTTTAAGATACACAAACAATCCAGCGACAAACAACCCATATTTATCAAAATCAGAAGTAGACGCCATACTTGCCAATATGGTTAGTGGTACAAATGGCTTATGGGATATCGATACTTTAGGAGCAAAATTAGATGCTATATCGCTTCAAATAGCTACAAAATTCGGATTCACAGTTGCCCAGGCTGCCACAGTAAATTAATTTAGAATAAATACAAACAAGACCATTTGCTTTTGTATTTTTGCAAAAAAGAAACTAAAATGAAGAAACTATTTATACTTTTTACTGCTTTAATCACTATTGTCGCTTGCTCGTCAAGTGACGACAATGGAGATACAACAGGAGGCAGTAACTACGACCGTAAATTACTTTTAACAAACTGGGCTGACAACATCATCATTCCTAGTTATGTAAACTACCAAACTAAAATAAAAGTAGTAGCGACTAATATCACTGCTTTTAACGCATCACCATCAGAGGACAACTTGCTAACGGTAAGAACTTCTTGGTTAGCCGCATACAAAGCATATCAATATGTTGCTGTCTATAGTTTTGGAAAATCAGAAGAGATTGGTTTAAAAGAAAGTGCTAATACGTATCCAACAAATGCTGCTGGTATTGATGCCAATATTTCAGCTGGCGGATACAACTTAACATTGTTATCCCAGTTAGACAAGCAAGGATTCCCAGCTTTGGATTATATGATTAACGGATTAGCGACTACAGATGCTTCTATTGTTGCTTTTTATAGCACTAATGCAAATGCTACTAACTATAAGAAATACCTAACTGATGTCGTTGCTCGATTACAATCAAATGCTGATACTGTTTTAGCAGATTGGAACTCAAGCTACAGAGCCACCTATATTGCTAATAGTGGTACTTCTGTAAGTAGTTCTGTAAATGTTACGACTAATAATTTTGTTAAAAATTTAGAGAAAAATGTACGCTCTGGAAAATTAGGAATTCCAGCGGGTGTTTTCTCTAGTGGAGTGAAATTCCCCGAAAAAGTAGAGGCGTATTACAAGAATGATGTTTCAAGAGAATTATTGAACACCGCTGTCCAAGCGTCAAAAGATTTCTTTAATGGAAAGCATTTCAACAGCGCTACAACTGGCGAAGGTTTAAAATCATATTTAGACTATGTTAAAGCAGTGCGAAGCGGGCAACAACTTAGCACTATCATCGACAGTCAGTTTACTGCAAGCCTTAGTGCAAACGCGACATTAAACGCTAGTTTTTCGAACCAGATTAATACTGACAATTCTAAAATGCTTGCTGCTTATGATGTATTGCAACAAAATGTAGTCTACATCAAACTAGACATGATGCAAGCCTTAAACATTACTATCGACTACGTTGATGGAGATGGAGATTAATTTAGTCTAAAAGCTAAAAAGATTAATTGACAAATAGTACCTACTGTAATGATTCAAAATTATTTCAAACAATATACTTCAGCCGCAACGCTAGCCTTCTATAGGCTAGCGTTTGGTTTAATGATGCTTTTGAGTTTGATTCGTTTTGCCACTTACGGTTGGATTGAAAAATTTTATATCACCCCAGATTTCCATTTTACCTATTACGGTTTTGAATGGGTTAAACCTATTGGGAATTATACTTATGTTGTATTCCTAATCTGTGGTATCGCTGCACTGTTTGTAGCTATTGGTTACAAATACAAATGGGCCATTCTCACTTTTTTCTTGAGTTTTACCTATATCGAGCTAATGGATAAGACTACCTATCTAAATCACTACTACTTCATTACCATAATCAGTCTTGTATTATTGTTTTTACCTGCAAACTGCTATTTTTCGGTTGATGCCTATAAAAATGAAAAAATGCGTTTTGCAAAAATACCCAGCTGGAACATCGATATTCTGAAATTACTATTGGCTATCGTCTATTTTTATGCTGGACTGGCAAAGTTGAATTCAGATTGGCTTATTGAAGCAATGCCTCTTAAAATATGGTTACCCAATAATTCTAATCTCCCATTGATAGGATCGTTATTAAATGAAAATTGGGTGCATTACGCCTTCAGTTGGACCGGAGCCATTTACGATCTCGCAATTGTATTTTTATTACTTTACAAAAGAACCCGACTGTTCGGTTTTATTTTAGTTGTGGTGTTTCACATTTTAACTAAAATACTATTCCCAATAGGTGTTTTTCCATACGTAATGATCATCAGCAGCTTGATTTTCTTTGATGCCAGTTTCCACAAAAAGGTCTTAAACTTTATTGCCAGAATATTTTCAAGCAGCATTATTTTATTCGAAAACGGAAAAGAAAAAGGACAAACCTTCAACAACACCTATAAAGCTAAAGTGTTTTTTATCAGCTGTTTTGTTGTATTCCAACTCCTATTTCCTTTCCGGTATTTCTGTTATCCTAATGAATTGTTTTGGAGTGAAGAAGGCTTTCGTTTCTCCTGGCGCGTGATGCTGATGGAAAAAGCGGGGTACGCGACTTTTACCGTGAGGGATGCTGTAACCAAAAAAGAAATCGTTGTGAACAACAGCCATTTTTTGACCACATTTCAAGAAAAACAAATGGCTTTTCAACCTGATTTTATCTTAGAATATGCCCATTATCTGCACAATTATTACAAACAAGAAGGCGTTAATGATCCCGAAGTTTATGTAGAAAGCTACGTAGCACTCAACGGGCGATTAAGCCAGAAATATATAGATTCAAAAATAAATTTAGCCAAAGAAAATGAAAGTTTCAAACACAAAACCTGGATACTACCCTTCAATGATGAAATTAAAGGGTTTTAGACTATTTATACTTTTACTGCTGCCTCTACTTAGCTTCGCCCAAAATAAAATTTCGGGAACGGTGACTGATGCTAGCGGAAGAAAATTGGATAAAGTAGAAATATTCAATAAGTCAACAAATGCAAAAACGTTTACGGATGCAAATGGCGCATTTGAAATCGATGAAAAAAAGTCAACTAGTTTTGATTTTGTATTCTTCAAAGAAGGATATGCAATTGTTGAACAAAACAACATCACTACGGGAAGTACCATTACCATCGTTCTAAATAAAATAACCAACCTGACTGAGGTGATTATTAGAAAGCAAAATCAAAAACTTATGGCCATTCACAAGCTTAAAGACATTGAAGAAACAGCGATTTATGCTGGTAAAAAAACAGAAGTAATTAATATTAGTAAATTGACTGCTAATAAAGCTACTAATAATGCGCGTCAGATTTTTGCACAAGTAGTTGGACTTACCATTAACGAAAGTTCTGATGGCGGTTTGCAATTGAGCATTGGTGGCCGTGGATTAGATCCAAACCGAACTGCTAATTTTAATACCCGTCAAAATGGCTATGACATTAGTGCTGATGTTCTAGGATATCCTGAAAGCTACTACGCTACTCCGACGGAAGCATTGGAAGAAATCCAAGTTATTCGTGGTGCCGCATCTTTGCAATACGGAACACAATTTGGTGGTTTGATTAATTTTAAATTAAAAACACCAAGTAAAAAACCCATTGAATTAATTACTAGAAACACGATTGGATCTTATGGTTTGTTTACCAATTTTACTTCTTTGAGTGGAACCAATGACAAGTTTAGTTACTATACATTTTATAACTACAAACAAGGAAATGGTTACAGACCCAATTCAGATTTTGAAAGTAAAAATTATTTTGCCAACCTGAATTATCAGTTCAACGATAAAACATCCTTACATTTTGATTATACTTATTATAATTATTTAGCGCAACAAGCCGGTGGTTTAACCGATGAAGGATTCAACGAAAATCCAAAACAAAGCAACCGTACTAGGAACTGGTTTGCAGTTGATTGGAATTTATTTGCATTACGTTTAAAGCATAAATTTAATGAAGATACTAATTTTTCGCTACAACTTTTTGGTTTGGATGCTAGCAGGAAAGCGCTAGGATTTAGAGACAATCGAATTACTACTCCAGATCCTATGGGAGAACGTGATTTAATCATTGGAGAATTTGTAAACTGGGGTGCCGAAGCCCGATATTTAAAACAATATTATATTGGGAAACAGAAGAGTGCTTTTTTAATTGGAGCAAAATATTATCAATCTAATAATAAGCAACAGCAAGGTCCAGGAAGTTCTGGTAGCGATGCTAATTTTAACATTGCAATTGATGAATTTCCATTCTATAAAAACCAATCCGATTTTACTTTCCCAAATTTGAATTTAGCAGTTTTTGGTGAAAATATTTTTAAACTTAACAGTAGTTTCACCATTACTCCTGGTTTTAGGATAGAAAAAATTAAAACACGAGCAAAAGGTACTTATAAAATTATAAATCGCGACTTGGCTGGCAACGTTATTCTTGATGAAACTCAATCTGAAAACATAGTTAAAGATCGAAATTTACTTTTATTAGGAGTTGGCTTGAGCTACAAACCTAAAAACGGAATAGAATTCTACGGAAATATATCTCAAAATTATCGTTCCGTTACTTTTAGCGACATCCGTACAGTGAGCCCTAGTCAACAAATAGATGAAAATATTACTGATGAAAAAGGGTATACTTCTGATATTGGATTAAGAGGTCATATTGACAACAAACTATCATTTGACACGAGTATTTTCGGACTCTATTACAATGATAAAATAGGTGATTATGATAGTACTAACTCTTCTAATCAAGTTGTAAAAATCAGAGCTAATACAGGTACAGCTCTAACCTACGGTTTTGAAACATTATTAGATTGGAATATTGCTAAAACCTATTTTGAAAGCAAGGAAAATCTTAGTTGGAATCTATTTACTAATTCTGCCATCACAGGTTCAAGTTATTTAAAATCAGATATACCATCTATCAAAAAAGGATATGAAGTAGAATTTGTGCCTTTATACAACATCAAAACAGGAACTAGTATAGGGTATAAAAACTTTATTTCAAGCGTTCAATTTACCTATATATCATCACAACTTTCAAGCGCAAGCAGTAATAACTCAAATAATGTTTCAACTGGAATTTCAGGAACCATACCTGCTTACTACGTAGCCGATTTTTCTACTTCCTATAAATGGAAAAAATGGAAGCTGGAAGCTGGTGTAACTAACTTTACAAACAACAGTTATTTCACACGTAGAGCCACAGGATATCCAGGGCCCGGAATAATCCCTTCTGACAATAGAACGTTCTACACGACTCTAGAATTAGTGTTTTAAAGAACGAAACATTCTAAAATTGAAAACCATTTAGGAATTAAGAAAAATTAAGACTGACGCTTAATGAAACTTAATTCCTAAATGGTTTGTTTTTTTAGTAACAATTAGATCGCAAAATTGAACGTTGTCGAACTTATTTCTTTCTATATAACAATTAATTTATCTGAATAAAACTACTTCCCTAAATTACCATGCAGCATTTTAAAATATTCAAATGCCTTTAGCAGTCTGCTGCCGTACCACGAAAACATTTCACCGTCAACCAAGACCGTTTGTGCTTTCTCAGTATAATTACTGATTTCATAGCCGTCTTCCTTTTTAAACGGATACGGTTCTGAAGAAAGAAAGATGAGATCAGGATCGCCCTCTTCCACGATTTCCTCAATGGCAACTTCAGGGTATCGCCCTTTATTGTCGTAGATGTTTTTGAAGTGATTTAGCTTCAATAACTCATTGATGAAATTATCTGAACCCGCAACCATATATGGTTTTTTCCAAATAAAATAGGCTACTTTTCTAACTGGAATATCTTTTACAAAATTTTTAAAATCGCTCAAGGCAAAAGCCAATTTATCGTTCCATTTTTGCGCTTCGGTTCTGCAGTCTAGAAGTTGGCCAAAGTCAGTTATCATCTGAAAATTGTCTTCGATTGTAATGATATTAGTCACCCAAACTGGACAAATCTCACGAAGTCTTTCTACCATTTCTTGGGTATTCTCTTCCTTATTGCAAATGATAATATCGGGTTGTAATTCTTTTATCTTTCGATAATTCACTTTCTTAGTTCCACCTACAGTTTTCTTAGTCGATTTAAAATGATAGGGATGCACGCAGAATTTGGTTATCCCAACAATCTTTGCTTCCTGACCCAAATCATACAATAATTCCGTTTGAGAAGGAACTAATGAAATGATTCGTTTTGGCGAAGTTTCAAAAGTATGGGATGTCCCGAGTTGGTCTGTTAAGGTTTTTTGTTTCAAAAGAGAAAAGTTTAAATTGTTTAAATTGTTTAAGGTTTGAAAAAGTTTGAAGTTTAACCGCTAAGCTTTTGTTTCAGGTTTAAAGTTTGAAAAAGTTTAAAGGTTAACCGCGAAGTTTTTGTTTCAGGTTTAAAGTTTGAAAAAGTTTAAAGTTTAACCGCAAAGAACACAAGATTATTACTTTTAATTCGTGCAAATTCGTGTTTAAAATTTTCACACACAATCCAAAAAACTTCAAACCTTAAACTTTAAACGAACTATTTACACTTTAAACTTTAAATGAACTATTTGCTCCATTTCCTGTTGCATTTTCAAAGCCTCTTCCCTTGCTTTTTCGGCAAAGTTAGTTCCGTTAGAAGCATAAATAATTCCTCTAGAAGAATTGATCAGTAATCCTATATTCGCATTCATACCGTATTTACACACTTCAGATAAACATCCTCCTTGTGCCCCTACTCCAGGAACTAGCAAAAAACTGTCTGGAACAATCTTACGGATTTCTGTGAAGTATTCTGCTTTAGTAGCTCCTACAACATACATCAGGTTTTCGCTGTTTTTCCAAGTCTTAGACGTTTCTAAAACCTGTTTGTACAATTCCTTTCCGTCAACAGTAAGCGTTTGGAAATCAAAAGCACCTTCGTTTGACGTTAATGCCAACATAATAGTGTGTTTATTTTCGAAAGCTAAGAAAGGTTCTACAGAGTCTTTCCCCATATACGGAGCAACAGTAACCGAATCGAAGTTTAAATCTTCAAAAAAAGCTTTGGCGTACATGGATGATGTATTGCCTATATCGCCACGCTTAGCATCTGCAATAGTAAAAATATCAGGATAAGTATCGTTGATATAATTGATTGTTTTTTGTAACGAACTCCATCCCTTAATCCCATACGCTTCATAAAAAGCGGTATTGGGCTTGTAAGAAACACATAAATCATATGTGGCGTCGATGATTGCTTTATTGAATTCAAAAATCGGGTCTTCAAGTTCTAATAAATGGGGTGGAATTTTATCTAAATCAACATCTAGGCCTACGCATAGAAACGATTTTTTGAATTGAATTTGATTGTAAAGTTGTTCTGTAGTCATTTGTAATTGGGTTGTTTCGCAAATTTACAAACTAGAATTCAATTAATTTCGAAATACGCACATTTCTTAAAAAATGTATAACACGGCAACAATAAAAAATCATTTCTAATGGTCTAAAACAAAAAAAATGAGGCCCTTTCAGACCTCATTCCTTTTATAAACTTAAAATATTGAACTAATTATTTAGCTAATAAAATTTCAACTCTTCTATTTTGAGCTCTTCCTGCTTCTGTTTTGTTAGATGCAATTGGTTTTACTACACCATAACCTTCAGATGTAATTCTGTCGGCATTAATTCCTTTTGCAACTAAATATTCTTTGACTGCTGCTGCTCTTTCTTTCGATAATTGTAAATTTTTTACCGCAGATCCAGTGCTGTCTGTATATCCTTCCAACATGAAGTTAGCTGTACTATAACTGTTCATTACCTTTACAATTTCTTCCAATTTAACATTAGATTCAGGTTTAATCGTTGCTTTTCCAGAGTCAAACAATATCGCTTTAGAAAAACTATTCAATTGCTTAATTACCTCTGCAGTAACTTCTGGACAACCATTATTAGCTGCTGTACCTTTTATTGTAGGACACTTGTCATCTTTATCAGCAATTCCATCACCATCTGTATCAGCCCATGGACATCCGTTATTTTCTGTTGGACCAGCTACTGTTGGACATTTATCATCTTTATCAAAAGTACCATCATTGTCTGTATCTGCATAAGGACAACGTTTGTTGTCTGCCGGACCTGCAACATTTACGCAAGCGTCGTCTCTATCAATTACACCATCACCATCAGTATCTGGAGCCAGTGCAGTTTCCTTAATAACAACTTCCTCTACTTCTTCTACCACTCTCTTTTTCTTTTGGTAAACTGGTATTTTCATTCCTAAATGAAAATCAATCGCTCTTGAATTATCAGAAATAAGATTTGAAATAGCAGATCCTGATCCAATAAAGAAAACTCCCGTACGCAATCCTACACCTACTAGAGCTTGCTTGCTATAATCCATGTACGTAACAGGAACGTAGAAACTAAACCACCTTGATTCAAAACGAGGTGTCAAGCTTACGCTATTTGCTATACTATTTTGACTTAATTTATTTTTATCAACAACGTTGAAATCTCCGTTTAAATTTAAATAAAATTTTCTGTGAATATTCCAGTCAACATCTGCATGCAAAGCCGTTGGTAAGTATGATTTTACGGTACCATTGATAGTTGTTCTAGCATAATTATTTTTCATGAACTCATCAAAGTTAGACGCATCCTGATAATTTGCTGCCGTAATCGTTTTATTCAAATTATAACTATTTAAAATTCCTTTATCATATTTCATTGAACCTAAATCAGTAACCGAAACACCAAAACGAATCTTATACTTATTCACTTCTCTTAGATTATTACTATCAGTGCTAGAAGCGTCATAATCTGGTCTCCATTCGTAAACTAAACCTAAATCAAAACCAAACCCTTTTGATTTGCTATCAATATCAATCTTATCATTAGTCGCAAAATCTTGGCTTGAACCATAAACAGCCGTTCCAGTAGACGTATATGTATCCAAAAGAGGATTTCCTCTATCGTCATACTTTACCGTTACATTGTTTCCTTGTAAATGATAATTGGCTACACCTTGTAAATATTTAGCCGTAATACCTCCTTTTAAGAAATGTTGCCCTCTTTGCAACAAAACAGCTGCATAAGATATACCTAGCTCTCCCCATGAATTACCAACTGCATTTGGACTACCCAAAGTTGCAGACGGAAAACTTGTATGATTGTCTGCGCTGATGTCATTAACAACTTGTCCATTTACATTAAGTACGTTCACAAAAGCTCTTGCTCTTGTAAAAATAGCCAACGAATGTTTTGGTGCAATGTTAAACATAAACGATGGCCCCATAACATCGGTATTGAAGGTAGCATTATTATTGTTTGAAAACGTTTTTTTAGCTTGTGTATCAAAATCATAACCTGACTTTGTAACATCAGATAAACTAACACCGTATGCATCATTATTAACAGATGAGCTACTTGAAAACAAATTTATATCTGTTTTAAAACGAGAATCAACAATAGAGGCTGGATTGAACAACACGCCTTGAACACCCGCATAATTATCATGGGTATATCCAAGATACGATTGAGCATTTGCCGAAATAAAACTTGCAAACGCAAGAACTACTAGTATTTTTTTTTTCATAATTTATTCTAATTCAAAGTATATATTTAATAATTCCTACATTTTCGACAAAACTACCAAAATTATTTAATAAATACTTTCCTATAATTTTTAATAACATTGCAGACACAAAAAAATAAAAATGCCACACTAAAAAATTTAGTATGGCATTTTTTTCTTGATTCTATATTATATTCTCTTTCTTCTTAATAAACCTCACTTGCTTCTTTCAGTTTCTCCATGTTGTTCACTAATGCTAGTTCATCAACAATTTTCTGGATATCACCATTCATGATATTTCCTAGATCGTAAAGCGTCAAACCTACTCTGTGATCAGTCACACGACCTTGCGCGTAATTGTAAGTACGTATTTTGTTAGAACGGTCACCAGAACTTACTTGAGACGTACGTTTTGTAGCATCTTCAGCTTGTTTTTTGGCTAATTCTTGTTCGTATAAACGAGAACGCAATACACCAAAAGCTTTATCTTTATTCTTATGTTGTGATTTTTGATCCTGACATTGCGCTACTAAACCAGTTGGAATATGCGTTAAACGCACCGCTGATTTGGTAGTATTTACAGATTGTCCACCTGGTCCAGAAGAACAGAAAAAATCCACACGAACATCATTCATATCAATTTGAACATCAAATTCCTCTGCTTCCGGAAGCACCATAACAGTCGCTGCCGATGTGTGAACACGTCCTTGCGTTTCCGTTTGTGGAACACGTTGCACACGGTGAACACCCGCTTCAAACTTCAAAGTTCCATAAACATCTTCACCGCTAACTTCAAAAATCACCTCTTTAAAACCACCAGAAGTTCCTTCATTCATATCAACAACAGATGTTCTCCAACCTCTATTTTCACAATATTTAGTGTACATACGGAACAAATCCCCTGCAAAAATACTTGCTTCATCCCCACCGGTACCGGCACGAATTTCCACCATTACATTTTTAGCATCTTCAGGATCTTTCGGGATCAACATAAATTTGATTTCTTCCTCCAGTTCCGGTAATCTTTCCTTCGCCTCGTCTAGTTGCATCTTGGCCATTTCGGTCATATCAGCATCACTATTGTCGGCAATTATTTCGTTTGCTTCTTCAATATTAGCCATGATAAGCACGTATTCATCGCGCTTTTCTGCTAATGCTTTCAAAGTTTTATACTCTTGATTCAATTGCACATAACGCTTCTGATCAGAGATTACATCCGGCTGGATGATCAAATCCGATATCTCATCGAAACGTTGTTTTACTATTTGAAGTCTATCTAACATATTCTTGTTCCTTTATTTGGAGTGCAAAATTACGAAATTTTTGTTTAAAGTTTAATGTTTAAAGTTCCAAGTTTTTTTTAGGAGCTATTTCCTGCTATTCGCTATATCTTTTTATCCGCAAAAAAAGCGGATTAAAAAGGATGCCGCTACTATCAGGGCTAAAAAATCAATGCATAAAAACTCCGTTTACGGTTTCCCGTAAAGTTCTTGATACAAAAGGAATTACATTTGGGAAACCGAATATATTTAATCAGTATTTTCGGTAGAAAGTTATATATTTGAGAATGAACGAAAACTTATCAGGCATAGCAATCCTATTTAGGAATGATAGGTCTGATAACGTCAGACCTATTTACAAGTTGGGCTATAATACCTCAAAATTTGGTGGAACTAACGCATCTTTTTTTGAGCCTTATTGACTAAAATTTGATATTTAAAATGACGAAGCTTGAAAATTGAAATTGCTAAAGTAAAACCGGAAACTTATCAACAGGGCAATACGAAAATAATTTATTATTAATCTAAAATATACTAATGGGAAATATAGCATTAAATCCAATTACTCCAACTTGGAAAGTAAATGATAATATTGATTTTGAAGTTACATTTGAAAATTCTAGAGACTGTAATTTTTTAAATCTAGTTATTCATAGAATCTTTGAATTGAATGATTTAGCTATAGGTCAATTTATACTCCCTTTAAAAGAAAATGGAAATAATAAATACCAAGTTGCACTTAATATTTCTAATGTTGGGGTTTACTATATTTCTAAAGTAGTAGCGGAGAAATATCCAAAAAATGAAACAAATTCAGAAATCTATGATATGCACCATCCTTTATTATTTGATTCGTTTGAAGAAAACGAATTCTTCTCACCGTACTTTTTAATAACTGATGATAATGCAAATTACACCACAAAAGCAATAAAGGATTATGTGTATAAAACTTATCAGGATAGGCATTTATCACTCAAACTGGGAGATAACGAAGGTCAGAATCAATTTACATATGAAGTTGTAGTTTTATGTAAAGATGTATACTTGTCTTCAGATACAAATTTTAAAAGCTGTACTGTAAAACCATATATACCTAGTACCAATGATGATATGTTAAAACGTATCAATAATTATTTAGAAACAAAAAAGTGGAAAAAATTTGATGAAAAAGAAGTTCGAAAAGATATTTTATATTCTCCCAACCCCCAAGTCATATTTGAATTTCCAAAAGTGTTTGCATCTAATAAAGATGAAGTTGTCAACTTAGTTGTTAATGAAATAGAGATGATTTTAGGAGCCTATTCCTTAACTCGTAACGCAATAGGAGAAATTTTGGCAATAGCGGTCAAAAACGCAGATACAAATGAACAGTATTTAACGTTTTCTGAAATGGATTATGTCGGGAATATAGCATGTGGCGATGTATTCGGAGAAAACCCTTTTTTAAATAATTGCATTACAGATACATCTAAGGAGAATAACTTTCTTCAATTATGTATTTCTCTATTTAATCAGGCTTCTATTGAGGATAACATCGAATTTGCTTTTACAAAATACTGGTCAGTTTTGGAAACAATGGCTGAGTCTAAAAATTATAATGAAAAGCAGCTTCATAAATACAATTTAGATGGAGTGAAATTAAATCCATTAACTTCCAAGCAAAGACCTGGTAAAAAAGATTATGTACGTGAACTTATTCGTGAATATAAAAATAAAGACAATAATCATATTGAAAATATTCTTATTTCGACGACACCTTTAACTAACAATAAAATGGAATTATTACTTTCCGTATGGTACTATCATCGGAATTGCGCAGTTCACGCAGGTGGGTGTATTAGAGGCGTTCTGAAAGGATGTAAGGATAATTGTAATCTAATAACTAAAGAATATATAATAAATCAAAAAGGTCTAGATGTTCAGCAAAACATATTATTAGATACAATTAGACAAACTATCAGACAAATTTTAATTATAGAAAGCACAAAGAATGCAGAAAACAAAAATTTAATTTCACAATATATAAATCAGAATATTTCAGTTGTTAGACAAAGAAAATATATAATAAATTAAAAAGTAGAGCATAAATTCCGATAGCGCGGATTTACAAACCCAGCTCCACGAAGTATAAACAAGTCGCAACAGCTAAATACAATCATGACTGCTCTACGAAGTCTCCTGACTTCGTAGCCACTCTAATAATCGACAAACAAACGAAAATAAAACTTGTTAGAGTTAGCGCAGCGAATAGAAACGGGTACGAAGCACAGCTCTGCGAAGTCTATACAAGTCGCAACAGCAAAATACAATCGTGACTGCTCTGCGAAGTCTCCTGACTTCGTAGCCAATCCAATAATCGACAAACAAACGAAAATAAAGTTTACTAAAGTTAGCGCAGCGAATAGAAACGGGTACGAAGTCGGGAGACTTCGCACAGCACGAGGAAATACCGTCTCGCATAAATTTTTCGTTAATCCGATAGCGCGGATTTGCGCCCCGCTCCACGAAGTCTATACAAGTCGCAACAGCTAAATACAATCGTGACTGCTCTGCGAAGTCTCCGACTTCGTAGCCACTCTAATAATCGACAAACAAACGAAAATAAAGTTTACTAAAGTTAGCGCAGCGAATAGAAACGGGTACGAAGTCGGGAGAC
>NZ_JASMRH010000025.1:0-19419 GCF_041431385.1 Flavobacterium sp. Arc2 | reverse complement strand
TTCGCACAGCATGAGGAAATACCGTCTCGCATAAATTTTTCGTTAATCCGATAGCGCGGATTTGCAACCCGCTCTGCGAAGTATAAATCAGTCGCAACAGCAAAATTCAATCGTGATCGCTCTGCGAAGCCAGCTCCACGAAGTATAAACAAGTCGCAACAGCTAAATACAATCATGACTGCTCTGCGAAGTCTCCTGACTTCGCAGCCACTCTAATAATCGACAAACACAAGACTTAAACTACCCGAACAACCTTAGCAAAAGAGCTAGGGCTATTTACGATCTTTTTTCATAATTTTGCAGCTTCATTGTAATACAACTCAATCTCAAAATAGCCATGTATAAAAAAATTACTTTTCTAGTTCTAATAACAATTTTCGTTTCCTGTAAAAAAACGGATTCAGATGATTCAGATAAAAACGAAAAAGATAAAATAAAAACGGCACGTTGGATGCAAGGGCAATGGGAAAACAAATCTACTGACGGAACACTTACCGAAACTTGGAAAAAAGTAAACGACAGTACTTACAATGGGCAATCTTTTTTTCTAAAAGGAAAAGACACCATTCATTATGAAACAATCGTCTTGCAACAAATAGAAGAGCAATTAAGTTATAACACTAATATAAGAGGCCAAAACCAAGATAAACCAGTTGCCTTCGTTCTTACGGAAACGAAAGAAAACCAACTTGTTTTTGAAAACCCAAAACATGATTATCCGCAAAAAATCAGTTATACTAAAGTTTCTAAAGACAGCCTTGTCGCTGAAATATCAGGCATACAATCAGGTCAACCCAGTTCTGAAAAATATATTATGATTCGAACTAAGTAAGCAACTACTGCACGTTATAGAAACGGCCTCGCTTGAATACAGCGGGGCCATTTTTATAATCGACCGTCAAGAAGAAAAGGTTCTTTAGCCTAAAATTATGAATGGCCTTTCAATCGATCCAGCAATTGTCAATTATCCAACGGTCATACTAATACAATCAGGAAAACCTTAAAACACGTATTGAAATAAGTTATTTCAAAACTAATGGGTAGCTAACATCATATTTTAAATTTGATTATTTTCTTAATGCTTCTTTCAAAACCCAAGTAGACCTTTCCCTACAGAAATTCTGTTTTTTATGAATTATTTACAATTGTTATTTTTGTAGGGTTTTAATAGTGGGCTATATTTACTATCTCAAATAAAAACTATCAAAAATGAAATACGATACTATACTAGAAACCATTGGCCATACTCCTCACGTTAAAATTAATCGATTATTTGGACCTAATCATAATGTTTGGATTAAATTAGAAAGAGCAAATCCTGGCGCAAGCATAAAAGACAGAATCGCTTTGTCCATGATTGAAGACGCAGAGAAAAAAGGATTACTGGAAAAAGACAGCGTTATTATCGAGGCGACCTCGGGAAATACCGGAATTGGTTTAGCCATGGTAGCAGCGGTAAAAGGCTACAGATTAATTTTGGTAATGCCAGAATCCATGTCGGTCGAAAGAAGACGATTAATGAGTATTTATGGTGCCGAATTCGTATTAACACCACGCGAGAAAGGAATGAACGGAGCCATAGCAAAAGCGAAGGAACTGTCTGAAGAGCTACCTAATGCCTGGTTACCGCTTCAATTTGACAATCCGGCCAACATTGAAATTCACAAAACAACGACCGCACAAGAAATCATCAAAGACTTTCCTGATGGTTTAGATTACATGATTACGGGTGTAGGAACAGGTGGCCATATCACAGGTTGTGCTGAAATCCTGAAAAAATATTACCCAAATCTTAAAGTTTTTGCCGTAGAGCCAGAAGCTTCTCCAGTTATTAGCGGCGGCGCTCCTGGTCCCCATCCTATTCAAGGTATTGGCGCAGGATTTATACCAACCAATTTACACACAGCACTTCTGGATGGAGCCATACAGGTAAGTAAAGACGAAGCCTACGATTATACACGAAGAGCTGCCAAAGAAGAAGGAATCTTAGTAGGAATTTCTTCGGGCGCTTCCTTAGCAGCGGTAGCCAAAAAACTTTCTGAAATTCCTGAAAATGCTAAAGTCCTTACTTTTTGCTACGATACTGGAGAACACTATTTGAGTGTAGAAGGACTTTTTGAATAAAAAAAACTTAAAAAAAGTAACAATAAACAAGAAGCCGATTTGTGAAAGCAAGTCGGTTTTTTTATGTCGGTTTTCTGGGCATGCCCCTGCTTCCACTAGCGTTTCAGCAGAGTCAGGCTGTACGCTACAATCTTTGTTACACTCCGTTTCACAAAGGATTTCCACTGCCATCCTTCATGCAAAACAGTCGTTAACCTGACATGAGCTTTGAAAATAAAACACGCAAATTCTCTTGAAACGATCGTATTAAAACAAGAGAGTAGAAACATGAAGTTACCATTCTGATAGAAAGGCCCAACCGACAATAGATCGTAGCCTTCCTTCTTGTGGAAATAAAAGAATTATAGCTGATTTTTGAAAACAAGAAACCTAATTTCCTAAAAACAAATCGTGCTACGAACTGAACAAAAAAAGTTCTACCCTTGAAAGGAACGTTCTTACTTGAACACAGCAAATTATTTTTTTATTGCGAAAAAGTTGAGCTAATCCAACAAGTTACTACTCGAGCCTCTACTACACTGACAAACAAAAACCTACCTTAATTAGTTGCAAATAAAATAACGTATATTTGAATAGTAAGCCATCTACTATAAACTAGTGTCGGCTAGTGAGAGTTTTATATAGAAACTCGAACGTTAGCGCGAGTAAGGAATAATTGCGAAACAGCTAAGTAATCTGACCTATTATTGGTCGACCCTGATTGTAGTAATGTGAAAAAGAACTTAAAGAAGTACATACCGAGGTTAGAAATTCTTGCTTAATTATGCTTTACCAAAGAAAAGTACAACTAGAGAATTACAATAAAGGCATATAGATTTGGAACAAATGAAAGTAATAATAATCTAAAGAAGCTTTATGAAATCTAAAGATAAAGACCAAGAGAAGCATCAAGAGGAATTAGAGAAAACATCAGAAGAAATAGATAGTGTCGATGAGTATCGCGATATTTTAAGCCATGTTATTCGCGAAGGTGAAGAGATATTCAAAATAAATAACAGGGCTATAACGCTCAGTGCTATAATTGCGGGACTCGAAATAGGGTTCAGTTATTTCTTAATCTGTAGTCTTTATTACTTATTGTCTGGAACAATGACTGAAAACACTATTTTCAAACTTTTTAGCTTGGTTTATCCCATAGGATTCATTTTTGTCGTTTTAGGGAAGTCAGCACTTTTTACGGAGCAAACATCCGTTTTAACCATTCCCGTACTAAATAGACAACGCACGATCTGGGAGTTACTGCGAGTTTGGGGATTAGTTATTTTAGGCAACCTAGTTGGAGGTATTTTATTTACCCTATCTATAAGTCTGCTTGCACCACATTTAAACTTATTCACACATGAAACAATGGTAAAAATAGGGAGTCATGTAGTTCACTATGATGCTTGGGTTCTTTTTTTAAGTGCAATAGTTGCTGGCTGGCTAATGGGTTTATTAAACTGGTTAATAAACAGCGTCACAAACTCACTAACTCGTATTTTTCTCATTTTCATGATAACTGGTGTCATCGGTTTTGGAGGTTTTCACCACAGTATCGTTGGTAATATTGAGGTTTTTGGAGCTTTTTTACATTCAAACACAATTACACTTTTAGACTACCTAGCGTTTTTGTCTTTAGCCTTAGTGGGAAATGCCATTGGTGGCGCCGTAGTAGTGGGACTTTTCAAGTACAGAATTTTCGAATCAAATAATATGAAATAAAACTACTACTCACTCTAATAAGTCGTAGATCATAAGGTTTGTGCTTGCTCTGCCAATTATCTGATATCTCAACAAAAAATGTAGATTAAAAAAGAAAATGGGTACGAGCTTAGTAGAGTTCGCAACATATCCTACCAATACTATTTTCATTTTCGAAAATACTTCCGGCTACCATGATGCACCTTTTAGTCACCAGCGTAAAAACAAGAGTAAGTCCTAAAAACTATTGTGCCTTAGCGTCTTCACAGCAAAACCATCCCCGTTCATAACTCCTGAAGATTTCATTTCCATTCCAACTTCTAAATTCCTAATTTGCGGCTTCAAATCAACAAGAGAAAATGAAGGTCTGTATTGCCGAAAAACCAAGTGTAGCAAGAGAAATCGCATCCGTTTTAGGAGCTAATACCAAACATGATGGCTATTATGAAGGCAATGGTTATGCGGTAACCTATACCTTTGGGCATTTATGTACCTTAAAAGAACCTAACGACTACAAATCCTATTGGAAAAGTTGGGATTTGAATAACCTACCTATGCTTCCCGAAAAATTTGAAACCAAAGTGGTGGAGAATTCGGGTATCCAAAAGCAATTTAGAATTATAAAAAGTCTATTTGACAAAGCGGAGTTAGTTATCAACTGCGGGGATGCGGGACAAGAAGGAGAACTCATTCAGCGCTGGGTAATGAACGAAGCCAATTATAAAGGCGAAGTACAACGCCTATGGATTTCTTCCTTAACTACCGAAGCCATCAAAGAGGGTTTTGAAAACTTAAAACCATCTGCCAACTACGATAATTTATACTATGCTGGATTTTCCAGAGCCATAGGCGACTGGTTACTAGGGATGAATGCAACCCGTTTGTACACCGTAAAACATGGTGGTTACAAACAAGTGTTGTCCATTGGACGTGTACAAACGCCTACCCTAGCAATGGTTGTAGATCGCTGGAAAGAAATAGAAAATTTCAAACCGCAACCCTACTGGGAGTTGCAAACATTATACAGAGACACGCTTTTTAGTTATGAAGAAGGCCGCTTTTTGAAAAAAGAAGACGGAGAACTTCTGGCGAATAAAGTAAAAGAAAGTGATTTTGAAATTGTATCAATCGAAAAAAAGAAAGGAAATGAATTTGCGCCTAAGCTTTTTGATTTAACAGGCTTGCAGGTGTATTGCAATACCAAGTTTGGATTTTCGGCAGAGGAAACTTTGAAAATTGCCCAAACCTTATACGAACAAAAAGTAGTCACTTATCCCAGAGTGGATACCACGTTTTTACCCAATGACATCTACCCGAAAGTGGCTGGTATTTTGCAAAAGCTAACTAATTATGCTGCTTTAACAGAACCTCTTTTAGGGAAGAAAATAAAGAAATCCACTAAGGTTTTCAACGATAAAAAAGTCACAGATCACCATGCGATTATCCCAACAGGAATTCAGAGTAATTTGCAGTACAATCAGCAACAGGTGTATGACATTATTACCAAGCGTTTTATTGCCGTTTTTTATGATGATTGTTCGGTAGCAAATACCACCGTGATAGGAAAAGCGGCTGATGTACATTTTAAAACTACTGGAAAAGTAATCTTAAAAAAAGGATGGCGCGTCGTTTTTGAAAACCCCGATGCTAAAGAAAAAGAAGCTGATTTATTGCCTGACTTTGTGAAAGGAGAAAGAGGCCCACACCAACCCTCCTTTTTAGAAAAGGAAACCAAAGCACCTAATCAGTTTACGGAGGCGACCTTATTGCGTGCGATGGAAACTGCAGGGAAACAGGTTGATGATGAAGATTTACGGGAACTGATGAAAGAAAATGGTATTGGGCGTCCATCAACACGAGCGAATATTATCGAAACGCTTTTTAAACGCCAGTATATTGTAAGAAATAAAAAACAGGTTTTACCAACGCCAACGGGAATTCAATTGATTGACACCATTCAAAATGATATGGTAAAGTCGGCAGAATTGACGGGCTCTTGGGAAAAGCAGTTAAAAGATATTGAAAAAGGAACGTTTACCGCTGCTGCGTTTATCAACAACATGAAACGTATGGTCGATGCTTTGGTATATGAAGTACGAAGTGAAACTACCCGTGCTAATATTTCGCATGAAGGAAGTATTCAAAAACAAGAAGCCAAAGTCGAGAAAAAGAAAGCAGCAGGAATCGCAGCTGAAGTTTGTCCGAAATGCAAAAAAGCAACACTTTTAAAAGGAAAATCAGCTTATGGCTGTGCTAATTATAAAGCGGGTTGTGATTTTGTACTGCCATTTACTTTTGCAGAGAAAAAAATATCAGAGAACCAATACTTGCGCTTACTTCAAAAAGGATCTACAGTCAATTTAAAAGAGTTTAAAACAGCTGCTGGAACAGTAGAAGGTTTACTGCGTTTTGATGAAAACTTCAAACTCAAATTAGAAGCTAAAAAGACAGCCGCTCCTACTCCAGCAGCAGAAAAAAAAGCTCCCTCGGATGCCTTAGCTTGTCCAAAATGTCAAAAAGGAACAGTCATCAAAGGGAATACAGCTTATGGTTGCAGCGATTATAAATCAGGATGTGATTTTAAAGTTACTTTTGATGTGGTCAGAGAAAAATTGAAAGATCAAAAACCAACTAAAGAATTGGTTTACAAGATTCTGAAAGAAAAAAGCTAAAAAAGCCCTAGTTCACTATCCAATTTGCAAACTAACTTTAGAGCCTTGCCTATAGGACTCTTTTGTACCACGAAGTTTATTAAGAATAACCATTCTTACTACTTGACAACTCATCCCTAAAAATAAACAGTTCGGAACTATTTTTTTTATAAAATCAACTTATTCCACGAAGTTTGATCCATAGAACATAAAGAAAATTAAAATGGAACAGACTATTAAGATTTTAATTTACATTCACGCCTTTTTTGGCGGAATTGGATTAATTACGGGAATTGGAAGTATTGTGGTTAAGAAAGGGGGCAATTTACATCGTAGAATGGGAAAACTATTCTCAATAGGAATGATAACTAGTTCTGCATTATCATTACCCATTTGCTGGATGCCAAAACACCAAAATTTATTTTTATTTCTAATTGGGATATTTACTATTTATATGGTTATATCAGGTAATCGCGCCTTAACTTTTAAGTCAAAAAACAAAGCAGATTTCATAGATAAATTAATATCAGGAGTCATGTTGTTTCTTTCGATAGTTATGATTTTCATCGGAATTTATTTTGTTTCGAATAAGACAACAAACGGAATCTTATTTGCCTTTTTTGGTGGTTTTGGATTATTTATGACAGTCAAAGATTTCCAGTTTTTTAGAAACTTTTCGAAAACAAAAAACAATTGGCTTACAAAACATATCGGAAAAATGATTGGCGCATTAATCGCTTCCATCACCGCTTTTATCGTCGCGGGACTAGGAATTGGGAATTTAATTACTTGGATTACTCCCTCCATTATTGGAACACTTTATATCATTTATTTGAACCAAAAAATTAAATCAAAAAGCAAATTCCAAGAAATCATTCGATAAAAAAAGCTCTTAGAGATCTTTTTAGACGAGCTTTTTTTTAGGAAACTAATGCAATACTTAAGACCTTCTGATCAACCAAGCCAAGTATATCAAAAACACAATCGATCACGAATTAAATACAGAGTGAACCTCTCTTTCTAAAACCTTGCCTTCAAGCAAGGTTTTTTTTTATGTTCTAAATTACTGTAATCCATTTAGTTAAAAAATTTATTTTTATTTGATCTAAATAACTATTGTTAAATAAAAATTAAAATATAGATTTGCGCTATTCTTATTAAATCTAAATAAGAACAATTACACATTTAACTTTAATTAATTTTTACCATGATCTATTTGCATAAAAAAGTACCCACACTCCTATTTCTCCTTAGCTTATACATGATTTCTCTAAACTCCACGTTTGCACAGCAAGTTACTGCTTCCATAAAAGGAACGGTCTTAACCAATACCAGCAAAGCAGCCGAAGGGGTTTCGATAAAGCTGAAAGGGGAAAACAAAACCACAATCACAGATAATGACGGTGTCTTTATTCTTAAAAACCTAACAGCAGGAAAACACACCGTAGTAGTAAGTTTAATAGGAAATAATGATATTGAGAAAGAGGTAAGTATTACCAATGAAGAAACAGCAATTGTTAACATCCAACTTTCTTTATCAAATACCGAATTGAATCAAGTCGTTATTTTAAGCAATAAAAGTGCTTTTAAAACCAATAGAATTTCCTCTTCATTACGACTACAGTCCCCTATTATTGAAATTCCACAAAACATTCAGGTAATTACTGGTAAACTGATTAATGACCAACAAATTTTTAATATGCTGGAAGGTGTTACTCGTAACGTCAGTGGAGCTACCAGAGTAGAGCATTGGGACAATTATGCTAATATCACCATGAGAGGGAGTCAAGTTGCCGCTTTTAGGAATGGTATGAATATCAGTTCAACATGGGGGCCACTTACGGAAGACATGAGCATGGTGGAACGCATCGAATTTGTAAAAGGCCCAGCCGGCTTTATGTTGGCCAACGGAAACCCAAGTGGTTTTTATAATGTAGTAACTAAAAAACCAAGCGGACGTACTAAAGGAGAAGCAAGTTTAACTTTAGGAAGTTTTGATATGTACAGAGGTACATTAGATTTTGACGGGAAATTAACCAATAATGGAAAATTACTGTACAGAATTAATGTAATGGGAGAAAAGAAAGGCAGCTACCGTGATTTTGATTTTAATGACCGCTATAGTTTTGCCCCTGTTTTAAAATATCTATTTTCAGACAAGACAGCAGTAACATTAGAGTACACACAACAATTTTCTAAAGTAAATGCAGTTGGGTCTAACTATTCTTATTCACATAAAGGATATGCAGATTTGCCTAGAAGCTTCTCAACATCTGAAGCTAATTTAGATCCTACAAAAATGACAGAAAGAAATATTTTTGCCATTGTAGAACATAAAATAAATGATAACTGGAAATTTACAGCCCAATCTTCTTACCTAAACTACAAACAAGAAGGACTTTCATTATGGCCCAATGGTTTTGATAGTACAAATAAAGCTATCCTTAAACGCGCTGGAAGTATTTGGGATATTTTAGGAAAAATCTATGTGGGACAAGCGTATGTAAATGGTGAAGTTAAAACGGGAGCTCTTTCTCATAAAATTTTATCTGGGATTGACTTAAGCGATAAAACATTTTATCATGACTGGATGCAATACTTTAGCATGCCTGATCTAGACATCTATAATCCGGTACACGGAACATTAGCTGCCTCTCCTACTTTTGACAGAAGTAAGAATATTGAAGACAGAGGAGTAAAATACCAAAACAATTATAAAGCACTTTATGTACAAGATGAATTAGGTTTCTTTGACAACAACTTGCGATTGACTTTAGCAGGAAGATATACTGTGCTTAAAGCGGCAAACTATTACTCTGGAGATACTAAAAACAGCAGGTTTACACCAAGAGTAGGTTTGAGTTATTCCTTTAATAAAAACACATCTGCCTATTTTGTAAACGATCAATCTTTTAATGAAAACTACGGCGTTGATTGGCAAGCGAATTCATTTAATCCTGAGACAGGTGGAAATATCGAATTTGGATTAAAAAGAGACTGGTTGAACGGAAAATGGAATTCAGTTGTTTCTGCATACCAAATCACAAAGAATAATGTGCTAACTGCTGATGCAGAGCATTCTACGGCAGCAATGCAATATAGCAGAGAAAGTGGACAGCAAAAAGTAAAAGGTCTTGAGGTAGATATTAGAGGAGAAATCTTTAATAATTTAGATCTTATCCTAAACTATGCTTTCACAGAAGGAAAAACAACTAGAGATAGCGATGCTTCTCTGGTAGGGACGCAAGTTCCAGGAAGCACTAAGCACATTCAGAACGCTTGGTTAAATTACAAAATAGATAAAGGAACATTTAGCGGAGTTGGTGTTTCATTAGGATACCAATATCAGGTAAAAAGAGCACCTTGGTTCATTTCGAATGGCAATACTGCTAGCCTACCTGATTACTATAGAGTAGATGGAGGTTTATCGTATCAAAGAAAAAAAGTAACTATAAACCTGACTGTCAATAATATTTTGAACAAATATTTATACTCGGGAGGCTATTACAGCTATACCGATATGTACTACTGGCAAACAGAGGCAGGTACCAATGCTAGAGTTACTGTAGCCTACAAATTCTAATTTTAGAGACAATCTATCACCCTTTAACTCCGCTTATTTCAAGCGGAGTTATTATAATTTTTACATCACATGAAAATGACATTCAAAAAAACTGTTGGCGTAGTACACCTCTGGTTGGGTTTATCCTCTGGAATAATTGTTTTTATCGTTGCCATAACTGGTTGTTTATACGCCTTTCAAGAAGAAATTCAAAACCTAACTGAAGATTATCGATTTGTAACAGAGCAGCAATCCCCATTTTTGCCTCCCTCTAAATTAGTTGTAATTGCCCAGGAACAGCTTCCTGGAAAAAATCTGCATGCCTTAAAGTACAATACAAAAACAGATGCCGTAGAAGCTATATTTTTTCATTATGAACCCAGTTATTACTACACTAGCTATTTAAATCCCTACACGGGTAAAGTGATTAAAACGGTCAATAATGAAGAAGGATTCTTTCATTTTATCTTAGATGGTCACTTTTATTTATGGTTGCCATACGCTATTGGTCAAGTTGTAGTAGCGAGTGCCACATTGCTGTTTTTACTATTGATTATCACTGGGTTTGTACTTTGGTATCCAAAAAATAAAAATGCTGCCAAACAACGCTTTTCGTTTAAGTGGAAAAAGGGAATGAAATGGAAGAGAAAAAATTATGACTTACATAATGTTACTGGTTTCTATGTTTTGATCATTGCTTTTATTTTTGCCGTAACAGGCTTAGTTTGGGGTTTTCAATGGTTTGCTTTCTCTTATTATACAGTAATGGGAGGCGAAAAATCATTACTATATGAAGAACCTGCATCAAAGATAAATACGGCTAATGGTACAATTGAAAACCCATTAGATATAGTTTGGAAACAAATGGTCCGTGAATATCCCGAAGCAGAATCCATAGAAGTACATCCTCCAGAGAGTCCTACTTCATCCATTGCTGCGAATGCCAATTCCAAGAAAGCAACTTACGGCACCATTGACTACCGCTATTTTGATCAGTTTACTTTAGAGGAAATTCAGGTAAACCATATTTGGGGTCGATTGAAAAATGATACTACTGCCGATAAATTGCTGAAATTAAATTATGACATTCACACTGGTGGCATCTTTGGCTTAGCCGGAAAAATATTTGCCTTTTTAATTAGTCTTCTCATTGCCACGCTACCAGTAACGGGTTTTTTTATTTGGTGGGGACGATATAAAAAAAGAAATAAGAATAAAAAAAAGCCACTAAACTAAAAAAAACAGTCTTTTTATCCTTTTAAAAAACTGAAAAACAACCCCTTAAAAACTTTATTTGTATTTAATCTAAATAAGTTTTGTAAATTCAAAACAGGATTATATATTTGCATCGTTATTTTTAATTATTCCAAATAAACAGTTATGAGCAGTCGAATTACAATACTAGTTATCTTATTTTTTACTTCATTTTTTATAAATGCACAAGACCACGGAATCATCGAAGGAAAAATACTTTCTGCTGATGGATATCCACTTTCAGGAATTGCCATCAAATTAGGTAAGGAAGCAAAAACAACTGAAACGAATATCAAAGGCGAGTTTAAATTCTCTAATTTCCCTGTAGGAAGTCACACTATAACTCTTGAAGGTGTTGGGATGAAAAAACAATCTAAAGAGATTAAAGTTTTGGCCAACCAAACAAATTTTGTAGAATTCAGATTAATTGAAGACATCACTACCCTAAAGGAATTAGTGATTAAAATTAAGCAAACTCCGAACAAGAAAAAAGAAACCGTTTTATCTGGTCTGGACATAAAGCCAATAGATTTGCCTCAAAGCATTCAAATAGTAGGACATCAAGTTATAGCACAACAGCAATCGGTACGATTGAGCGATGTTATTCGAAATGTGAATGGTGTATATGTTGGTTCAGCCCGTGGTGGCGCTCAGGAATCATTCTGGTCTAGAGGATACGATATGTCTTCCAATAATATGTTTAAAAACGGTTTCCGTTTTAGCAATGGTTCCCTTCCAGAAGTATCTTCTTTGGAAAGAATAGAAGTACTTAAAGGAAGTGCTGCCCTGTTATTTGGAAACGTAGCTCCAGGAGGTATTTTGAATATGGTTACAAAAAAACCTTCTTTTAAAAGCGGAGGAGAAATTAGCATGCAAATGGGAAGCAACGCCTTCTACAAGCCATCTATTGATATTTATGGCCCTTTAAATAATACTATCGCTTATCGATTTACAGGTTCTTACGAAAACTCAGAAAGCTTCAGGGATGTTGTAAAAAAAGAACGTTACTACGTTAACCCATCGCTACTTTTCAAAGTAAGTGACAAAACCGAAATTGTATTACAAGGAGATTATTTACACGACGATTGGACCCCAGATTTTGGAACTGGAATGATTGGAAAAGAAATCGCTGATGTACCTAGAAATACTTATTTAGGTGCTACATGGTCTAACGGTCAAACAAGACAAGCCAGCGTTTCAGGATTAGTGAAACATGAATTTAACGATGATTGGAAACTGAATTTCAACTCTTCTTTTCAAAACTACGAAAGAACATCTAAAGGTACAGAGCGTATCCAACCGGAAGATAACGGGTACTGGAAAAGACCTTTAGGACAGAACAAAAATCTTGAACAAATACTAGGCGAACAAATTAGCTTACAAGGAAATTTTAATACTGGAACGATAAAGCACCAACTATATACAGGTGTTGATTTTGAAAATTCATTTACGCAAAATTATACTTATGCATTCTCACCAAACACTTATGGTAGCGGTAACATTTTTAATTTTGATAATTTTGATCAAGGTGGAGCAATTCCAGATGCTACAAATACTAAAATAATAAAAACAGACACTAATCGATTCGGAATCTATGCGCAAGATTTAATTTCCCTTACTGACAAATTCAAAGTATTGGCAGGATTGCGTTGGTCATGGCAGGAAGCTCAGGCTGAAACGTATGATTTAACTAAAACGCCAACTACAGTTAAAACCGATGCAAAACGTATTGATCAAGCTTTTACTCCTAAGTTAGGTCTTGTTTATCAACCTACTCAAGACATCGCCCTATTTGCTAGTTATTCTAATTCTTTTACTCCAAACTCAGGTACAACAGTAGACTTAAAAGTGATTAAACCTTCTTTAATTGACCAATATGAAGTGGGAATCAAAAAAGATTTCTGGAACGGAATATTATCAACTAATGTTACTTTATACCAAATTGAGAATAGCAATCTAGCGCAAACAGCAGAGCTTAGAGCTGACGGAACATTTAACACTGATTCAAGCATAAAAGTTTTGAGTGGTGCAACAAAAAGTAAAGGAGTAGAACTAGACATCACAGCTCGACCTACTGAAGGTTTGCGCATAATGGCAGGTTATAGCTACAATGACATGCGATATACAAAAACCTCTGGCGGTGACGGAAGTTTTATTGTAGGAGACCGTCTAGCAAGAACACCAGCAAACACAGCTAATTTTAGCTTTTTCTACACCTTGCCAACAGGAATATTAAAAGGCTTCTCAATCGGTTCATCAGCAAATTATATAGGGAATCGTGTAGCTGGATGGAACAACCAAATCTTAATTGATCCAGACACTCAAGTTAAAACCCTTAGAGACCGACAAGTACCCATAAATGATTACACTACTGTAGATATATCTGCCGGTTATGAATGGGGTAAATTCGCTATCTTATGTAAATTATCGAACGTAGCAAACGTTTTAAACTACACCGTTCACGAGAATTACAGTGTAAATCCAATTGCTCCGCGCCAAGTAATGACATCATTAAAATATAAGTTCTAATTAAACCCTTTTTTACTTATAAAGTCCGAACAAAAAACTAGAGAAACTTCATGAAAAAAAAGACCTTCAGAAATTTACATAGAGACTTAGGCTATTTCTATATTGGGCTCATCGTTTCCTTTGCTTTATCAGGGCTTATGATGAATCACCGCGACATGTGGCATCCGGAAAAATATACCACTGAGACCAAAGCTATTGAAGTAACGCTGCCGCAAGAAAGCGAAATCAACGAAGAATTTGCTAAAGATTTAGGCAAGAAACTTGGGATTGAAGACAAAATGAGACGTCAAATGGTCAAAAAAGGAATGTTTAAAATCTCTTTTGAAAAGCATGATGTCGAAATTGACTTGAAAACTGGAAAAGGAGAGATTGTTTCTTTCATAAAAACGCCAATCATCAGTCAGTCCATGAGTTTACATAAAAACACTTCTAATTTCTGGATTTATTATTCTGACATTTTTGCCCTTAGTCTAATTATCATTGCTCTAAGCGGAACCATAATGGTGAAAGCAGGTAAATTTAGTTGGAAACAACGTGGTTGGAAACTGGCCGTCGCAGGAATTCTATTTCCATTAATATTCTTGTTTTTATTGGCTTAAAAAGATAAAATCAGACACAAAAAAAATCCGTAATAGTGTATACATTATTACGGATTTTTCTGTTAATGACTATTTTAAATCCACTTTAAAACACTCGAATCATTTCAATTCCTTTCTCAGTAAGCAATGCTTCAAGATTAGCGTATTGATTAGGATCATATTTTTCAATTCCGCTTTGATACCAGTTTGAAATTATATTTAACTGAAAAATTGTGTAGCCTTCATCATCAATATCAAAACCGCACATACCAGCAACTAGAAAATCTTCTAAAACTTTTTCAGTTAAAATTCGTTTTGGAATTCCATAACAAATTAAACCATTCCAACTTTCATAATCTAATCGGCCCGATTTAAACCCTGCAACAAATGCTTTATTTTTTTTTCCTTCAAAACTTAGCAGTGGATTTATACCTATAGAGTATCCATCAAAATAGCCTTTCCTATAAGTGGAACTAAATAATTCTTTCATATGATTATTGATGTGGTATTTACAATATAAAAAGCAAAAATATAAAACAATAGATCAGAAATAACACATAAATCGTTTAAGAGGAAAAATATCCTTTGAAATACAATAGCCATGTCGTTCGTCGATAAAACAGTAACTACCAAGCTATTAAAAAATAGTGGACTAGTCCTATTTCAGCAGTCGCTTGTAAACAAAAACCCCATCTTGTTAAAAACAAGATGGGGTTTAGAATAGTATAATACATTTTTCTTTACTTCAATCCGGCTAAACTTTGCTCGATTGTTTCAATTTTCGCTAAAGCATCAGCTTCTTTTTGTCTTTCATTTGCCAAAACTTTCTCTGGAGCTCCATTTACAAATTTCTCATTAGACAGTTTTCCTTGTACTGATTTCAAGAAACCTTTTGTATAATTCAATTCTGCAGTTAATTTCGCAACCTCTTCCTCTACGTTGATGTTTCCAGTAATCGGAATAAAATATTCATTCGATTTTACTCTAAACGATAAAGCACCATCTACTTTTTCAGAAACATACTCTAATGCGGTGATGTTTCCTAATTTGGTTACAACCGAATCAAAATAAGTTGAAGCTGAATCGTTATTAATCGCTTTTAACTCAATCGCGTCTTTAAAAGGGATATTCTTGTCTTTACGAATGGTTCTAATTCCAGAAATCACTTCGGCAGCATTTTCAAAGTCGGCAATTAGAGCCGTCTCAAAAGGTTTTAATTCTGGCCAAGTTGAAACAATCAATGCCTCTTCAGGAGTTCTATCTGCTAATATTTGCCAGATTTCTTCCGTCAAGAACGGCATAAAAGGATGCAATACCTTCAAATTATTTTCAAGCATTTCGATTGCTTTCGCAAAAGTAACACTATCAATAGGCTGTTGGTATGCCGGTTTAATCATTTCAAGGAACCAAGAACAGAAATCATCCCAAACTAATTTGTAGGTTCCCATTAATGCTTCTGAAATTCTGTATTTTTCAAAATTATCTTCGATTTCTAAAAGGGTTTGTTGCAATTTAGCTTCATACCATTCGATAGCCACTTTTGAAGATTCTGGTTGCGGAATTGTATCAGATACTTCCCATCCTTTTATCAATTTGAAAGCATTCCATATTTTATTAGTAAACCCTTTCCCTTGGTTACATAATTCTTCATCAAACATGATGTCATTACCTGCAGAAGCGCTTAAAAGCAAACCTACACGAACCCCATCGGCACCAAATTTCTCAATTAAATCTAATGGATCTGGTGAATTCCCTAATGATTTAGACATTTTACGTCTTTGCTTGTCGCGAACTAATCCTGTTAGATACACATTTGTAAATGGTTTTTTACCCGTGTATTCATATCCAGCAATAATCATTCTCGCTACCCAGAAAAACAAAATGTCCGGTCCAGTCACTAAATCATTCGTTGGATAATAGTATTTAAAATCTTCACTTTCTGGATCCATTATTCCGCCAAAAACAGACATTGGCCACAACCAAGAAGAGAACCATGTATCTAATGCATCAACATCTTGTCTCAAATCTTTTGTTTCAAGTTTAATGTTTAATGTTTTCTCACGTGCTAACTTTAAAGCATCTTCTATGTTTTCAGCCACTACAAAATCTTCTTTCCCATCTCCGTAGAAATAAGCTGGAATTTGTTGTCCCCACCACAATTGACGAGAAATATTCCAATCGCGAATATTATTCAACCAGTGCGCATAAGTATTCTCAAAACGTTTAGGATGCAGTTTAATATCTCCGTCTACCAATACAGATTGTATCGCCGGTTTTACTAAATCTTCCATTTTTAAGAACCATTGATCAGATAATCTTGGTTCGATAACAGCTTTGGTTCTTTCAGAAGTTCCTACTTTATTCAAGTGTATTTCTGTTTTTGCAAGCGCACCAATTGTTTCTAATTCTACTGAAACTTCTTCACGAACTACAAAACGGTCTTTTCCTTGGTAATGCAAACCAAAACTATTCATTGTTGCATCTTCATTGAAGATATCAATAATTTCTAAGTTGTGTTTTTCTCCAAGAGTTTTATCGTTCATATCGTGAGCTGGTGTCACTTTCAAACATCCTGTCCCAAATTCAATATCAACATATTCATCTTCAATAATAGGAATCACGCGACCACAAATAGGCACAATCGCTTTTTTACCTCTTAAATGAGCAAAACGTTCGTCATTTGGATTGATACAAATTGCACTATCTCCAAAAATTGTTTCGGGACGTGTTGTAGCAATAGTTAAGAAGTCTTCGCTTCCTTCTATTTTATATTGAATGAAATATAATTTACCTTGTCTTTCTTCAAAAATAACTTCTTCATCAGATAAAGTCGTTTTAGCTTCTGGATCCCAGTTTACCATTCGGTATCCGCGATAAATCAATCCTTTGTTGTATAAATCAACAAAAGAGCGAATTACAGACGCTGACATGTCTGGGTCCATTGTGAACTTTGTCCGTTCCCAGTCACAAGAAGCACCCAGTTTTTTAAGTTGTTCTAAAATTACTCCACCATATTTATCCGTCCAATCGTAAGCATGTTTTAAAAACTCTTCCCGAGATAAATCAGATTTATTGATTCCCTCTGCTTTCAGTTTAGCAACAACCTTGGCTTCGGTGGCGATAGAAGCATGATCCGTACCTGGAACCCAGCACGCATTAAATCCTTTTAGACGTGCTCTTCTAATCAAGACATCTTGAATCGTATTGTTTAACATGTGTCCCATGTGTAAAACTCCGGTAACGTTAGGCGGAGGAATTACTATGGTATATGGCGTTCTATGGTCAGGCTCAGAGTGAAAATAATTATTTTTCATCCAGTAGTCATACCATTTATCTTCAATAGTCTTGGCGTCAAATTGTGCGGGAATTGTCATAAAAAGCAACTGTTAAAACCAAAATTAAACTTTGGTCTGATATTTGTAATTCATATAGGGGACAAAAGTAAATAATTAAGTACACTATAAAAAGCGAAATAAAAATTTGTGCTTTAATTAAAAGAAAGTAAATTTACTTTTTATCTATAAAAAAAATCTTATGAAAAAAATAGCAACAATAATAGCGGTCGTATTCTTTACAAGTATTGGATTTGCCCAGAACGGGCCAAAGATTCAATTCAAAGCAGAAAACAACACCGTTGATTATGGAACCATAACTAAAGGAAAAGATAATGGAGTACGCGTATTTGAATTTACAAATACCGGTAACGCTCCACTTATCATATACGCAGTTCAATCCACTGCTAGTTCTACTATCCTATCAAAACAAACTGATACTGTCTTACCGGGGAAATCAAGTAAAATTGAAGTGAAGTATAACATGGCCGTAGGACCTATCAGAAAAACGATTACGGTAGAATCGAATGCCGTTAATTATGACGAAGGTAGAGTTCCTTTAAAATTAAAAGGAGAAGTAATCGCTAAATAATATTAGTGATACCTTAAAAAAATTAAAACGTTCCTTAATCATTATTTTAAGGAACGTTTTTCGTTTTACAAAATATCGATTAGTTGAAATCTAAATTTTAGCAGTTGATGATCTCTCTCAACCTCTATAGTTATCCATTTATCCTCTTCTGACCTTAACATTGAATTGATTTGCTCAAGAGAATATTTATAGGCTATGTTTTTATTTATGGAAATAATTACATCTCCTTTTAGTAAACCACATTTTGCTGCTGGTGAATTTTTTCTAAGATTGGCAATTTCAAAAACAGGTTTTAATTGAAACTTGTACTTTAAACCAGTAGCCTTTTTATCATCATTGATTTCCACATGATCTACGGTTATTGGAAAAGCACGTAACTGAACAGTCTCCTTAACCCATTGCACGCCTGAATGCCTGATTTCAATTCCACTTTTGTTATAAACAAAAGGAGCAAAATAGCGTCTGTTTTTCTTTAAATATAAAAACTCATTTTGGTAATCAAAAACAACTGAAAATCGTCTTAAAATTTCTCCTCCGATGGACCCTACCCTACCTGGAACCATTGTGACATGTTTTATAGAACTGGAATCCGGGAACGCTACTATAGGTTTGATAAATTTAAAATCAGAAATTAAAAATTCTGAAATTCGAGCTCTTTTTCCTTCCACGTCACCACTAAAGCCTTTACCTAGATAATCATCAAAATTATTTACTGGAACTTTTATTTTATGATTCGCATTTTGAAATAGCCAAATCGCATCACTATTTCCAACATCTATAAGTAATTTTGTAGGAATAAGTTCCGAATCAATAACAACATTAGCATTTACATATGGTTTTGCATCTTCAAGAGTAATAGGAACTTTTTTATATCTCCTTTCAATCCTTCTCCTATTTCTCCTACTGTCTTTGTAAAAGAACACTTTTCTTTTATCGTAATTGATTTCGATTAAATTATTTATAAAAAAAGAAGATCCAATTACGCCATTTACTGGAATTCCTATATGCGAGGACAAATTAAAATTCTGATCGACAATAACATAGCTGGATTCAAGTTACTAATGCAACTTTTTGGTTAAACATATAATTTGGTGTTTCAAAATTAAATCTTTTTCTC
>NZ_JASMRH010000024.1:0-74816 GCF_041431385.1 Flavobacterium sp. Arc2 | reverse complement strand
ATAGGGTGGTCAGTTTACTCCGGAACTGGTGGTCAATTTGCACTGGAATTGGGTGGTCAATTTGACCGGTTTTTCCACCTGATCCAACAAACCTTTATTAGTAAAATGTTATTCAGATTCTCTTTTATTACAAAATAGAAACATATAATAATATTATATGTTTTTATTCAAACCGAAATCATAATTAGAATTGTTTATATTTTTTACACTAAAACTAATGTGTATATCTGTACCTTATTTGTATCTTTAATTCGTAAAATACTTATTAATAGTTACTTATATTTATATTAGAGAGAAATAAAATAAATAAATTTTTATTTAATCAATTACCTCCAAATAGCAATTTGCTTTTTGGAGGTTTTTTTATGCATAAATTAAAGTGTTTTACTCTTTTTTTTCAATGTAAGGCGTCTTCCGCTTTCTAATTTTTTAGGGTTTGAGCGTTTTTACAAATTGTTTTTAGATTTCAGCTGTTACTATGTGCAAGAGGTAAAGTAAGTTTGCTCATGTTAGCTTGAAAGTAGAAGATGAGACAACTGGAGCTTTGTAGTGTATCAATGGGAAATTAGGTTGGAGGGAATTAGTTTTATTTCCTTGATTTTTAGAAGAAAGTTTATCGAGTTAGCTATTACTCGGTAAACTTTTTTACATTTATAATAAAAAATGGCATCTATAAATAACAAGGTGGTTTGGATTACTGGAGCTTCGAGTGGCATTGGAGAGGCTTTGGCGTATGAATTAAACCAAAGAAGCTGTAAACTCATACTTTCTGCGCGGAATATCGAAAACCTCGAGCGCGTGAAAGCCAAATGCTCGAATGTAGATGTGGCTGTCCTCCCTTTTGATTTAGTAGATTTCGATAATGCCAAAAATCATGTTGAAAAAGCCATTTCTTTTTTTGGAAAAATTGATGTTCTCATTAATAATGGCGGAGTGAGTCAACGTTCGCTTTTAGTTGACACTGATTTTGAGGTAGACAAAAAACTCATCGAAGTTGATTATTTAGGTACGGTGGCTATAACAAAAGCGTTATTGCCTCACTTTATTTCGAATAGAAAAGGGCATTTTGTAACCATTACTAGTTTGATGGGGAAATTTGGTTCGCCATATCGATCCGGATATTGTGGAGCGAAACATGCTTTGCACGGTTTTTTTGATGTTTTGCGAATGGAGCATCAAAAAGACAATATCAACGTAACGCTAATTTGCCCTGGTTTTATTCAAACTAATGTAGCTATAAATTCGCTTACGGCCAATGGTTCTAAGCAAAATAAGGACGATATCGCGACCTTAAACGGAATGGCCGTTGGTACCTTTGCTAAAAAATTAGTTGAGGCTGTAGAAGCTAAAAAACTTGAAGCATATATAGGAGGAAAAGAAGTGTTAGGTGTTTATTTGAAACGTTTTTTTCCAAAGCTGCTGCACCGTTTTGTGTTAAAAAGTAAAGTACGTTAGTATTAAAGTGTTAAATAAGAATTGAAGGAAGAAAGCATTTTGTAAAGTACGAGAATGCCTTTTTTCCTTAATAGCTTTAGTAAAACGAACGGTATGTTTCTATTCGTCGAAAGTGTCCATTGGCTGATCTTCATACCAGTCTTTAAAAGTTTTTGTAGCACTGTATTTATCTGTTAGAACTTTGTAAACCATAAACAGTATTAAAAAATATCCTATAATTAATAAAATCGTTAATACTTGAATTGGAATATTTAATAGACATAAAGCTGCAAAAATAAACACATACAAAGTAGTCAACCACACGATTTTAATCGCAAAATTTTTCATGGCTTTGTTTTCTATTAAAGTTACATTTTACATCGCTAAAATTTAGTTAAATAATTGATAATCAAATATTAAATAGTGATTTATTCCTTTTTGTATACTGTTTTTATAACCACGTTATTTAGAAATTTATATTGCTCTTTTTACAATGAACTCGCTTGTAAACCTTCAATATGTAGCACAAAAAAAGCTGCGAATTGCAGCTTTTTTATATATTGATAATCTATGTTTTTTTACCAGCCTCCGCTAGAGCCTCCACCCGAGAATCCTCCACCGCCAAAGCCACCGCCGAAACCACCGCCTCCGCCGCCAAATCCACCTCCCGATGAACCGCCGCCGAAACCGCCACCACCACGACCAAGACTGCTTAGGAGAATGACATCTAGTAAACTAGGTCCGCCACCGCCACGATTACCGGAGTTACCGCCGCCACCTTTGTTTTTTGAAATCAATACTATAATAATAACAATAATAATGATAAAGGGTAAAATAGGAAAGTCTTTTTCTTTAGTAACTTTTTTTCTTTCCCCTTTGTATTTTCCTGCAAAAACTTTAAAAAGCGCATCTGTTCCTTTGTCTAATCCATTGTAATAACTTCCGGCTTTGAACTCAGGTGTAATGATGTTTCGGATTATTTCTCCTCCAATTCCCGCTGTTAATCGATCTTCTAATCCATAACCTGGGTTGATGGCAATCTTTCTTTCATTCTTTGCGACTAAAATAATTACTCCATTGTCATCTTTTGCAGTTCCTCCAATTCCCCATGTTTGCGCCCATTTGGTTGCCAGTTGGCTCACATCTTCGTTTTGTAAACTTTCTATTGTAATAACAACGATTTGAGTAGTTGTACTATCAGAATAGTGAATTAGCTTTTCTTCTAATTGCTTTTTTTCTGGTGCACTAAGCAGATTAGCATAGTCATAAACTGAAGTCTGTAAACTTGGAACTTTTGGTATTGTATATTGTGCAAAACCTATTTGAGTAACAAAAAAACAAATAAGTAGTTTAAAAAAAAGTGAGCTATTTAATTTAGGTATAATCATATTATCCTTTTGAGATTTCGTTTGATAATTCATTCGTATCATCTTCAGACCATGGAAAATGTTTTTTTAGTTCTTCTCCCGCTCTTAAAACACCGTCAATCAAACCTTGTTTGAAATTTCCGTTTTTAAAATGAGCGACCATAACATCTTTGGTACTGTCCCAAAAATCATTTTCAACAATTTCATTGATACCTTGGTCACCACAAATTACAAAGGTTTTGTCTTCTACCGCCAGGTAGATTAACACACCATTTTTAAGTTGGGTTTCATCCATTTTTAGTTCATTAAAAACTTCCAGTGCACGATCAAAAGGATCTAAATCGGTTGTTTTTTCTAAGTGGACTCTAATCTCTCCAGAGGTGTTTTTTTCGGCCACACGAATCGCTTCAACAATTTCTTGCTCTTCTTCTGTTGTTAAAAAATTTTCTACTTTTGACATTGTATTGCTTTTTTTTACCTGAATCCCACGAACGATAAAGCCCGTGGGTTCTAGTTTTTTTGTTTTATTACTAAACTAATTCCCTTTTGGGCAAGTTTTAGAATTTCACTTCTACTGGCTTATCAGCCCCTGTAACAGCTTCGAAATATGGTTTTTCTTTAAACCCAAACATACCGGCAAAGATTGAGTTTGGGAAAATTTTGATATGATTGTTGTATGGTTTAACCGCTTCGTTAAAACGTGTTCTAGCGGTAAGTATTTGATTTTCTGTGCTTGCCAGTTCATCTTGTAACTTCAAGAAATTTTGGTTGGCTTTTAAATCAGGATAACGCTCTACGCTAACTAATAATCTAGATAGAGAACTACTAACACCGCTTTGTGCTTGATTGAATTGTGCTAATTGTTCTGGAGTGATATTCGTAGGGTCAACTGTTACCGAAGTTGCTTTAGCACGTGCTTCAATAACGGCAGTTAAAGTGCTTTTTTCAAAATCAGCAGCTCCTTTTACAGTATTCACTAAGTTTCCGATTAAGTCATTTCTTCTTTGGTAAGAAGTTTGAACATTACCCCAGGCTTCGTTAATACCCTGCTCATATACTACAGCAGTATTGTTGATTCCTTTAACATAACTGTATATTCCGATGATAACTACGGCTCCGATAATCCAAGGCAAAAATCTTTTCATGTTTGTTTAATTTAAAGTTGATTTTTAATATTTGTTAATTGTGTTCTAATGGTCTCTAATTTTCGAATAATTTCAAATTTATCCAACGTTTTCTTTTGCCCTTCTTTTAAATGGGTTTTAGCCCCTTCTAATGTGAATCCTCTTTCTTTTACCAAATGATAAATAAGCTGTAGGTTTTTGATGTCTTCCGGAGTAAACATCCTATTTCCCTTAGCATTTTTCTTTGGCTTCAGAATGTCAAATTCACTATCCCAAAACCGAATCAGGGAAGCGTTTACATCAAAAGCTTTGGCGATTTCACCAATGCTATAATATCTTTTATCTGGTTGTAGCTCTATGTGCATTAGTCTAATGATTGATTTTCTTGGTTCGCTAATTTTGAAATGGCAACATATTCCACTGCCGAAATATTCCCATAATAAAAATTAAGTGGATTAACTACTTTACCGTCTTTATGGACTTCATAGTGTAAATGTGGGGCTTCAGATCGACCTGTACTTCCTATATATCCTATAACATCTCCTCGTTTTACTCTTTGTCCCGCTTTGACATTGTATTTGCTCAAATGCGCATACAAGGTTTCGTATCCATAACCATGCCTAAGGACAATATGATTCCCATAACCAGAAGCATTACTGTTTGCTTGTGCCACAACTCCGTCACCAGTTGCGAAAATTGGTGTGCCTACTTTAGCCGTAAAGTCCATTCCTTCATGCATTTTACGAGCTTTAGTAAATGGATCTGTACGATATCCAAAACCAGAAGCCATGTGTTTTAAATTTTCATTCCTGACAGGCTGAATGGCAGGAATGGCAGATAGTAATTTGTTTTTGGCTTTGGCCAATTTTAAAATATAATCTAGTGATTTTGACTGTATGGCTAATTCTTTTGTAAGTACATCAACCCTTTTTGTGGTATTAAGAACCAGTTGGGTGTTGTTATATCCTTGTAAAGCGGCGTAGCGATCTTCGCCACTATATCCTGCTTTTCGTTCTTTTTCAGGTATTGGTGATGTATTGAAATAGGTTCTGTATAAATTGTTATCTCTGTCTTCAATCGCTTCAATTACATTGTCCAGCTGATTTATTCTTTTGTCTAAAACGGCATAATTCAATTTTAAATTTTCGTTTTCACGAATTAGCAGCCGGTCTTTAGGTGTATCAAAGTAAGGAGTGTTTAATAAAAGCACAAATATTAGAGAGCCAAATAATGCTGAGGCCACTAAAAACAACACAAGAAAACCAAATTTCTTCCTTTTTTTTGTTTTTATTTTTCGATAAGCTAGATTTTCCGAATCGTAATAATATTTTACTTTCGCCATATTTTAAAATACCCTATTTTTGCACATTGTAAAATGTAAGTTAAACAAATTTAATAAATGTTTCATTTGTTCCCGCGTTTTTTCAATAATAAATAAAATAATGTGCCTATTCCAGCTATTCGTTGCAAGTTCTCGTTTAGTAATCGTTTTTTCTAATGATAAAGTAGGAGCTTCCTCTGGTCGCTCTGCTATTTCAAGAAAAAATGATTACTCAATCTCGAAGCTTTACACTACAAACACGAAGTGTTCAGTGAACTCTGATGAAAATAGGAGCGTGTGAGATAATCTGGGGCAAAAATGCTTTCGAGCAATATATAAATTAAAAAACTATGTGCCTTAGCGCCTTAGTGGCAAAAAAAATAAAATAATGAAATCACAAGACGTTCGTAAACAATTTTTAGACTTTTTTCAAAGCAAAGGACATTTAATTGTTCCTTCGGCACCTATTGTTCTTAAAGATGACCCTACCCTGATGTTCAATAACTCTGGAATGGCTCAGTTTAAAGAATATTTTTTGGGTAATGCCACGCCAAAAAGCAATAGAATTGCCGACACTCAAAAATGTCTTCGTGTTTCAGGAAAACATAATGATTTAGAAGATGTAGGTTTTGATACTTATCACCATACCATGTTTGAAATGCTGGGGAATTGGTCTTTTGGCGATTATTTCAAAGAAGAAGCCTTGCCATGGGCTTGGGAATTCTTAACGGAAGTATTGAAATTAGACAAAGATCGTTTGTACGTTTCTGTTTTTGAAGGAAACGAGACAGAGAATGTCCCTTTTGATCAGGCAGCTTTTGATATTTGGAAGCAATTTGTTCCCGAAGATCGTATTATCCTTGGAAACAAAAAAGACAATTTCTGGGAAATGGGAGATCAAGGACCTTGCGGACCATGTTCTGAAATTCATATCGATTTACGTACAGATGAAGAAAGAGCGGCTGTTACGGGCAGGAGCTTAGTAAATGCAGATCATCCACAAGTGGTAGAAATATGGAACAACGTATTTATGGAATTCAACCGTAAAGCCGATGGTTCTCTTGAAAAATTACCGGCACAACACGTTGATACGGGAATGGGATTTGAGCGTTTGTGTATGGCAATGCAAAATACTACTTCAAATTATGATACTGATGTGTTTACACCGCTTATTGAAAAAGTGGAGGAAATTACAGGATTGAAATATACTTCAAATGAAGTAAAAGACATCAGTGAGGAACAAAATAAAACCAATATTGCGATACGCGTAATTGTGGATCACGTGCGTGCGGTAGCCTTCGCTATTGCCGACGGACAATTGCCTTCTAATACAGGAGCAGGATATGTAATTCGTCGTATTTTACGTCGTGCAATACGCTACGGATTTACTTTTTTGAATACCAAAGAGCCTTTTATCTATCAATTAGTAGCTGTTCTAGCCGACCAAATGGGAGAGTTTTTCCCTGAAATCAAAAAACAACAAGGATTAGTTACAAATGTAATTCGGGAAGAAGAAACGTCTTTTTTGCGTACACTAGATCAAGGGTTACAGTTGTTAGATAACGTGATTGCAACAAATCAAGGAAAAGAAGTTCCAGGAGCAAAAGCATTCGAATTGTACGATACTTTTGGATTCCCAATCGATTTGACCGCTTTGATTCTTAGAGAAAGAGGATTCAGTCTGGACGAAGCTGGATTTGATAAGGCGATGCAAGAACAAAAATCACGTTCTCGCGCAGCCTCCGAAGTTTCAACAGATGACTGGAAAATTTTAGTAGAGGGAAATACGGAAACTTTCGTAGGCTATGACAAAACTGAAAGTGAAGCAAGAATAACAAGAATTCGTAAAGTGGACTCTAAAAAAGATGGGATTATGTACCAAATCGTTTTAGATACTACACCATTTTATCCTGAAGGTGGAGGACAAGTGGGAGACAAAGGGGTTTTAGTTTCGGCAAATGAAACCATCCAAATTATAGATACTAAAAAAGAGAATAATTTAATTTTACATTTTACTAAAAAATTACCGGAGAATGTAGGCGGTGTTTTTGTAGCTAAAGTAGATAGCAAATTAAGATCAGATACTACAAAAAATCACTCTGCGACACACTTGATGCATCAGGCATTGAGAAGCATATTGGGAACACATGTGGAACAAAAGGGATCGTTAGTAAGTTCGAACCATTTGCGTTTTGATTTTTCTCATTTTGCAAAAGTATCTGATGAAGAATTACAGCAAGTAGAAGACTTTGTTAATGCTAGAATTCAAGAACAATTACCATTGATAGAACGTAGAGATATTCCTTTCGCGCAAGCGGTAGAAGAAGGTGCTATGGCTTTATTTGGTGAGAAATATGGAGATCATGTTCGCGCAATTAAATTTGGCGACAGCATGGAGCTTTGTGGAGGAATTCACGTTAAGAATACTGGCGAAATCTGGTATTTTAAAATTGTTTCAGAAGGAGCCGTTGCTGCAGGTATTCGACGTATCGAAGCGATTACGGGTGATGCCGTTAAAGTTTTCTTTGCTTCTCAGGAAAATGCATTGAATGAAATTAAGGTCGCTCTGAAAAACCCGCAAGATGTAATTAAAGCGGTAGTGTCAGTGCAAGATGAAAATGCAAAATTAAAAAAACAGGTTGAGCAATTAATTAGAGATAAGGCAAAAGGATTAAAAACAGAATTGGCGCAACAAATCAAAGAAATAAACGGAGTACAATTTTTGGCAGTCCAAGTAGATCTTAACGCAGAAGGAGCTAAAGATTTGGCTTATGATTTAGGGAACATGGGAACTAATATGTTTTTAGTTTTGGCTACAGCCGAAGAAGGAAAACCAATGTTAAGCTGTTATATTTCTAAAGAACTGGTTGCTGATAAAAAATTAAATGCAGGACAAGTAGTTCGTGAATTAGGGAAGTACATACAAGGAGGAGGAGGAGGTCAGCCTTTCTTTGCTACTGCAGGAGGAAAAAATGCAGAAGGTATTCAGGAGGCTCTGACTAAAGCAGTAGATTTTGTAGTATAATTTTTAGTAAAAAGTATATCTAGGCATAGATTTTGACGGTTAAATATTACATTGATGACAAAACAGTAAAATTTTATTTTATGGTAACACAATTTTAATTAGTTGAAAATGAAAAAAGTAAATGTATTTTGGATCTTATCGTTAGTGTTGTTTCTCTTTTATTCTTGCGCAAATGATAAAAACGGCAATGATAAATTGTTGACAAAGTTGGTAGAAAAGACTGAGGATGGTTCGTCTTTTACAACCCTATTTTCTTATAAAGGAAATGAGATTGTAAGCTCAGACAATGCTAATGAACATGTAGATTATACGTATGTGAATGGATTAATTACTAAAATTATAACAAAAAATAAAAGTAATCAATCTGCAGTAACCGTTGATTATAATTATCAAAAAGAACAGTTAGTGAGCGTCAAATCTTCTGATAATTATAGAATCGATTTTGTTCATAATAGCGATGGAACAGTTGCCTACGAAAGATTTTCTTTAGACTCTAATAATCAAGAAACTAAACTATATCATGGGGTTTTATCATTGAAGAATGATAATTTAGTAAAAGATAAGAGGACTGTAGATGGTACTCAAGTAGGTGTTGTAACGACTGAGGATGTGAGTTTTGAGTATGATTCCAAGAAGAATCCGATGCATGCTATTTTAGGATTTGACAAACTTTTAAATCAGAATCAGTTAGTATCTGTCAATAATAGTTTAATTAGTGTTGTAGAGAGTACTACCACAAATGCAGCAGACCAAATCATATCTTCAGCTAAGTTTTACAAAAGCACTTTTAAGTATGACACAGATGATTATCCAACGGAGCGGTTTGCTGAAACAGCGAAGTCAGGATCTTTAAAATCACAATACTTTTACTAATAATTCCTTCAGTTCGGATAAATAATATGTGATGCAATTTAGAACTCAAATACCCATTACAAAAAGTACTCATCCGATAGATTATAACTCAAAGATTATGTCTTTGGGTTCTTGTTTTGCGGTAAACATGTCAGAGAAACTGGACTATTTTAAATTTCAGAATTCCTGCAATCCCTTTGGTATTTTGTTTCATCCACTGGCAATCGAGAAACTAATTGCCTTTGCTGTTGCTCAAAAGGTGTTTACTGAAGAGGATATTTTTTTTTACAATGAACGCTGGCACTGTTATGATGCTCATTCTGATTTAAGCAACGCTTACTCCTTTATATTGTTGAAGGATTTAAATGATATCATTCAATCAACTTGGACACAATTAAGCGAAGCTTCTCACATTATTATCACTTATGGAACGGCTTGGGTGTATAGAAACATAGAAAGTGACACTTTAGTTGCTAACTGTCATAAAGTGCCACAAAAGCAATTTAATAAGGAGTTACTTTCAGTTGATGAAATTCAAGAATCTATTGATAATACACTGAACTTGATCCATTCCGTAAATCCCAATTGTAATATTATTTTGACGGTTTCGCCAGTGCGCCACATCAAAGATGGTTTTGTAGAAAATCAATGGAGTAAATCGAATCTAATTTCGGCAATTCACTCAATTCATAATTCACAACTCATAACTTATAACTATTTTCCCAGTTACGAAATCATGATGGATGAACTTCGTGATTATCGGTTTTATACTGAAGACATGTTGCATCCTAGCCAGGTCGCTATTGACTATATTTGGAAGCGTTTCAGGGAAACTTACATTTCAGAAACTGCTTTGTCAACAATGGATGAAGTAGAAACAATCCAAAAAAGTTTGTCTCATAGACCATTCAATCCAAACTCTGAAAGTCACCAAAAATTTGAGACTAAACTCAACAATAAAATCGCTACATTGGTTTCTCAATATTCATTTATGAAATTTTAATTATGTTAAGAAGATTACTTATTTTTATGGGCTTGATAGGCACTGTCGTGCTTTTGTTTAAGTATTGTGAATTCAAGAAGGAGGACGACTCAGCAATGGATTACAATACAAACCTGATACAGCAACAAATTGTTAATGTAGGTAAGTTAGTTGTAACAGAAGGGCATTTCTCTGAAGTGGTTACCTATAAGAATAAGGAGAAATACTTGATGGGTATAGTGTCATTCGATAAAAAAGCGTTGATTGTCGTTAATGCCGATGTCACTGTTGCCTATGATTTGCATAAAATGAAATATGATATTGACGAAAAAAATAAAACGATTACTATTCTAAGTATTCCAAAAGAAGAAATTAAAATTAGTACCGACATTCAATTTTATGATGTGGAACAAAGTAAGTTAAATCCTTTTACCGGTGATGATTATAATAAAATCAACAAATCGGTTAAAGCAAATATGGCAAAAAAAATAGAGAAGTCGACGCTTAAAACGAATGCTCAAAACAGGTTAGTTAGTGAATTGTCTAAGTTTCTAATTCTTACTAATAGTTTAGGATGGACCTTAAAGTACGATGGGGTTGTAGTTGAAAGTGAAAAAGATTTTGGCAAAAATATAAAACTATAGCAGGTGTTTAATTTGCTTTTAATAATAAGGGTTTGAGTAGCAGTAATGCGATTCAAACCCTTATTTTATTATTTTAACAACGCTAATTCAGCAATCATAATTTCTCTCATTTCGACTTTACGAATTTTACCCGTAACAGTCATCGGGAAATCAGTAACGAATTTTACCTGGCCGGGAATGGTGTAATGAGCTATTTTTCCTCTACAATATTCTTTTATCTCTAAGGCTGTGAGTTCTGATTTATCATGCATTTGAATCCAAACACATACTTGCTCGCCATATTTTTCATCTGGAATTCCAAAAACGGAGACTTCCTTTATTTTTTCATGCGTATATAGAAATTCTTCAATGACTTTTGGGTAGATGTTTTCTCCACCGCGGATGATCATGTCTTTAATTCTTCCTACAATATTGATGTAGCCTTCTTCGTCCATAGTCGCTAAATCACCACTATGCATCCAGCGGGCTGCGTCAATAGACTCATTTGTTTTGATGGGATCGTTCCAATAGCCAAGCATTACGCAGTATCCACGGGTGCACAATTCTCCCGATTCACCAATGGGAACGACTTGATGAGTTTCTGGGTGAATGATTTTTATTTCTGTATGTGGTAAAACTCTGCCCACTGTGCTCACTCTTTTGTCAAATGGTGCATCATGCCTCGTTTGAGTGCTCAACGGACTGGTTTCGGTCATGCCGTATCCAATTTCCATCTCAGTCAAATTCATTTCTGACTGGACTTTCTTCATCAGTTCAGAAGGACATAGTGATCCGGCCATAATTCCAGTTCGTAAGCTGCTGAGGTCATATTGTTTAAGATTAGGATGATCCAGCTCTGCAAAAAACATTGTGGGCACCCCAAAAAGGGCCGTTGCTTTTTCTTCAGAAATTGCTTTTAAAGTAGCTTCAGCATCAAAGGTTTCGCCCGGGTAAATCATTGTTGCTCCTTGGCTGATACAGCCCAAATTCCCTAACACCATACCAAAGCAATGGTAGAGTGGAACTGGTATGACTATTTTGTCTTTTTCAGTGATACGTTGTATTTTAGAAGTGAAATAGGCATTATTTAGAATATTGTGATGGCTTAATGTTGCTCCTTTTGAACTTCCAGTTGTACCGCTAGTAAATTGGATGTTAATTGGGTCGTCAAATGAAAGGAGAAGTTGTCGGGTTTGTAATTTATGATAATCAATGTGGATTCCCATATCGATAAACTCTTCCCACATGAGTATTCCTTGTAGATTGTTTTTGCTTAAAGAAATAACCGATTTTAACAACGGAAATTCAGCACAATCAAAAGTAGGAAGACTGTTTTTTTTAAGATCCGGAATCAACTCATAAAGCATTTGACTGTAGTCTGTATGCTTATTTTTGTCGGCAATCACAATAGATTTGCAACCAGAATGATTCAAAGCATATTCTAACTCATACGTCCTATAACTAGGGTTTATGTTTACTAAAATCGCACCTATTTTAGCCGTTGCAATTTGCACAATCAACCACTCTACACAGTTGTTAGCACATATTCCCACGCGATCGCCTTTTTGAATATCAATTGCTAAAAAAGCCTTTGCACATTGATTCACTCGGATTTCTAATTGTTCGTAGGTATATCGAATATTCTGGTGCATCGAGACCACAGCCTCGTTTTTTGGAAACCTACTTACGGTCTCTTCAAAAGCTTCGCCTATCGTTAGTCCTAATAAAGGTTCGTCACTGATGCCGCTCGTATAGCTGTATTTTTTCATAATCTTTTATTTAAAAAGGAGTTGATTGCTTGTGATATAAGGTTCGGATTTTCTTTGTGCGGAAAATGTCCGCAATCATCAATCAGAACGGCCTTGGCTTGTTTACCTATTAGTTTTGCTATGCTTGTACAATGTGCGTCGGTTGCATATTCGTCTTGTTTGCCTTGAATGATAAGGCTTGGACATTGAATTTTTGGCAGCTCAGTTTCTATATTCCAATTCTGAAAATCGTCTGAAAGCCAGCATTCGTGCCAATTCTGAAAAAGACAGTCCGTTTTGTCACCGTGGTATTTCCTTAATTGGCTACTGATTTTTTCTGAATTTTGAATTGTACGTTGAATGCCTGCCGTCGTCGCTTCTTCCACTTTCGAATGGCCAGCAATACTTACGATAGCTTTGCAGTCTTGGTATTTTGCTGCATAGAGAAGCGCAATGCTTCCTCCATCGCTAGAGCCAATTAAAAGAACGTTTTTAAGGTTTTGTTTCGTGATGATTTTTTTTAGAAAGTCGGCTTCTGCTTCCAGATAGCCTTTGGACCATTTAACGGTGGTCGCTTCTGATTTTCCATGACCTAATCGATCGTATGTAAAACCAACAGATCCCATTTCTTGACATAGTATTGAGGGGAAGTCTTTCCAACTTTCAGAACAGCCTAAAGCATCATGCAAAAAAAGGAGTAGGGTATCGTTTGTACAATTTGCAGGAGTGATATAGTTACAGGAAATTGTTTCGCCCTCTATTTCAACCGTTATCGTCTCGCTGCTGCACATATTTATTTCTCGTTTTGAGATTTAAATGTAACGATTTTTTATAGGATAGACAGTCTAAAAGGCCTTTTTTAGTATGTGATAATTCAAAAAAAATGTAATTACTTTTATGAATCTGCAATATAGTTGAAGAGCGTGCTTTTTAGTGTATTTTGCTTTTAGCTTCAAAAAAAGAAAAAGCCACGAATGCACTAATTTTAATCAGTGAATCCGTGGCTAAATTTTCGCAGATTGATAAAAATTTAACCGCAAATTCATGAATTAACTATTCACGAATTTGCGGTTAAATTTTTAATAATAATAATCACTTTTAATCAGTGAATCCGTGGCTAAAATTTTTATTCGTTTTCCTTCTCAAAATAAACAACCATATATTCACGAATTAGCGATTAATTTTTTTATACTTTCAATCCAAATAAATCAGTGAATCTGCGGCTATTTTTTTTATAATAATCACTTTTAATCAGTGGCTACAAAGTTTACGCGTTTTCTTTCTTCAGAATCAAATCGAGACCTCCGCTAATTAAATGTGCTACTTCTGGTCTTTTTTGTTTTAATTCTTCGAGGTAACTCAGGACTTCATCTAGTTGTTGGGTTTCGTTTCTGTCTTTTAGAAGTTCCGCAATTTCAACAGCAAGTAACCAGTCTTTAGGATGATTCTCTTTTAGCTTATGGAAAATAGGAGCTAAGGAAGCATATATGTCTTTCGATTCTCTAATGATTCTTACCGTTTGATAGAGAACCTCTAAGTCATCACGTTCAGCAGAATGCTTTGCTTTAATGGTAGTGCTAGAAGGCATATGTGTAATCAAGTCAAAACTATTCACATCAGCAGGGCCAGAAAAAGCCGAAACTAATTTTTTACCCACTGCCATATCATATACGCCCCATTCTGGTTGAAACAAAATCGTTTCGCCGTGGTATACTGTACAATTGTTCATGCGGATAAGGATAATTTCTCCCTGTAGGTTTCGGGAACCCGTAACGATTTCCCCTTCAACGGTAATGTTACCTTCAAACTCCAGTTTTACAGTGTTTCCTTCCGTTATGTTATAAGCAGTTAAGTCTTTCGGACTCATATCTTCAATGGCAAGGTTGATGCCTTTTAGTTTTCCTATCGGGCTACCAAAACCTTCTGCGTGCGCTAATGTGCCATGGCCAACTAATTCTTTTTCACGAGAAGCCAATGCTGTTTTTCCTTCGGTTTGTATGTAAATAGGTTTGCCTTCGTGTGCAATCACTTTGGTGAAAACACCTGAAATTTGCAAGCCGGTACTCAATTCAATAGTTCCTAAAGCGGTCGAGTCAATCAGTTTTTCTATTCCAGACAAACCGCCTGTTCGTAACGCCATTTTATTAGCAAACTCTTCCAAAACTAAATTTAGATAGGCAAAAGTTGGCGTTACATAAAGCTGAGGTTGCAGCTTCGTAATGTCAAAACTCTGGTTTGCGGCTGATATGTCATAAGGGATTTTCGTCACCTTATCCGTCATGCAATAAGCACTTTCACCTATGGAGGATAACAATCCGGCACCGTATATTTTTGGGTTTTCAACAGTTCCTATCAAGCCATATTCAACAGTCCACCAGTGTAAATTTCTGATTTGTGCCATCTCAGATAATTTGCCCATATTATTTTGCAAGTCTTCCACTGCTTTTTCCGCAGCGTCAATAGTTGCTTGTGGCGTGTCTTCTGCTTCTTTGACTATAGATAACAGTCTAATTGCTTCATACATTTGGTAATCTTTATCCGAAGAAATCGCTTTGCAGCCTATTTCTCCAAAACGGCGTAAATATTCCGCATATTCTGGGTTGGCAATAATAGGAGCATGACCAGCACCTTCATGAATAATGTCTGGAGCGGGCGTGTATTCAATGTGTTCCAGTTGACGAATATCTGATGCGATTACCAGTACGTTATACGCCTGAAACTCCATAAAAGCGTTGGGCGGAATAAATCCGTCCACCGCCACGGCAGCCCAACCAATATCCGTAAGAATACGGTTCATACCGTACATACTTGGGATGTTGTCTACTTCAATTCCCGTTTTCTTCAAGCCATCTAAATAGGACTTGTGTGCCACTTTTGATAGGTAATCCACATTTTTGCGCATCACATAACGCCACACGGCCTGATTGATAGGCGTGTAATCGCTATAATCTTGAGGCTTAATAAATTGCTTCAAGTGTTTAGGCAATCGGTCTAATAACGGATTAGTTTCAATAGTTGCATTCATGTCGAAAACGTTGTAGTTAAGATACAAAAGTACGAATTCTGGGAGCCATTTCCCGCTTTTCATTGCAAGTTTTTGCAGCGCCGTTTGTTTTTCTAAAGTTCCCGCAGGAGCTTCCTTTGGTCGCTCTGCGGCAACAAGAAAAACCAAAACGGCTTTTACAAAAAGCTTTCCATTGCAATCGGGGCTAGGGGAGTTGTGGTGTAATTTGAAATTTGGTGATTCAAGATGATTTTTATTTAGCTTGTCATTGCGAAGAACGAACTGTTCGCCGCGGCTAAAGCAATCACACTAAAATATTCCACAAAGCAATCACATATAGATTTATTGTGAATTTATATAAATTTTATCTTTTATTAGATACGTACCACACGAAAGGATTCGTGCAGCAGGGCTTGTTTATAATCCAATTTTTCAATTACTTTGTTTGGTCAAAACATTTGTTTGACCTTGAATAAGAGTACCAGTAAGCGTTTCGTTTTCATAAGTTAAAGGTATTTTAACAAAAGCATTTCCTATTGTAACTACATTACCTTCAATTTTGTATTCACCGCCAATATTGTTATCACGAATTACAATAGTTTCAGTTTTAAACTCAAGTTTTATTTTCCCATCATCACTTATCCATTCAGTCCCTTTTAAATCAGACGGAGATAAATTACAACTTGCGAAAGCCATAGTAAAAAAGAACATTATGCTAAAGCAAAAATATCTTCTTTTATCAGATGAAGATATTTTTTTTTCATTTGCGTTGAATGCATCTATTAAATTTTCTTTTGTTTGAAAGCTTGAAATCATTTTTTTTTTTTTTAATTTTTCACCTACTCTGAAACGGTTTTCGGCTTTTCCCGTAAATAAATTAAAATAGGCACTCGTTAAAAACGAGCGCTAGTGCGATTATTAATTATGCTTTAGGAATTTTTTCAATTACTTTATTAAGTAAACCAGTGACTAATTTAAGTTTAGATGGATCTTCTGGAACTTCTACGTCATTTTTATGATGTTGCATTCTTTCAAAATAGTTAATTATTTGATTCCATTTTAAACTTTCTCTCTTTTGCTTTATTTTTTTATAAGGAGCTCTAATAATTGTATACAGCTCTCCAGTTTCTTCATCTTCAACATCGGCTTCTGCAATTGATAATCCGTATTCATTAAGAGCTTCTGCGATGTTCCCAGACACAGCATAAATTGCTGACATATTTCGTTTGTCTTGGTTGATTTTTTCATAAGTGTTAAGTAATCCTTTTAACAAGCTATACATCCCAGTAAAAACAGCGCTTAAACATAGTGCCCAAGGTAATTTTACAATTAATAATCCAAATGCGAAATTTAAAATTTGCCAAGAAGTAGCTGTTGCACCAAGTGATGTGATAAAAGTATCATAGCTTTTAAAACACTGTAATAAATCAGGTACACTAAGAGCAATAGTAACAACTGCTCCTGAAACCAAAAATAAGATAACCCAAAAATACAGTTTCATGTTGGAGTTAGTCTCTGCCAAGAAATCACTGAATTGCTCAATTATTCTAACTTTTGAAGTAGCATTAACTTTTGCTGCTCTTATTTCATCGTTTGAAGATTTTGAAGCTTCCTTTATTTTAATCTGAAGTTCAGCAATTTTTACTTTAGAATCTATATCTGCAGTTATTACATCTTGTAATAATTCATCTCTTTTTGAAATTGAATTACTAATTTCTTTTTCTAAAGAAACTAATAAAGTATGTGCTAATGAGCCTTGATTCGCCTCTCCGTTTTTCCCAAATACTGAAGTTAATGTAGCATATTTTTTTTCTATTTCACTTAATTGTTCTTCTTGAGTTTTAATTTTTTTGTCTAAGTCGGAACTTTTAATCGCTTTAGATAAGTCTAACTCATTGAATTCGTCTTTTAATTTATCAAATGCTGCTTGACCTGTTCCGTATCCTTCAATAGTTGAGTTTTGAATTACATAAGTTCCATTTGGAACAGATGGCATTTTACTGATAAATGATTTAACACCTTCTAATACTTTATCGGCTGAATTGTCCTGATCCATAGGTTAATATTGTTAGTTATACTGTTTTTACAAACATACGAAAATTACTAAATAAATATCCGGCTTATATAGATTGGCCTATTTTCTATTCAAAATACTTGTTAAGGTGTTTTTTATAAAAATCTTTCAATTTTACTTTTAAATCTGCTTTTCAAAAGTAACTTCTTTTTATTCAGAGATTTTACGGGAAACCGTAAACACCGTCTTTTTTAATGAAATTATTTCTCATGCTATTTTGAAAAGTTGATTACTATATCTAAACCTAGATCCTTTCTGTATATAATTACTCTTAACTTTTGACTTGTCAACAGCAAAGTAAAAACCTCTTTTAGTATCTAATTATTAATTCAAAAAAATCGTATCTTTATTCTATTAAATATAACGGCTATGAATATTGAAGCGTATAAAAATCAGATAATCAAAAAACTACTTGATGTTCAGGATGAAAATCTATTAGCGGAGATTGAAGCAATTTTAGATTTGAACCCAATTGTTATACAAACAATTGACGGTAAATCCTTGACCAAATCAGAGTATATAGAGCACATTGGGTCCATTAGCGAATCAATAGCTGATGGTGCTGAAATCCCTACTTCTGAGTAAGTCCGAACTTCAATTGTATCAAAAAGAAATGACTGTAGTTTGGTTTAGAAAACTAGAAAATCGATGTCAACCAAAAAAAAACCGCAACACTGCTGTTACGGATTTTGATGTTGTAAAAAAACGATATTTTAGTCCACTTCAAAAAGTAGTACTTGCGTTTTCTGTTTGTCAGAGAAATTATTATCAGATACAAATAGCAAGGATTGTTTTCCATTGGCTAGTTTTGGACCAAAAGTTACTCCTTCGATATTATCAATAAAAATACCCAAATCATCCATATCCAGAATCAGTTTTTTTGTTGCTGGTGTAAATTCTTGTCCTTGCAACGAAGCAATGTCTTTTACATTTGTGGCATTGGTAAAATCACATAAATATACTTTTATGGCGCAAGCCTGTCTCCCTACAGAGTACGAACGCTCAACAACGAAAAGTTGGTTTTTAGCATAATACTGAATCGTCGAGATTCCGTTTACAGCAAAGCCATTTGCAGGATTCGGTTCGTGTGCAATAGGATCTAAAAGGTAGGCGTATTGTGCGGTATTTTTTCTGGATTTCACATCAAAGGCAAACAAACGGATTATACCGCCTTTTGTAGTGGTCGCTTCTGCATCATCTTCGTACAAAGGTTCTTCAACGTTTGTGTATAGTGTGCTGTAGTTTTTATCAAATGCAATCCCTTCAAGAACGCCATTGCTGCGCGGTCCTTTTTCCTCTTTTTGCATGTTGAGGTTGGTCGGTAAATGGTATTCATTTACAAAGTTTCCGTTTAAATCTGCTGTTTGCACCGTGGGGTTTTGCAGTACCGAAAAGTCTTTTGCAATAACGCGTGCACCTTCACTACTCCAGACTACTGATTTTGTTTTTGGATTGTAACGCAGTTCTTCGGGATCAATAGATTCAGATGGTTTTGTCTCCCAATTGCTGTATTTTTCTCCAGCGGCATTTTTTAATGAAACTACATTTTTAAAAGCGATACCGTTTATGGTATCGGAATCCAAATGAATTTTGGCAGTATAAAAACGAGCATCATTGTAAATGGCTCTGTCGTCGCTTATGAAGTAATACAAATCGTTTTTGGCATCATAATCAATACTGGAAAGTCCGCCTACAACCGTATTTTTAAATTCTTGATTGAATGGAACTTCAATAGAATTGATGAATTTTAGAGAAGGATTTGCATTTGCTGTTTCAGTAGGTTTTAGGCTAGAGCAGGATATAAAAGCAAGCGGTAAAAAAGCGAGGAATAATAATTTGCGCATGAAACTTTATTTTGAATTTAAAAGATCTCCTTTTTGGTCGGCGTCTCTAAAATAGTTGATTTTGTAGTTGAACATCTCAGCCATATTTTTGGCACGTAATTTTGCTTCGTCAGCTATTGCACCGGTAAATAATGTGTCTACCGTTTCAGTAAAAATTTCCATCCAGCGGTCAAAATGCACTTTGTCAATAGGTAAATGTTTGTGGGGAGGAAATGGACTACCAGAATAAGTATGTTGTTCGAGTAAGATAGTTTGCCAAAAACGGTACATTTTTTCCAAATGGTCTGGCCAACGATTCCCTATTTTGTCGTTAAATATAGGTCCGATGAAATCATCTTTTTGCACTTTACCATAGAAAGTGTCAACTAATAATTTAATGTCTTCTAGTGTAGTAATGTCTTTGTTTTGTGTCATAATTAGGTATAAAAAAGGCCTACGCAAAGGTAGGCCATTTATATAGAATAAGAAATTATTGGTATTTCTATTTTGGTGGAAACTGAGCCATAATTTTTGCTACAAACTCATTAATTTGGCTTTCTTTTCGCTCGCGGTTTTCTGTTAGGTAACCAACACCCTCACCTTCCCAAACCAGTTCTTTTTTCTTGGCATCAATTAAATCAATGTATAACGTTCCTTCAACATAGGTGGAAACGTAGGTGCGTCCTCCCCAAAGGTATGGGTTCCATCCGTATCCCCATCCGTAACCCCATCCTGCATTGTATTGGTTTACGTCAACGCGTTCTCTTTCTTTAGTAAAGATATTAATCAGTATATCGGGGTTGTCACTTTTAGTCATCCCTTTTTTACTAAGTTCCATATCGATTGCATTAAGAATTCTTTTCTTGTCCAATCCAGATATTTCGACTCTGTCAATACCTCTTTTATGGAATGCATAGGTTTTATATTGACTGAAATCTACCGATTTGTCGTAATCAGAATTGACTTTAATAGAGCTGCAAGAACCCAATATAAATAGAAAGAGCATCACAAGGATTTTAATTGCTTTCATGTTTTAAATGTTTGGTTGTTAAATGTTTACTAAAGATACGTCCAATTTATTAAAAATCCAACAAATTATCAGCAACAATATTGGGCAGAGTCACTTTTAACAACGGTTGGCTTTCCATAGCTCTCTTTATCGCAAAAAGGGCTCCTTCATTTCGAGCCCAACTTCTTCTCGAAATTCCGTTGTTGACATCCCAGAAAAGCATGGATTCGATGCGTTTTGATGCTTCTTTCGATCCATCAAGTACCATCCCGAATCCACCATTAATTACTTCGCCCCAACCTACGCCGCCGCCGTTATGGATAGAAACCCAGGTAGCACCGCGGAAACTGTCTCCAATCACGTTTTGAATAGCCATATCTGCAGTGAATCTTGATCCGTCATAAATGTTTGATGTTTCTCTGTAAGGAGAATCTGTTCCTGATACATCATGATGATCCCGACCTAAAACGACAGTTCCTATTTCGCCTTTGGCAATAGCCTGATTAAAAGCTTCGGCAATTTTCATGCGGCCTTCTGCATCAGCATATAATATTCTGGCCTGTGAGCCCACGACCAATTTGTTTTCTTGTGCTCCTTTGATCCATTGAATATTATCTTGCATTTGCTGCTGAATTTCGATAGGAGCCGTTTTTGCCATTTCTTCCAAAACAGCACAGGCAATAGCATCTGTTTTTTGTAAATCTTCTGGTTTTCCTGAAGCACAAACCCAACGGAAAGGTCCAAAACCAAAATCAAAACACATAGGTCCCATGATGTCTTGAACATAACTTGGATACCTAAAGTCAATATTATTTTCGGCCATAATATCAGCACCAGCGCGGGAAGCTTCTAGTAAGAATGCATTTCCATAATCAAAGAAATAAGTTCCTTTGGCAGTATGTTTATTGATAGCTGCAGTATGTCTGCGTAATGTTTCTTGTACTTTTTCTTTGAATAAATCAGGATTGTTAGCCATCATTTCATTGGCATTTTCAAACGAAATGTCAACAGGGTAGTAGCCACCAGCCCAAGGATTGTGTAATGAAGTTTGGTCGCTTCCCAAATCAATATGGATGTGCTCTTCGTCAAATTTTTCCCAAACATCAACCACATTTCCAAGATAACCAATAGATACTGTTTCTTTGTTGGCTTTCGCCAAAGCGACTCTTTTAACCAATTCATTGATATCTTCTACCACTTCGTTGATCCAGCCTTGACTGTGACGAATGTGTGTTATTTTTGGGTTTACCTCGGCGCAAACGGTAATGCATCCGGCAATATTACCAGCTTTAGGTTGGGCACCACTCATACCTCCTAAACCTGAGGTTACGAATAAACCGCCTTTAGGGCTGAGTTTTATTTTACGGAAACCATTCAAAACAGTAATTGTTGTTCCGTGTACAATTCCTTGCGGACCAATGTACATGTAACTTCCTGCAGTCATTTGGCCATATTGTGATACGCCTAGCGCATTCATTTTTTCCCAATCATCCGGTTGAGAATAATTAGGAATTACCATTCCGTTTGTCACGACCACTCTTGGCGCTTCTTTATGCGAAGGGAATAATCCCATAGGATGCCCAGAATACATGGTCAACGTTTGCTCCTCTGTCATTTCAGACAGGTATTGCATCGTCAAAAGATATTGTGCCCAGTTCTGAAAAACGGCGCCATTTCCACCATAGGTTATTAACTCATGGGGATGTTGTGCTACTGCATAATCCAGATTGTTTTGAATCATTAGCATGATGGCTTTCGCCTGTTCGCATTTTCCCGGATATTCATTGATAGAACGCGCGCGCATTTCGTAATCTGGACGAAAGCGGTACATATAGATGCGTCCATAAGTATCTAATTCTTCCTTGAATTCTTGAATTAATTCGGCATGATGTTCTGCTTTAAAATAGCGCAAAGCATTACGAAGTGCTAGTTTTTTCTCCTCTGCCGATAGAATTTCTTTTCGTTTTGGAGCATGATTGATGTCTGCCTCATACGGTTTAGGTTGAGGTAGTATAGTGGGAATTCCTTGTTGGATTTGTTCTTGGAAAAGCCCCCTACCCCCCGAAGGGGGAATTGATTCGGATGGTATATTGGATTGATTATTCATGTTGTTGATTAATTTAGTATTAAGGTAAATTATGTCCACTTTTTGTTCCCCAAGGGGGGAGGGGGCTTATGGATAACGAATATCCGACCGATGGTAGGATTTGTGAATTTTGATTCTATATTTCTTTGAATAAATATCCATTTCGTTTTATAGCAACTGCAGTTCTAGATAACTACTTCTTGTTTGTACCTGTTTTTTTGTCATAACCATAGGGGCAATGACGGCATCCGCTTTTACAACAATACCCTCTTTTTAAGTGGTGTTTCTCGGTAAAGCATTTATAACCTTCTGGGGTATAATAGAAATCTTCGCCTTCGATTAATTTATTTTCGTTATTCTTGTCAATCATGTTTTGGGGTATTCTATTGTAAAGAGATTTTTTAATGGTTCGATTTAGTAGGGTGCTCAAACAATTGAGTATTTCATTAAAAAGAACTATTTTAGCATTACAAATTTATAATTTTTATAGCGAATGTTTCTTATTGTTGCTAAATATTTAATTCCTAGAGGCTATAGAGGTTTGACCGCTTTTCCGTTTGTATTGGTAAAGTATAGCGAAGATAAGGGGAATAAAGTATTTATAAACCACGAAAAGATACACTTGCGCCAGCAGTTAGAGCTATTAATATTTCCTTTTTTTATTTGGTACTTCTTGGAGTATCTTGTTCGGTTGGTTCAATATAAAAACAGAGATTTGGCCTACAGGAATATCAGTTTTGAGCGTGAAGCCTATGCAAATGAATCGGATATATTCTATCTGAAAAAAAGAAGGTTTTTTAGTTTCATAAAATACATAAACAAAATTACGATGTAGTGTTTTACTTTATGATGAAATCATCTGGTTCGATAGGAGTTACCCATTAATAGTGGTGATTTTATAACGGTGTGAAAGACTAAATTGGGAAGAAAATTTGACTGAAAAATGAATATTGCCTTAAAAATATGTTATAAAGAGACAATGTATGGTTAATCAATTTTTTTGTTGCCTATAAATTTTACCTTTGTGAAAAATTATCTGGTTTGAATCAAAAACTCATTATAGAATTCCCAAACTCGATTTCGGTGACAATCAAGCGTGAAGATTTGATCCATCCATTTGTTTCAGGGAATAAGTTTAGAAAACTGAAGTATAATTTGCTTCAGGCAAAAGAGGAAAATCAAGAAACGCTGCTCACTTTTGGCGGAGCCTATTCTAATCATATCGCTGCAGTAGCATTTGCAGGGAAAGAAAATGGATTCAAAACCATCGGGATTATTCGGGGAGATGAACTGCGCGATAAAATAGCAACTAATCCAACCTTGCAGTTTGCTCAAAATTGTGGCATGCAATTCGAATTTATATCAAGAGAAGAATACCGATTAAAAAACGAAATTCCATTTTTGGAAAACTTAAAACAGCAACACGGTGATTTTTACCTTATCCCTGAAGGCGGTACTAATGACTTAGCGATAAAAGGGTGCGAAGAAATTCTAACCAATGAAGATGAACAGTTTAATTTCATCTGTTGTGCAGTAGGAACTGGTGGGACGATCTCCGGAATTATTAATAGTGTTTTGCCACATCAGAAAGTTTTAGGATTTCCTGCTTTAAAAGGTGATTTTTTAAAAGATGAAATTCGTAGTTTTGTAACCGACGTTCCAGATGAAAAATGGGAGCTGATTACGAATTACCATTTTGGTGGATATGGCAAAGTGAATCAAGATTTGGTTACCTTTATCAATGAGTTTTTAAAAAATAACGACATCCCCTTAGATCCTATTTATACTGGAAAGATGGTTTTTGGCGTTATAGATATGATAGTTGCCAATTATTTTCCGGCTGAATCTAAAATTTTACTAATTCATACTGGTGGAATTCAAGGAATCGAAGGAATGAATTCAAAATTAAGAAGTAAACAATTACCATTAATAGATACCTATGTTTAAAAAAATCCTGCTTATACTAACGCTGTTTACTTTACTAAGTTGTAATGCAACTAAGCCAGTGATAGTAACGAAAAAAGCGACGCCTTCAAGTTCAAAAAAAGTGACAACTCGTTCTGGCAAAAAAACAAATGCAGTCAAGCCAACAATTAATAAATTGGCAACACGAGAACAAGTTGAGGAAGAAAATGAAGTAATCGAATCAACCTCAGTAACCTATGTTGGGACTGATGTAATCGGAAAGTATATTTCTCAATATAAAGACATTGCGATGAGTAATATGAGGATTTATGGAATTCCGGCAAGTATTATTTTAGCTCAAGGAATATTAGAGTCTGGCGCTGGAAGAGGCGATCTATGTATTAGGGCTAACAATCATTTTGGAATAAAATGCCATGAGGGTTGGACTGGCGAATCGGTTAGACATGATGATGATTCCAGTCAGGAATGTTTTAGAAAATATTACGAACCTGCAGAGTCGTTTAATGATCACGCCTTATTTTTGACAGGTAGAAGTAGGTATGCCAGCTTATTTAATTTGCCTAAAGAAGATTATAAAGGATGGGCAAGAGGACTTAGAAGAGCGGGTTATGCCACGGATCCAAAATACCCAGACAAATTAATATCATATATCGAGCGTTACAATTTGGGACAATATGATGCTATTGTTATGGGGAAAGACTATACTCCGCTTGAAAGACAAGATACAAGAATTGCAGCTGTTGACAGTCAGAACAGATCTCTATATGAAGTGCAAAAAGGAGATACCCTGTATTCAATCTCAAAAAAATATAATTTATTGGTTAACGATTTAAAGCAAATCAATAATCTGTCAGCCAATACCATCTCTATCGGCCAAAAATTGATAGTGAAATAATAGAAGTTTAGAATAGAAGATAGCATATCGTAAATAAAACATTCAAATATACATGTTATATAAAAGAAGTAGTCAGCTTTTTGCTGAAGCAGAAAAGGTAATTCCTGGAGGAGTAAATTCGCCCGTAAGAGCATTTAAAGCAGTAGGGGGAACTCCAATTTTTGTTAAAAGTGCCAAGGGTGCTTATATGTACGACGAAGATGGAAATCGTTTAATTGATTATATTAATTCTTGGGGACCTATGATTTTAGGTCATGCTTTTGAACCGGTGGTGCAAGCTGTAATCGAGAAAGCTAAGTTGGGAACCTCTTTTGGTATGCCCACAGAACTAGAAACACAAATTGCCGCTTTGGCAGTGTCAATGGTGCCTAATATTGATAAAATTAGATTTGTAAATTCAGGTACTGAGGCTTGTATGAGTGCAGTACGATTGGCTCGTGGGTTTGCAAAAAGAGATAAAATTATAAAATTTGCTGGTTGTTACCACGGTCATTCTGATTCATTTTTGATTCAGGCAGGAAGTGGAGCAGTAACTTTTGGTTCGCCTAATAGTCCTGGGGTAACCGAGGGAACGGCTAAAGACACTTTGTTAGCTCAATACAATGATTTAGAAAATGTAAAGACTTTAATCGAAGCTAATAAAAACGAAATTGCCGCTATAATAGTGGAGCCGGTTGCAGGGAACATGGGTTGTATTCCACCAAACAAAGGTTTTTTAGAAGGCTTACGCCAACTTTGTACTGACAATGGTATACTGCTTATCTTTGATGAGGTTATGACCGGATTTCGATTAGCACGAGGTGGGGTACAAGAATTGTTTAATGTCGATGCAGATATAGTCTGTTTCGGAAAAGTAATTGGTGGTGGGCTACCTGTAGGTGCTTTTGCTGCTCGTGAGGAAATAATGAATTATCTAGCACCACTTGGGCCAGTTTATCAGGCAGGAACCTTATCAGGGAATCCACTGGCTATGGCTGCAGGATTAGCGATGTTGCAAACATTAAATGAAGACAATGCTATTTTTGAAAGACTAGCAGAGAAAACAGCTTATTTGCACGCTGGAATCGAAAAGGTACTAAAAGCAAACAATGTCGTATTTACAATCAATAGAATTGGATCTATGATTTCAGTTCATTTTGACGCTGCTCCTGTAGTTGATTTTAAATCAGCGGCAAATGGAGACAATGAAACGTTTAAAAAATTCTTCCACGGATTATTACAGGAAGGAATATATATCGCGCCATCAGCGTATGAGACTTGGTTTATTACAGATGCGTTAACTTATGAAGATCTTGATTTTACAATTCAAGCAATAGATAAAGTTTCTAAAACTTTTTAGAACAAAAAAAAACTCTCGGTATCAAACCGAGAGTTTTTTTTTATTTCTGCATTTCTTTTTTGCGATCCGTTTTATCACCAGATCTTTTGTGCATTCTGTGTCCTCTTCGTTTGTCATGCTTTTCTTTCATTGCATCCCATTTTACAAATTGCTCATCAGATAAAATACTTTTCATTTTAGCTTTCATCGCAATTTGCTCATCCATCATTTTGGTTTTCATAGCAAAACGCTCGTCTCTTGTTGGTTTTGTCTTGTTGTCTTTATGAGCCTTCATCATTGCCTCACTTTTAGCACTTTTTTCAGCAATGATACTTTTCATTTGAGCTTGTTGTTTTGATGACAAATCTAGTTCTAATGTCATTTTTTTCAACATCAACTCATTTCGCTGTTCAGGAGTGAATTTTTCCATTTCAGCTCTACCTTGTTTTTTGTCAGTTTTATTTCCTTGTTGCGCAAAACTTGTCATTCCAACAAGCAATAATGCGGCGATAATTAATTTTTTCATTTTTTTTATTTTAATGTTATAGTGATAAGACAGTAATGTATCTCAAAGGTTTAAGCCTTAACAAAAATTTAGTAAAAGGTGATTTTTATCACTTTAAACTCAAATTTGATTTCTATCTTTGCCGTGTGAAAAAATATGCAGTCATAATTTTATTACTCTTATTTCTAAAACCAATTCTTCCGGTTATAGACTATGCTGTTAATTATGAGTATATCTCACAAGTACTTTGTGTTAATAAAGCAAAGCCAGAATTAAAATGTAATGGTAAGTGTCATTTGATGAAAGAATTGGCAAAAGCATCTGATGATGATAAATCCACTTCTTCTGAGAAAAAGCAAACCTCAAATCCATTTGTTGATCTTTTTGTTACAGAGGCAGCTTCTTTTAATTTTTTGGTTTTTCAAAAAGCAACTACACTAGAATTTAATGCTGCTTATACTAACTTCTACTCGCATTTAGAAAGTGATGCTGTTTTTCGTCCACCAATTTTAATTTCTTAATAATATCATTTTTTTGTGTCTGATTCCCTTTGGCGAAAGCCTATGAGGAAGTCTTTTGATGCAACTTATTTAAAAATCATATAAAGAAATTATACTTAAAGGAATGAAAAATTTAATATACAAAGCCTTAGCTGTTTTAGCTTTGAGTGCTACTTTTACTGCATGTTCTAGTGATGAAGAAACAATTTCAGGAACAGGAACACTAGCATTAGAATTTGATAACTCTTTCAACGGAAATGACCTAATTCTTGAAACCCAGACAAACACAACCGCTAGCAATGAAGTGCTTAAAATTACAGCTATAAAATACATTATTAGTAATATAGTTTTAACTAAAGAAGATGGAACTACTGTTACGTATCCTAAAAGTGAAAGCTATTTTATTGTAGATGAATCTAACGCTGATAGTCATGTAATTGACTTAACAAATGTGCCAGCGGCCAACTATACTAAGGTTACTTTTGGTATTGGAGTAGATAAAGACCAATGGAGTGCTGGAGCAGATGGTCAAGGAGATTTCTTAGCTAAAGCGCAAGCGGCAGGAATGATGTGGAGCTGGTCAGCAGGATATAAATTTGTAGCCTTTGAGGGGAATTTTACTTCAGCTACTGTAACCACTGCAGTGCCGTTTAAAGTACATACGGGGCAAACAGGAACAGATTATAACTACACAACAGTTAGTCTTGACTTAAAGACAAAAGCCTTAGTGAGAAGTACGATTACACCGCAAATTCACATTATTACTGATTTGTCTAAAATTTTAAACAGTACAAATGTGATTAAGCTTTCTGACAATAATCCTAATGGAACAGCTGCAGATATTATGGGAGGTTCAAACTTGCCTTTAATTACTCAAAATGTATCGACTATGTTTACAGTAGACCACGTTCACAACGATTAATTTCATTTTTTAGGAGCACAAGAGTACTATTTTTAACAAGTTAAGTCCCGTTTTACGCTATATCTTTTTTTGAAAATAAAAAAAGGATGCCGCTTCAACCGGGGCTATTCTACAACTTTTGTGCTTCTTTATAAATTAAAAACCATGAAAATAAAACATTTTCTTTGGCTACTTCTTCCCGTATTTATTAGTTGCTCAGATCAGGATGATGATTATGTGAATCTTCCATTAGATTTTACAGTGCCTTCTAACTTTCCGGATTTAGCTTATGATATCACTACAAATCCTCCAACAGAAAAGGGATTCGAACTGGGTAAAAAACTATTTTATGATGGTCGCTTAGCCTCTGACGGACTAGTTTCTTGTGGGTTTTGTCACCTGCAGGAAAATGCCTTCACCCATCACGGACACACCGTGAGTCATGGTGTGAATGATGCTCAAGGAACTAGGAACGCACCTGCTATTCAAAACATGGCTTTTCAACGTGTTTTTATGTACGATGGAGCTGCATCGCATTTAGATCTGCAACCTATTATTCCTTTAACGAGCGAAATCGAAATGAATGGCGATTTAAACGCTATTCTGGCTATGATGAAAGCCGATAAAACATATCGGGAATTGTTTAAAGCCTCTTTTACTGATGGAACGGTTTCTATAGAGAACATGCTTAAAGCACTTTCACAATTTATGGTGATGCTGACCTCTTCTAATTCAACATTCGATCATTATAGACGTAATGAATCAGGAGGTACACTTACAAGTGATGAAACAGCGGGTTATGCGGTTTTTAAAAACAAATGTGCTTCTTGTCATGCAACAGACCTAATGACCGATGATGCTTTTAGAAACAACGGCTTAGCTGTTAACCCATTAATTAATGATGTTGGGCGTTCCAGAGTTACTGAACTCGCACAAGATTATTATAAATTTAAAGTACCTAGTTTACGCAATGTGGAGGTGTCTGGCCCGTACATGCACGATGGCCGTTTTGGAACACTCGAGGCAGTGCTTAACCACTACAGTTCTGGAGTTGTAGACTCAGCTACTTTAGATCCTATTTTAAAACAAAATGGGAAACTAGGAATTACACTTTCGGAAACAGAGAAAGTACAACTAATCGCGTTTCTAAAAACATTAACCGACAATCAATATCTTACTGATAAACGATTTTCAGAATTTTAATTACAATGAAAAATACAATAATATTAAGTGTGCTTACTTTTTTATCTATTCAATTAGTTAGTGCTATGACTCCTGCAAAAGATAGTATTTCCAGCTTCACTTTTCAGAAAATGCAATTGGATGCAGCAATGGATTTTGACTGTGATGCTTGTGGCTGTTCTGCCAGCGGTGGGAGTATGGGTTTTAGCTCGATGTTGAATAGTAATTTTGTGGGTATTCGCTATTTTAATCAAAGTTACTCCAGTCGAGATGGGATTTTTGCAAATTCTCCTTGGGTTGACGAAAACTTTAATACGGCTCAAATTTGGACTAAAATTCCAGTAACTGAAAAAATCCAAATTGCAGCTCTGATTCCGTATCATTTTCATAATAGAGAATTGACTACAGGAACTGAAAATATAAGTGGTTTAGGGGATATCAGCGTTATGGCGACCTATTCTGTTTATCAGACACAAAAGGATAGCACTGTTTTTACTCATACTGTACAAGTGGGCGGTGGTGTAAAAATGCCTACAGGTAAGTTTGAAGAGTCTAATAATTTAGGTACTGTAAATCAAAGTTTTCAACTAGGAACTGGAAGTTGGGACTACCTTTTTCTTACCGAGTATGTGATTAAAAAGAAAAACTTGGGGCTGAATAGCATGATAAATTACAATATCAAAACAGAGAATTCTAAGAAGTATCAGTTTGGAAACCAACTGAATTACGGTAGTACTTTGTTTTATCTTGTAGATTTAAATACAGTGCAGCTAGTTCCTCAAATAGGTGTAGCGGGTGAGGTTTATGAGACCAATAAACAATATGGAGAAAAGGTGTTAAATACTGCAGGAGATATTCTTTTTAGTAAGTTTGGTCTTGAAGTAGGAAAAGACAAATTTTCGGTAGGGATTAATGCCATGCTTCCCATCAATCAAAATTTATCAAGCGGGAATATAGAAGCAAATTATAGATGGAGTGTCAACTTAAATTATACTTTGTAGAAATTCGTGAGATTTTATTTTCCACGAAACAAAAAAAGCAATAATAGTTCTATAGAATTAGTATTGCTTTTTTGTTTATAAGTATATTTGAATTAGTATTCTAAATCTAGTGTTTTTATTCAATCTCTCTGCTAGGAAGAAGCATTAGTTTTTAATTATTTTAATATCATGACAGCAAACCATAAAGTAACGGCGCAAAAAATTTCTTTCTTCTCTACACAGTCCTACGATAAGTCCTTTTTTGAAAAGTACAATGCCAATTTTGGTTTTGAATTAGAATTTTTTGAAGTTCAATTGAATTTTCGAACAGTAGATTTAATTAAAAATACAGCAATTGTTTGTGTTTTTGTAAATGATGTTTTAGATGCTCAAGTTATTGAAAAACTAGCAGAAAAGGGAGTCGAAATTATTGCTTTGCGATGTGCAGGTTTCAATAATGTAGATCTTATCGCTGCTAAAAAAGCGGGTATAAGAGTTTGTCGTGTTCCATCTTATTCTCCTGAGGCTGTTGCTGAGCATGCCATGGCAATGATATTGACATTAAATCGTAAAACGCATAAAGCCTATAATCGAGTACGGGAACAAAATTTTTCGTTAAACGGACTTTTGGGTTTTGATTTACATGGTAAAACAGTAGGTGTCATTGGAACGGGAAATATAGGTAAAGCATTTGCTAAAATTGTTTTGGGCTTTGGTTGTAAAGTGTTAGCTTTTGATATCAGTAAAGATCAAGAAATGGAGAAGTTAGGAGTGCGTTATGAAACCTTGGAGAATATTTTTAAATCAGCTGATATCATTTCTCTTCATTGTCCGTTGAGTGACGCAACAAAGCATATGATAAATAAAAATTCGCTTTCACAAATGAAAGATAATATTATGCTTATTAATACCAGTAGAGGAGGGTTGATTAATACAACAGATAGTATCGAAGCCCTGAAAAATGGTAAAGTGGGTTACTTAGGGATTGATGTATACGAACAAGAAGAAAAATTATTTTTTAAAGATTTGTCTGAAGATATTATTCAGGACGATGATATACAGCGATTAATGAGTTTTCCAAATGTATTGGTAACTGCTCATCAAGCCTTTTTTACTAATGAAGCTCTAACACAAATAGCTATAACTACTTTCGAAAATGTATCTGATCTAGTTAATAAAAAGGATATTCATAATAAAGCAGCACTACTTTGTTAAATCGAAACTTAACTGAGTTTTTATATAGAAAGAAGAATTGTAATTATTCTTTTTTGGGTAAACACCAAAGCAATCCAATTGATTCAATACAAGTTTTGGAATAGGCAATCTCTCATGTGTTTGTTGAGTAATTTTGCAAAAAAAAAGTTTCTTTCTCAATTTAAATTGCTGCACTACGACTTTCACCTCAATGATAGCTACCAAATCTTTTTTGGGTCTCCAATCTTAATTTTGGAAATTAAAATTGGTGCTAGTAATAAATTTTACGGTCGATTATTTCGACTTTGCATGAGTTCTTCATTTTAGTTAGAGCCCGAATCACCGTTTCTACTCTTAAACCAGTATGATTCGCGATTTCTTGGCGAGTGTAGGGAATTAAAACCTTATCACCATTAGCACTTCCGGATTTCTTTTTGAATGAATTTAAAAAAGCGAGGATTCTAAACTCAGGATTTTGATTGATAATATTATTGGAAGTTTTTGACTTGGAATGTATTTTTTTTGCCAGTAAAAGCAGGAAATATTTCTGGATTGGAGGATAATCATCAAGGATTTTTAAAAAATTGTCTTTAGATAATTTTAGAATAGTACTATCCTTAACCGTAATTGCCTTGCAAGGATAGGTTTCGTTAATTAATAGTGGTGGTTCGCCAAATCCTTCTCCTGCACAAAAAAGACCTTGTGTAAATTCTTTTCCCTTATCATTTGCGTGGTATGCTCTTACGCCGCCATCAATGATTTGATAATAAAAATGCGCAGCGTCTCCTTCGTGAAAAACGACGTCATTTTTTTTATATTTTGTAGCAACAGCACCTCGGGTAAAAAGCAAATTAATATCTATTGGCATAATTAAATGGATGGTTAGTAGTTGTATACGGGCTTATTTATCAACATATTAATACAAATATCATCTTTTTTTTACTTTAATAAAATGATAATTATCAGCTTTTTTACAGTTTGCATTTATCAAATTTGCGGTGTATTATAATAAATAAATTTTTACGAATGACAACAACAACTAAACCGCTACATACTTTCCATATCCCTGTGATGGGATTGGCATATACGATTGACAGTCCGATTAGGGTGGCAAAGTATGGTATCTCTTCTGTAATTTCGATTATAGATGATGATTTAATCGAAAAAATGAATGCTTTTTACAGTACTAAGTTTAATTTACCATACCAGGAAATAACTCAGAAAATACAGGACTATCGTGCAGAGCGTATTACTTCTTATTTAGATTTAGTAGATAAAATTGTAAAAGAAAAGTTTGAGAATTTTAAAAGCGAACTGGCCGAAAGTAAAATGGCACTCGAAAATTATATCGCGATGTTACCTAACAAGTCTGAGGTGAAATTGGGTCTACAACATTTAATTGATGAGGGTATTGCCTTTAAAGACAATATCAAAAATTTTCTTGAAAATAATTTGACTGCTGGTGAGATCGACGTCAATATCATGACTAAAGTGGACAAGGACAATTTCATTAAAGAGGAGCAATTATCAACTGAATTTAATGACGCCCATGCTTCTCTTCGTGGTTTTGCAAACAGTAAGCTGACCTCTTCGGTAGTGCTATCTGCAGGGATGAATCCAAGGTTGTACAGCTATTTTGAAAACTTCGATGTGTTTTTTCCGGATTCTGATAATAAATTGAACAAGAAAATTATCTTAAAAGTGAGCGATTTTCGTTCGGCGATGATTCAGGGAAACTTTTTGGCAAAAAAAGGACTTTGGGTTTCTGAATATAGAATTGAGTCAGGACTGAATTGTGGAGGACATGCTTTTGCTACCGAAGGACATCTTTTAGGGCCTATTTTAGAAGAGTTCAAGCAAAAGAAAGACCAATTGATCCAGTCGGCACATGAATTAATGATAAAAACTTTAGGACAAAAAGGGAAACACATTCCAGAGCATCCATTGGAATTAAAAATTACCGTGCAAGGTGGAGTTGGAACTGCGGCAGAACATGATTTTTTGATGAATCATTATCAAGTGGATTCCGTGGGATGGGGTTCACCATTTCTACTGGTTCCTGAAGCGACTTCTGTTGACGTAGACACACGTAAATTATTGGCAAAAGCAAAAGAAGAAGACTTGTATTTGAGTCATATATCTCCACTTGGAATTCCTTTTAATACCTTGAAAGGTACGACTAATGAAATGTTGAAATTAAAAAGAATTCAGGAAAGCAATGCTGGAAGTTCTTGCCCAAAGAAATTTTTGGCGCTAAGCAAAGAATATGGTGCAAAAGGAATTTGTTCTGCTTCCAAGAAATTTCAAGATTTGAAATTGGAGGAATTAGATAGTAAGAAAGAGACTTTGACAGCAGAAATGTTTGCAAACGCTAAAACGAAAATTACCGAGAAATCTTGTCTTTGTGTAGGTTTGGCAAATGCGTCTTATTTAGAGAATGAGATGAAAATCAAAGGGCAGGCGCAAGGTGTCGTTATTTGTCCCGGTCCCAATATGGCTTATTTTGATCAAGAAGTATCACTTTCTAAAATGGTGCAACATATTTATGGTAACGCTTCTGTATTGACGTCAACAAATCGCCCTAATATGTTTGTCAAAGAATTGACGATGTATATTGATTATTTGAAAAATGAAATTAAAGGAGTTTCTGAAGAGATTACTGCGGGCCAAATAAAAAAATGGAATGCTTTTAAAAACAATCTGACGGAGGGAATTGGGTATTATCAGTCCTTGTTTGCAGCAGCAATTAGTACGGAAAATGATAATGACAGCATCTTAGATCAGCTGCTTTTGTATAAAGAAGAATTGCTTGGGGTTAAAATTCCAGTATTAGCATAAAGAAAAAAAAACGGCTTGAAAATATTCAAGCCGTTTTTACTATAATTTTGAGTACTATTTACTCTTTCAAGCGGCAAGCTTTCACATCTCCTTCAACAACCACTTCAGTCATTCCTAGAGAAGATAAGTTCTTCATGGCTTTATCCCATTTTTTACCACTCAATTCTGATTTTATTTTCAATAATCCAAATTCCATTTGGTTCTCATTCCCTTGTAATAAAGAAACAATTAGTTTCTCATCGTCTTCTAGCTCCACTTGAACTTGTTTCGTCTCTGGTCTCATTTGTGGGAACAACAATACTTCTTGAATCGATGCATTATTAGTCAGGAACATCATTAAACGATCCATTCCAATACCTAATCCAGACGTTGGTGGCATTCCGTATTCAAGAGCTCTCAAGAAATCTTCATCGATAATTCCAGTCGCTTCGTCATCTCCTTTGGCAGCTAGGCGCATTTGGTCTTCAAAACGGCTCCGTTGGTCAATCGGGTCGTTTAGTTCAGAATAAGCATTCGCTACTTCTTTACCGCAAACCATCAATTCAAAACGTTCCGTCAATTCTGGATTGTCACGGTGCTCTTTACAAAGTGGTGACATTTCTTTAGGGTAATCCGTGATGAAAGTAGGTTGAATATAATTTCCTTCGCATTTAGCTCCAAAAATTTCATCAATCAATTTTCCTTTCCCCATGGTTTTGTCCACGTCGATTCCCATGCCTTTTGCAGCTTCAAACAATTCTTCTTCGTTTTTACCTGAGATATCAAAACCAGTAAAATGTTTAATAGAATCCGTCATTGTTACACGAGCATAAGGCGCTTTAAAGCTAATTTGGTGTTCACCAAAAGTTGCTTCGCTAGTACCATTTACACCCACAGCGCAATGCTCTAACAATTTTTCGGTAAATTCCATCATCCAGTTATAGTCCTTGTAGGCTACATATATTTCCATCGCAGTAAACTCTGGGTTGTGCGTTCTGTCCATTCCTTCATTACGGAAGTTTTTCGAAAACTCATACACCCCATCAAATCCACCAACAATCAATCTCTTTAAATACAACTCATTCGCAATACGCATGTACAACGGAATATCAAGTGAATTGTGGTGCGTAATAAAAGGACGTGCTGCAGCACCACCCGGAATTGCTTGTAAAACAGGCGTTTCGACTTCTAGGTAACCCGCTTCGTTAAAGAAAGCGCGCATCGCATTAAACAATTTTGTACGCTTGATAAAAGTATCCTTAACATGTTGATTCACTGTTAAATCTACATAACGCATTCTGTAACGCAATTCAGCATCGTTAAAGGCATCGTGTACTTTTCCGTCTTCATCTACTTTTGGTAAAGGCAACGGACGCAAGGTTTTACTCAAGAAAGTAAATCCATCGACACGAATACATTGCGCTCCTACTTTGGTCGTGAACAACTCTCCTTCGATACCAATAAAATCACCCAAATCGGTTAATTTTTTGAATACCTGATTGTATAATGTTTTATCATCACTAGGACACAAAACATCACGATTCACGTACAATTGGATACGGCCTTCGCTATCTTGCAGTTCGGCAAAACAAGCTTTTCCTTGATCTCTCACACTCATCAAACGTCCGGCAACAATTACCTTCTTACCTTCTTCAAAGCTTTCTTTTATCTGCTTCGAAGTGTGATTTACAGGAAAAAGATTAGCTGGATAAGGATTGATTCCTAAGTTGCGTAAGGATTGAAGTTTTTCTCTTCGGATAATTTCTTGTTCTGATAATGCCATTTTTGTGCTTATTTTAAGAGCGTAAAGATAGTCTTTATGTCTTAAAGTTGCAAAGTGAAAAAGCGGTTATTTATGTATGCTTTGAGTAGTAAATAGTTGTTTTTAAAACAGTAATTTTCAACGATATCCAAATTATAATTAATGAAAATGTTAATTTTTCTGTTTTATTATTAAACCTTTTTAACTTGAATGTGTCTTAACTAATACAAGTTTGAATGATGAAATTTCAATGGGTAATTAAATAGAAAAATAAACATGAGAAAAACAACCGTATTTGCAGCTTCTTTAGTAGCAACTTTTTTACTTTTTGCTTGTACTAGTTCTGATGATAGTGCATCAGCTGCGACAACTTCGACAGCAGTACCCGATATTTATAAGAAGGTCTACGGCGCTTCAAGCATAACCTCTGACGGGACTTATGTTACTATTAAAACCAATGGACAACCGGATCATAAAAGTGTGTACTATGCCACTAGCAATTCAAAGTACGAAAGTTTTAGCGGAACTACTTTTGGAGGGACTACCTTTAAAAAAAATCCAAATACCATCAATTTAAATTTAGCTTTTACATTTAAAATTCCGTTGAACCCTGTTGTAGCAACAACGCATGCTTCAACACCTTTAGGAGCTATTGGGGTAGCTATAAACGGAGTCCCATTTTTTAATCAGTACGCTGGGCCAAATCAGCCTTTGACGGATGAGATTACTTCCTTTGATCAATATTGGGGACACCCGCAAGCAACAGGGATTTATCATTATCATGTTGAACCCACTTACTTAACAACTACTAAAGGAAAAGAGGCTTTAATGGGATTTTTACTGGACGGATTTCCCGTATATGGTCCTGTTGAAAATGGTGTTGCTGTCACTGGTCTTGATGTCTACCACGGACATACTACAGCAACGGTAGATTATCCTAACGGGATTTATCATTATCATGTAACAAATTCAGATCCGTATATTAACGGAAACGGGTATTATGGAACTCCGGGAACGGTATCTAATTAGATTTTTTTAAGATTAAAAGTTATCGACTTTACAATGTTCTAAGGACTTAGTTATTAGGGTTTAATGTAGTTTTTCTTGTCAATTAATGAAAATATTTTTGTTGTAAAATCATCTAATGAATTTGAAAACACCTCTTTTTAATACTGTTTTTTTTATTGCTTTTGCGGTATTGCTTTTTTTTAGTTGTAATAAAATTCAAGATGAAAAAACGGTTAGGCAAGCGCAAAAAACGCCTTATGTTTTTAAATTAGTTAACGATACTGATTTTCATTTTAAGCAGGATACTTTATATTTTAAATCCCAAAAATATTCTGGAAAGCAATATCTTTTATATTCCAATAAGGATACTGCTTTTGTGAAATTGTACTTGAAAGGTATGCTCGAAGGAGTCCAGAAACAATGGTATCCCAATGGTGTTTTGGCCGAAGAACGTTTGTATGTTTCGAATAAAAAAGAAGGACAACACAAAGGCTGGTGGGAGAATGGAAAACCAAAGTATTCCTATCAATTTTTTAATGATGAATACCAAGGAGAAGTGCAAGAATGGTATTTTTCAGGTCAATTATTCAAACGATTCCATTATGAAAAAGGCCAAGAAGAAGGGAGTGAACGTTTGTGGTTTGAAGACGGTAGTGTTCGCGCCAATTATGTGATTAAAAAAGGAAAGAAATACGGCTTGATCGGAATTAAATTATGTAAAAATCCTTATGAAAAGAGTGTTGAATAATAGATGGACAGTTTTGGTTTTAATGATTTTTGTGTTTTTGTCGTGTGATAAAAACAAAGAGGAAGACGAAGGATTACCCTTTTTTAATTCTTTCGAATTTACTCCAGAATAGATTAGTCCGGATAGTCCAGAATTTTCAAAAATTCATACTATTCCTAATTTTTCATTCACCAATCAAAACGGAGAAATAGTAAATCAAAAAACAGTGGAGGGCAAAATTTATGTTGCCAATTTTATCTTTACAAGTTGCGGCAGTATTTGTCCGAAAATGATAGATAACATGAAAATTTTACAAGATAAATTCATTGACGACTCAGAAGTTTTATTGCTATCGCATTCTGTTACTCCCGAGAAAGATAATGTTGCGGTTTTGAAAGAATATGCCAAAGAGAAAGGATGTGTTTCGGGCAAATGGCATTTACTTACAGGTGATAAGGAAGCTATTTATTCGATAGCTAAAAAACAATATTTTGCAGGAGATTCTATTGGTTATTTCGGAAAAGCAAATGATTTTCTACATACAGAAAATTTTATTTTGCTAGATGGAAAACACCGCATTCGTGGAGTTTACAATGGAACAGTGGCCGTAGAAATGGATCGGATTATAGAAGACATTATTACATTAAAAAAAGAAAAACAAGTACTTAAAGATTAAAAACCATGAACTATAAAAATGTAACCAATAAGAAAATAGTAGTTTTAATAGCTTCTGTTTTGAATTTTTTTTTGCTAATTTCTTGTAGCACTTCAAATGATAATCCTTCTGAAATCCCAGTAATTCCGGCAGTTTCAAATACTGTTGGTTTAACACGTCATGATGCTGGATCATTAGATGATGGTTATGTTTTGTTTGCCCCCATAGGCAGCAACACAACTTATTTGATAGATAAATGTGGTAAGCAAGTAAAGACATGGCCCAGCAATTACAAACCGGGGCAGTCGTGTTATTTACTGACAGATGGTAGCTTGTTGCGGCCTGGAAACAACAATAACACCACTTTTAATGCCGGTGGAAAAGGTGGTGTTATTGAAAAAATAGATTGGAACGGAAATGTGACTTGGAGTTATACCCTTTCGGATGCTTTAAAATGTCAGCACCACGATGTAAAAGCATTACCCAACGGAAACGTGCTGATTATCGCTTGGGAATCAAAAACAAATACAGAAGCAATTGCACAGGGACGAAATCCAAACTTAGTTCCCGTAACTGTGTGGAGCGAACAAATTATTGAAGTAAAACCTACGGGAAGTTCTGGAGGTAGCATTGTTTGGGAATGGCATTTATGGGATCATTTAGTTCAAGATTTTGACGTGTCTAAACCGAATTACGGAACCATTGCTACAGCATCAAAATTGATTAATCTAAATTACAATGCTAGTGCTACAAACCAAGATTGGATACATCTAAATTCAATAGACTACAACGCTGCCTTAGACCAAATTTTAGTAAGTTCGCATTCCTTTAACGAAGTTTGGATTATTGATCACAGTACCACTACTGCTCAAGCCAAAAGTCATGCTGGGGGAAACTCTGGTAATGGTGGAGATTTACTTTACCGATGGGGAAATTCCTTGGCATACAACACAGGAACTACGACACAATTATTTGGACAACATAATGCGTATTGGATTGAGGCAGGATTTCCATTTGAGAATCAAATTATGATTTTTAACAATGGAAATGGTAGAACTGGCGGTAATTATTCGACGATAGAAATTATAAAACCACCAGTGAATGGTTATAATTATACGCAAACATTGCCTTCTTTACCCGCTACAGCATCATGGAATTACAATTACGAAAATCCAAACAGTATTTATGCTCAAAATATTTCTGGAGCACAACAGTTGTCTAATGGAAACGTCCTTTTTTGCAATGGTCCAGCAGGGATTTTTACTGAAATAAATAGTAGTGGTAACATCGTTTGGCAATACATCAGTCCAGTAACTACTTCAGGAATTTTAAAACAAACTGAGGTCGCAGCTCAAAACATTGTTTTTAGAAGTACTTTTTATCCCAAAACCTACAGCGGATTCGTTGGGCATACGTTGACATCTAGGACTACAATTGAAGATATAAATTCAATATCAGGCTCTTGTAAGTAAACGATAAAAAAAAGAAAATAACTCATTGATAAAACGGACGATGGTAGTCCGATAAAGGCTAATTAGTAAATAGTTGGTTTTATAGAGAAGATGTGTTTGTAAGAATATTTTGTTAAAATATTGTTTTGAAAACTATAACTACAGTACATTTAGTGTCAATAAATCTAAAATGAAATGAAGTACGCTTTTTTTTTACTGATATTAATCTCTTTTACTAGTTGTGAGGTTACTGAAACTTTAAATATCAACCCTGATAATTCGGGAACGATTGTATATGAAAGTCATCGCAATGAAAATAGCTATATGCAAATTGTAAAAGAAGAATATTCAAAAGAAACCATTTTTCAAGACACAACTTATGTTTTTCAAGACTATATCAATAAATACAATAGTAATTTTATAAAGTATACGGCCGCAGAGCAAGAATTGTTTAATAAATTTAAAGAGGTAAAAGTTCATCTTAAAAAAAGTGCTTTTGATAAAGAATTTAGAACAACAATTTCTCAAGATTTCAAAAAAATAGAAGATATTGCGGATCTTTCAAAAACAGAAAATTACATTAGTGATATCGTTCACAATTACGCTTTAACTGCCGAGGAGCATTATTACAATATCCGTTTTACGTTGAACGGGGATAAATTTAACCGAATCGTAACCATTACTGATGAGGCGATTTATAAAACTGAAAAAGAAAAAATTGGAAATTATAAAACAAGGCTTGTTAACTTTAAGTTAGAACAGTCTTATGTCATGAAATACCATTTTCCACGAAAAATAAAAACAGTTTCAAACTCCAGCGCCATCATTGGTAATGATAAAAAGTCATTAGAATTACAGTTCAACATAATTGATTTCTTACAAAATCCTGCGAGTACGAATCTTGAAGTAACCCTAGAGTAATCAGCGTAACGAACTAGTCGTTTCAACTAGAGTTTGTATCTTTGTAAAAAAGATGAAGAAATTCTATCCATTGTTACTATTGATTTTTGTTTGTACAAGTTGTACAATTAAAGAGAAAATGGTCTTAAACGAAGATGGATCAGGTACTTTTTCTTACGGTTTTGATGTTTCGGCTTTAATGAAAATGGGAAAATCAACAGATTCTACTAAAGTCCCTAAAGTAATGGATTCTACATTTACTTTCAAGGAAATTATGGCGCCAATGAAAGACAGTATTGCCAAATTGTCGGAGGTAGAAAAAGCGCAATTCAAGTTGCTTGAAGCTTTTAGAGTAAGAATGAAAATTGACGAGATTGCAAAGGAGTTTAGCTATGATATGGAGTTTGATTTTCCTTCTGTAGATAGTTTGTCCAATATCATGTCACCTACTAAAGCGGCGTCTCTATTATCACTTTCAGATAAAAAAATAGCTGTGAAAGAAATGACCCCTTCAAAGGATAAGAATACTAGTAATGCCAATTTTAGTTATGATGGTAAATATTTTATAAAAACAGTCACTTTAACAAAGGAGCAAAAAAACAAGATAACAAAGGAAAAGTTAAAAACAAAAAAAGAAGAAGAGCCTGAAGATGAATTTTCGAAAAAGTTAGGTGATTTTTTAAAGGAATGTAAATATTCAATTGAATATCATTTTCCTAAAAAAATAAAAACAGTCTCGATGCCAGGAGTTGTTATATCAGCAGATAAAAAGAACTTTGTTAAGGAAATACCGATAGAAAATTTAGAAGACAATATAGATTTAAGCTTTAAAGTAGAATTTGAATAAAATGAATAAAAAAATACAGCTTCAAGATTTAGGGAATAAAGATTACAAAGCAACTTGGGAATACCAGGAAGAATTGTTTAAAGGAATTGTAGACCTAAAAATAAGAAATCGCAGGGAAGAATTAGAGTTAGAAACACCTAATTATTTTCTTTTTGTAGAGCATCCACATGTATATACATTAGGTAAAAGTGGTGATTTGAGTAATCTTCTTTTATCTGAAAAACAACTCGAAGACAAAGGTGCCACTTTCTACAAGATCAACCGCGGTGGGGATATTACGTATCATGGTCCGGGACAAATTGTTGGGTATCCTATTATAGACTTAGAAAATTTCTTTACTGACATTCATAAATACTTGCGTTTTCTGGAAGAATCAATTATTTTAACATTGCAAGAATATGGCTTAGAATGCGGTAGAAGTGAAGGAGAAACGGGAGTTTGGCTTGGAGTAGGTACTCCATTTGCTAGAAAAATTTGTGCTATGGGAGTTCGTGCTTCACGCTGGGTCACCATGCATGGTTTTGCTTTGAACGTCAATGCTGACTTAGGTTATTTTGACAATATCATTCCATGTGGAATTCGTGGTAAAGCGGTAACCTCATTAAATGTTGAACTCGGTGTAGAAAAAGTAAACGAGGAAGAAGTAAAGGCTAAAATCTTGAAACATTTCGCAGAATTGTTTGCTTGCGAAATTAAAAACTAGCTACGAAGGACAAAAGGATATGATAAGTCTGTGAACGTTTTATCTATGGCTTAATTACAAAGGCACCAAACATATAAAGTAGATTAGTCTTAAAAGAACTTATATGACTTAAATGGTGTAGTATGCAATCCAAATTAGTTAATCAACAACCTATAGTTTTTTTAAATTAATAATTTTTTTAAAATCTATTAACTCTCAATATTCCATTAAGTCTCCTTCTCCTTCACAGGGGAATGGAATTAGGGCTACATGTCTAGTTTCAGCTGTTCGGGTAGTAATCTAAAACTTAATCTGTGGTATTTAGTTACGCCATATTTCCGAATTGCTTCTCGATGTTCTTTTGTTGGGTACCCTTTATTTTGTTTCCAGTTGTACATAGGGAACTCCTCGTGAATCCGGTTCATATAATCATCTCGATATGTTTTAGCTAATACTGATGCGGCAGCAATACTCATAAATTTGGCATCTCCTTTTACAATACTGCTACTAGGAATGGAGGTCAAAATAGTAAGCTCTACCGGAGTGAAAATTTTTCCACTGCTGTTTTTTATGCCTTTTTTTCGAATGAAAGGGCTATTGCCATCTACAATAATATATTGAGGTTGTGGATTAAGTTTTAAAACGCATTCCTGCATTGCTTTTATGGAGGCATTTAGAATGTTAATGTCATCAATTTCTAAAGGTTCTAGATGCGTTACCGCAAAGGTAATAGCTTGTTGCTCAATTATAGGGCGTAATTTGTCTCTTGCTTTTTCAGATAGTTGCTTACTGTCATTTAGTATTATATTCTCAAAATTTGCAGGAAGAATTACGGCGGCGGCGGTAACAGGCCCTGCAAGACAACCTCTGCCGGCCTCATCAGTTCCGGATTCTAAAATGAGTTTTGAAAAATTAAGTTGGAGCATTAAGCAAAATTAGAAAATATAAATCAATTGTGTGTACAAAAAGGGTTAGTTGATTGTTATGAGTTATTTAAATTGGATTTTTCATTTTGCGTTTACGGTTTTTGAAGAGGATCATTAGATAAATAACTAAAATGCAGATTTGAAAATAGAGTAGGGGTTCTAAAATTATTCATGTCTCTTTGAATTCATTTGAAAATAAAATATATATCTACACCATCCATTTTTATATAGAATTGTATTTGATTACTTTTTTTTCTACTGATTTTACATAAACACATAGTTTCTATGCTTTTACAGCGATAGAATGTTTTAACAAAATAGGTTTATTTGCATTTTTTTGCGCGTAAACCTTATGAAATTGTTAAATTTTATGACTAATAATTTTTTTATTTAAGATATATTTAAGATTTTTGTCTTAACTAATTCAAAATATTTAAATATGAGATCAAAATTCAAATGGATTTTAATGCTTTTGACAGTGTTAAGTTTCCAATTTTCTTTTGCACAAGAAAAAACAATTTCGGGGGTAGTAACAGATAACTCAGGACCATTACCAGGTGTGAATGTAATTGTTAAAGGTACGACAAGAGGAGTCCAAACTGACTTTGATGGAAAGTATTCTCTAAAAGTAAATACTGGAGATGTACTAGTGTTTTCTTTTATTGGAATGGATGATAAATCGGTTACAGTAGGTGCTTCAAACAGAGTGAGTGTATCTTTGCAATCAAATGCTAAATCATTAGATGAGGTAGTTATCGTAGCTTATGGTAAGCAAACGGCAAAATCCATTGTAGGTTCAGTAGCAACAATTGACAGTGATGTACTATTAAAGCAACAAGCGACAAATGTTATGACAGCTTTGCAAGGTAGTGTTTCGGGTGTTAATATAATTGCTGCAGGTGGAATGCCAGGTGAAAGCCCTACAATACGTATTCGTGGTACAGGTTCTATAAATGCTTCGTCATCTCCATTAATTATATTAGATGGAGCTCCTTTCAATGGTAATTTAAATGCGATAAGCTCTGACCAAATTGAATCGATGAGTGTGTTGAAAGATGCGTCTTCAACTGCGTTGTATGGGTCTAGAGGTGCAAATGGTGTTATTCTTATCACGACAAAAAGAGGTAAGTTTAATAGTGCTCCAAAAGTTTCGTTGACTTCAACTATAGGTTTTGCTGATAATGCTGTTCCATTACATAAAATGGTTGGTTCAGATAGATACATGCGATTGAACTGGGAAGCTATGAAAAATACGAATCAGTATATCAACGGTCAAAACGCCACTACAGCTGGTTCTAATGCATCAAGTGGTTTGATACCTAGATTAGGTTATAATCCTTATACAGTTGCTACTCCAGTAGATGCTAATGGAAATTTGGTTACTACTAATAAAAAGTGGGATACAAATTGGGCAGATTTAATGCTAAATAACTCGGCTGTTAGAACAGAACATACATTGGCAATATCTGCTGGTAGTGAAGATACTAAGTATTATTTTACTACAAATTACCTTTCACAAGAAGGAAATGTAACTACTTCTAAATTTGACAGGTTAAATACTCGACTTAGTATTGATACTAAAGTCAACGATTGGTTGAAGAGTGGTGTGACAATGTTTTATTCAACGTCAGATCAAAACTTTCCATCTCAAAGTGGAACGAGTTACCAAAGTGCTATTCAGTTTATTTATAATGTGCCATCAATCTATCCAGTTTATAGAAGAGATGGAAATGGAGATTTATTGTTAGATGGGAATGGGCAAAAGTCATTTGATTACGGTGCTAATACAGGGCAATTGTTAAACGCAAACCGTCCAGTGTTTGATAATGAAAATGCATATGGTTCATTATTTAAGTATGATATAGGTTACAAAAGAGATAATTATACTGCCAATACTTATTTAGAAGCAGCAATTACAGAAGGTCTTTCATTTAAAACTACTATAGCTTTTGAAAAGTACTTATATGATTCATTCACATATGCAAGTAGTGAAGTAGGATATGCATCAAATGTACAAGGTAGAGTTACTCAAAATAGAAACATTACTAGTGGAGTAAATGTTACTAATGCATTGAATTATAAAAAGACATTCGGAGATCATACTTTCGGAGCAGATTTGATTCAAGAGGCTTACCAATTTAAGATTGATGCTTTAGGTGCTCAAGGAGAAGGATTTTTACCAGGGGTTGCCGTTTTAAATGGAAGTACAACTCCATCGTCTGTTTCAGGATATACTGCAAAAGATAGACTATCTAGTTATTTAGGTCGTTTAAGTTATGATTACAAAGAGAAATATTTCTTAGAAGGATCATTTCGTAGAGACGGGTCTTCTAGATTTAGTTCTGATGTTAGATGGGGTAGTTTCTATGCAGTTGGGGGATCTTGGTTAGTATCTGAAGAAAACTTCTTAAAGGATAGTAATTTTATTTCTGAATTAAAACTAAGAGGATCTTATGGAGAGTTAGGTAACAATCAAACTCAAGATGCTGATGGGAACCCATCATACTTTCCTTACATACAGTCTTTTGAAACTGGTTACAATGAATTAACTAATACAGGAGTTGTACTTGGAAGTGCAGTTGATAGAAATTTAACATGGGAAAAGACAGCTTCAACAGATATAGGGTTGGACTTCGGATTGTTTAATAATAGAATTACAGGTTCAGTTGATTACTACAATAAAAAGTCAATCGACTTAATTTATAATCAACCAGTTGCAGGTTCTACTGGGAATACTGGAATTCTTACTAATGTAGGAGCATTAAGAAATTATGGATGGGAATTCTCTTTGAATTCAACAAACATTCTAAACCCTACATTTACATGGACTACTAGTCTTAACTTGTCAATGGATAAAAATGAAATTGCTGAATTGACTCAGGCGAGTTTTATCAATGGTACTAAAAGATGGGAAGTTGGTAGATCATTATATGAATTTTATATTCAAGAATGGGCAGGAGTAGATTCAGCTGATGGATACGGAATGTGGTATAAAGACATCCTAGATGCAAATGGAGATAAAACGGGTCAAAAAGAAACTACTAAAGTTTATACTGAAGCTTCTAGAAATTATTCTGACAAGTCATCTTTACCTAAAGCAATAGGTGGATTAACAAATTACTTTAAATATAAAAATTTAGATTTAAATATTTTGTTCAATTTTAGTTATGGTGCATACGTTTATGACAGTACTTATGCGAGTTTAATGGAAGGATTTGAATCTCCAGGAAGAGCTGCTCATCAAGATATCGAAAATCGTTGGCAGAAGCCAGGTGATATCACAGATACACCATTGTTGTTAACTTCAAATAATGACTTCAATGCCACTTCAAGTAGATTCTTATTCAAGAATAATTATGTAAGATTGAAAGCTTTAAACTTTGGATATACTTTCCCATCGGGTATGGTTGAAAAAATGAATCTAAGTAAACTTAGGTTGTACTTGCAAGGTGATAATCTATGGACTTATCAATCTCATAAAGGTATTGATCCTGAGCAAAGTTTTGCTGGTACTACTGATAGTAGATCATACAATCAAAGAGTTATTTCTTTTGGTGTTAATTTAGAATTTTAAAAAAAAAAAATATGAAAAATATAATTATAAAAATATTCATAGCTTTTATGGCTTTGTTTATGACTGTAAGTTGTAGTGAAGAGTTTCTAGATGAACCTGCACCTACAGATACTGTTTCACCAGAGGTTGTATACGGATCTAGAGAAGGTGTTGAGGCATTTATATCTGGTATAATGAGGAGATTTAGAGGGCAGTATGATTCTACGGATTCCGCAGGTTTAAATTCAATGTTCTATGCTAGAAGTTTAAAAGGTAATGATATAATTCAATCTAGTACTTGGTTTAGAGATGATTATGCAAATCAAAACCGTGAGCCTACTTATAGAAGAACACGTTTCACATGGAATTACTGCTTTTATATGATTAATCAAGCTAATTCTTTAATTGCAGGGGTAGAAGCTAGTGGTCTAAGTGTTGCAGATAAAAAAGAATTATCAGCTTATGGATATGCTTTAAGAGGGTTCTTTTATCATCAATTAGTTTTGGAATTTTGTCCTACTTATTCATTAGATAAAACTTTTCCAGCTCCACCAATTTATACAGAGTCGGCTTCGTCAGGTAAAGCAATGTCTACAGTTGATGAAGTTTACAAATTAATTGTTTCTGATTTAACAAAAGCGGTTGATGGTTTAACAGCAGACCGTTTAGGAAAGTCATATATCAATAAAAATGTAGCACAAGGAATACTAGCGCAAGTTTATCAAGTAATGGGTAATTGGCAGGGTGCTGCCGACGCGGCAAATGCTGCGTATGGAGGTAATGTTGCTGCAGTTTTAAACGCAGCAAATTACAGAGCAGGTTTTGATGATATTTCTAATGTAGAATGGATTTGGGGTAGTGCACAAAGTACTGATCAATCTAATTATTATTGGAATGCTCCTGCATCTATGGCTGATCATTTTACTACTTCGTACTCGGCTACATACATTAACAGAGATTTTGTTAGTTTATTTTCTGCGACTGATGTCAGAGCATATTTTGTTAAGAAAAGTGCTCTTATTACAGATCTTAATGATTATAGATATTGGATTACTCGTAAATTTACTTTTACATTTGCAGGTGATAATGCCATTATGAGAACTCCTGAAATGATCTTAATTGAAGCTGAAGCAAAAGCAAGAATAGCAGGAAAAGAAACTGAGGCACATAACTTACTTTATTTATTGCAAAAAAATAGAGATGTTAATGCTGTTAAATCTACTAATACAGGAAGTGCTTTAATCGATGAAATTTTAGTTGAAAGAAGAAAAGAACTTTATGCTGAAGTGGGAGTTGAATGGTTTGATGCTAAGCGACTACAAAGAGCAATTACAAGAACAGGTAACCATCGAGTAGGAACATCTGCAAATTTGACGAAGAATGATAAGAAGTTTTATCTTAAAATTCCTCAAGCAGAAATAGATGCTAATGAATTAATTGATGATTCTGTTAATGATAATAGATAATCAATAATATATTTATTTTGAACCCCCTCATTTTTTTTAAATTTGAGGGGGTTTTTTATTTTATTCATTATTGTGTCATGCACTATATTTTTTTATCCTTTTTATGATTTACCTTTGTCACACTTGTTCATAATTCAAAAACAGTATAATTATACCTTTATTTAAATGAGAATTCTTCTTTATATCTATATTATATTTCTTTCAGGATCTGTTTATTCGCAAGCAAGACCAGAACTTAAGGCTGATTCAAAAACGAGTAGTAGGGAGGGACTAGACTCTATCAAAGAAAACAAAACTGAAAAAGTGGCTACAATGGATATGTACCGTTTTATTTCTATAGAGCGCGATACTACTTATATTGATACTTCGCTCACCATTCAGAGAGAGTATAGTTTTAATTATTTGAGAAAAGATATTTTTGGACTCTTGCCTTTCGCTAATGAGGGACAAACTTATAATACGTTACAGTATAGTCTAACAGAGTTTTCTCCTTATCCAGAGTTTGGCTTCAAGGCAAAACATTTTAATTTCTTAGAAGCAAACCAGATTAGATATAGTTCAGTTGCAACTCCTGTTACTGAATTGTATTTTAAATCAGTAATGCAAAAAGGCCAGTCTTTAGATGCTTTTTTTACCGTTAATACTTCGCCAAGGCTTAATTTCTCAATAGCGTACAAAGGCTTACGATCTCAGGGAAATTATATCAATCAGTTGTCAAGTACAGGAAACTTTAGATTTACAACAAGCTATAATACCTTAAATAAGAGATATTTTGCCAACGCACATTTTACCTATCAGGATATCTTAAATGAGGAGAATGGTGGGATAACAACAGTTTCTGATTTTGAAAGCGAAAATACAGACTATGATAATCGAGAACGACTTGAGGTATACCTAACAGATGCTGAATCCTTTTTAAAAGGGAAACGAATATTCGTAGATCACTTTCTTAGAATAAATCCTAAAAAAGGAGATAACAATTTATATGTAAGCCATCAATTTAATTATGAGAATAAATTTTTTGAGTACAATCAACCCACGATAGCTTCGACAGTAGGCTCTGAAACGATTTACAGATTTGGAGATTCTTATGTAACTAGCGGGATTAATGACCAGACACATTATAACAAAATGTATAATAAATTGGGCTTAATCTATGAAAATACAACATTGGGTAAGTTCCAGTTTTTTGCTGATGATTTCAGAAGTAATTATTACTACAGTCAAATATTAATAAGGGATGATAAAACAATTCCAGCGTCGTTAAGTAGAAATATAAATAGTGCGGGAGGTCAATACGAGTACCAAAAAAAGAATTGGAATGGGAAATTCTTGTATTCAAGATCAGTAACGAATCAATCCTTATCTAATTTAGAGGCTAAATTAAATTATGAGTTAAATGACGATTACCAATTTTCTTTTGGATATCAAAACTTGAATAAGTTACCAAATGATAATTACAATTTATACCAAAGTAGCTATGTGAGTTACAACTGGTCTAATAATTTTAAGAATGAAAAAATAAACTCGATCACGGCTAATGCAACGACTCCTTGGGTAGAAGCATCAGTACAGTTTATGACCTTAGATGATCATCTTTATTTTGAAGACACTGCCACAGATGAAAGTCAGCAAATTGTTAGTCCAAATCAATATGGGAATACTATAAATTATGTTTCTATTAAAGCAAGTAAAGAAATAAAATTTGGTCGATTTGCGCTTGATAATACCCTTTTATATCAAAAAGTGAGTCAGCAGGATGCAATCCTAAATGTTCCTGAAATTGTGACCAGAAATACTATTTATTACACTAATCACTTGTTCAAAAAAGCCTTGTTTTTACAAACAGGGGTTACTTTGAATTATTTTACAAATTATTTTGCCAATGATTATAATCCAGTAATTGGCGAGTTCTTTATTCAAAATAAAAAAGAAATTGGAAATTATCCAACCCTAGACTTTTTTGTCAATGCTCGAATTCAAAGAACCAGGATTTATGTAAAAGCAGAGCATTTTAACTCTTCTCTTACAGGAAATAATTTCTACTCCGCTCCTAATAATCCGTATCGAGATTTCATGATTCGTTTTGGGCTAATTTGGAATTTCTTTAATTAATCATTTTGATTTTCTCTTAGTTTTATAGCATTTCTTATTCTTCGGAATACATTGCTTTCATTGGCTAGACCATAATTGAGTAAAGTATCTTGCGTAAATTAAATTCACTGAAATTGTATTTGAATAAAAGTTCAGGAAGTAATGACGAACGCAATTTTGCAGAAGCAGGAATGTTTTCTAACAAAATACTATCTTTGCAAAAGTATTTATAACAAATTACAATCTTAAAAATTACAATTAAATGCAATACGCAGAAAATATACTAGGTACAATAGGTGATACACCATTAGTGAAGTTAAATAAAGTCACTGAAGGAATAGATGCATTAGTGCTTGCTAAAGTAGAAACTTTTAATCCCGGTAATTCTGTAAAAGACAGAATGGCGGTAAAAATGATTCAAGATGCTGAGGCTGACGGTAGACTAAAACCAGGAGGAACTATTATTGAAGGAACTTCAGGAAATACAGGAATGGGATTGGCTTTGGTAGCTATTATAAAAGGATATAAATTAATTTGTGTTATCTCTGATAAACAATCCAAAGAGAAAATGGATATCCTTCGTGCTGTTGGAGCAAAAGTAGTAGTATGTCCTACTGATGTTGAGCCTACAGATCCCCGTTCTTATTACTCTGTTTCTAAAAGGTTAGCAGCTGAAACTCCAAATTCTTGGTATGTAAATCAATACGACAATCCATCGAATGCGTTGGCACATTACGAGCAAACGGGACCTGAAATTTGGGAGCAAACAGAAGGTAAGATTACTCATTTTGTATCTGGTGTTGGTACGGGAGGAACAATTTCTGGTGTTGGAAAATACCTTAAAGAGAAAAATCCAAATATCAAGATTTGGGGAATTGATACTTACGGTTCTGTATTTAAAAAATACCATGAAACAGGGATTTTTGATGAAAACGAGATTTATTCTTATATAACAGAAGGAATTGGAGAAGATATTTTACCATTGAATGTAGATTTTTCTTTAATTGATGGATTTACTAAAGTAACGGATAAAGATGCTGCAGTATACACGCGAAAAATTGCTCTTGAAGAAGGGATTTTTGTTGGTAATTCTGCGGGAGCGGCGATAAAAGGATTATTACAACTAAAGGAGCATTTCAAACCAGAAGATGTTGTTGTTGTTTTATTTCATGATTCAGGAAGCCGTTACGTAGGGAAGATGTTTAATGACGATTGGATGCGCGAGCGTGGATTTCTTGAAGAGGAAATTACAAAAGCAGAAGATGTAATCAAAGACCATATAGACAAGCCTTTAATTCTGGCCCGTACTGAAGAATTAGTTTCGCATGCTATCGAAAGAATGCGTAAATATAAAATTTCGCAAATACCAGTAATGGATATTACTGGGTTTGTAGGTTCTCTGGATGAGTCTGACTTATTCCAAAGTTACGTGCAAGATAAAAATTCAGCCGAAAGACCAATTCGTGAGATCATGGGGAATCCTTACCCTATAGTGCAGCTGGGAACGACAATTGAAGAAGTTTCTAAATTGTTTACTAGAGAAAATGCAGCAGTATTGATCGACTTAGGAAATGGAAGACACCACATTATTACAAAATATGATATTATAGGTTCTATTAAGTAATTTTTAGTTCAGATAATTACAGTGTATTAGACCACGGAATTGACGAATTAAGTTCGTTAAATCCGTGGTTTTTCAGCAACAATAAATAAAACAAAATGACCTTCACAGCAATAGATTTTGAAACAGCAACTGCATTTCACCCGTGTTCAGTGGGTATAGTGACTGTAGAAAATGGAGTAATAGTAGACGAGTTTGTTAGTTTGATTAAACCGCCAAACAATCTGTACTCTCCTTTTACAATTCAAGTACATGGAATTTATCCAAGGGATACTGTGAATGCAAAGTCATTTGCGCAAGTATTTCCTGAAATCCAAAAACGACTACAGAATAGAGTCGTTGTCGCACACAATGAAAGCTTTGACAGGAATGTACTGGCCAAGTCTATGGCGCTTCATGGCTTAAGTTATGAGGATTTGAATTTATCGGCTCGCTGGGAATGCACTGTGAAAATATACAAAGCCAAAGGTTTGAAGCCAACAAAACTTAGTGATTGCTGTAGAACAATGAATATTCAATTGAATCACCATGAAGCTTTATCAGATGCTCGGGCTTGTGCCAAATTGTATTTATTAAAATAGTTATCAAAAATTAATTGGAAGTACAAGTTGTTCGTTTTTTCATTACTTTAGTCTCTTAACTACAAGGTCTTACGATGAAAGAAGATTTTCTCCATTACCTCTGGAAATTCAAGAAGTTTGATATGATTAATTTGAAAACTTCAAATAATGAGGCAATTACTATTGCCAGTGTGGGTCAGTATCTGGAATTAGCAGGTCCTGATTTTTTCAATGCTCAAATTACAATAGGTGATCAAATGTGGGCTGGAAATGTCGAGATTCACTTAAAGTCTTCCGACTGGTATGTGCATCATCATGAAAGAGATGCGGCATACGAAAACGTAATTCTACATGTAGTTTGGGAACACGATACAGAAATCTACAGAAAGAATAATACAGAAATTCCTGTTTTGGAGCTTAAGAAATACGTTGACCGGGATACCATAGCTAACTATCAGTCACTGATGTCTCCAAAGGCTTGGATTTTCTGCGAAAAGCAGTTAGCAAGTATACCTTCCTTTGTTCTAAAAAACTGGCAGGAGCGCTTGTTTTTTGAACGATTAGAAAGAAAGTCCAAACCTATTTTTGAGCTGCTGCAACAAACCAATAATGATTGGGAAGCAGTATTGTTTTGTTTGTTGGCTAAAAACTTCGGACTGAATACGAACGGGGAAATCTTTCTAAAAGTAGCGACTTCTATTCCGTTTTCAATTATAAGAAAAGAAAGTTTTGAGGTCGAGAATCTAGAAAGTTTACTCTTTGGTAATGCAGGACTATTAGACGTTGAAAAGGAGGATAATTATTTTAAAGATTTAAAATTTAGGTATTATTATTTATTACATAAATACCAAATTGAAAAATGTAGTTCTAATCCAGTTCAGTTTTTTAAGCATCGCCCCGATAATTTCCCCACAATACGACTCTCGCAATTAGCAAATTTGTATCATAGTAACCAAAATCTATTTTCACAAATAAACGAGATTACTTCTGCTAAGGCTATCTACGATCTTTTTCAGGTTTCAGTTTCTTCTTATTGGCAGGACCATTATCAATTTGATAAGGAAAGCCCAAAGAAGAAGAAAATGCTATCGAAGTCATTTATAGATTTGATTATAATAAATACCTTGATGCCAATTCAATTTGCCTATGCTAAAAGTAGGGGAGAGGAGATTGCAGAGGATTTGATTCAATTACTAAATGAAGTCGCGCCAGAGAAGAATGCTATTGTAGATAAATTTAGGTCCTTTGGAGTGAAGTCAGTAAGCGCTTTTGAGACGCAAGCAATGTTACAGCTAAAGAACGAGTACTGTTCTAAGAGCAAATGTTTAGAATGTGCTATCGGTATGGAGTTGATGAAAGCGTAATGATTTTTCTCTTCTTTTATTTCGAGAAAAAATAATAGTGTACTTTTGTAAAATAGAATATAAAACTAATGCAATGGGACAAAGTGTACCTAGAATAATAAAGCTTAAGTATTTTTTTGAAAAGTATGGCTTCCACGTATCATCGCGGCTGGCAGATAGTTTAGGAATGAGGGTAACAAGCGTAAGGCTGTTCTTTATTTATATATCGTTTGTAACTGTAGGATTATGGTTTGGAGTTTATTTGACGTTAGCCTTTTGGATTAGGCTAAAGGATTTGATTCGTGCGAAGAGAACTTCTGTATTTGACTTGTAAAAAAACTTGAAATAGTTATAAATAAAAAGGGATGATAAAGTGTTTAAATACTTTATCATCCCTTTTTTTATATTAGAATAAATCTATTTGTCTGGATTATTTAATTTACTGTGTTTTTTACCGTAAACAAAATACAGAGCGACACCAATTGCCATCCAAAGAACTAATCGAATCCAACTTTCATAAGGTAGAGAGTACATTAAGTAAGTACAAACTAAAACTCCTGCAATAGGTACGTAAGGAACGAATGGAGTTTTGAAAGACCTAGGAGCATCTGGCATCTTTTTACGCATTACTAACACACCAATACATACTAATACAAAAGCAAGTAAAGTTCCAATACTTACCATGTGTCCTAGATCGCTTACCGGTACGAAACCAGCAAATAAACTAACGAATACCATGAAGAAAAGGTTCGTTTTATAAGGAGTACGGAATTTTGAGTGGATTTGTCCAAATAAAGGAGGTAAAAGTCCATCTTTACTCATAGTGTAGAAAACACGACTTTGTCCCATTAACATCACAAGCATTACAGAAGTATACCCCGCTAAAATAGCGACAATTAATCCTGTTTGAAGGAAAGAATATCCAGTTACTGCAAATGCTGTCGCAGCAGGTTTTGCATCACCAACAAATTTGTAATAAGGTACTAGACCAGTCATAACGTGTGCAAACAACACATATAATATCGTACAGATAACTAATGAGCCTAAAATACCAATTGGCATCCCTTTTTGAGGGTTTTTAGCTTCTTGTGCGGCAGTTGAAACGGCGTCAAAACCAATGAAGGCAAAGAAGACTGTTCCGGCTCCAGCTGCAATTCCAGACCAACCAAATTGACCTTTAATACCAGTATTTTCAGGAATATATGGGGAGTAATTTGCAGGGTCTATATAGTCCCAGCCTAAAACAATAAACATAATTACAACAATAACTTTAAGTACAACTAATATATTATTTATGGAAGCAGACTCTTGAGTTCCTCTTATTAATAATAATGATAGTGCAGATACTATTAAGATAGCTGGTAGATTGATGTAGCCGCCATCTATAATGGTACCGTCACCTAATGTTAAGGTTTCCCAGGGCGAACATATAAATTTTGGGTTTAGATGGACACCGTATTTATTCAATAATTCTAGTAAGTATCTCGACCAGCTGACCCCAACGGTTGCGGCTCCCAAAGCATATTCAAGAACTAAATCCCAACCAATAATCCAAGCCATAAATTCCCCCATAGTGGCATAGGAATACGTATAAGCGCTACCTGCAACGGGTATCATCGAAGCAAATTCAGCATAGCATAATCCTGCAAAGGCACATCCTATGGCTGCTAAAACAAATGAAAGTGTAACTGCCGGTCCAGCATGTTCGGCAGCAGCAATTCCAGTTAAGGAAAATAAGCCCGCTCCGATAATTGCACCAACTCCTAGAGCAACCAGAGATCGTGAAGATAAAGTTCTTTTTAATCCTTTTTCATCTTCTGATGCTTCATTTAATAAAACCGAAAGTGGTTTTGTTTTCCAAATTGACATATATTTATTAGTTTTAGTATTAATAGCGCTCAAATGTATTATTTATTTTATAAAAAATAAAAGTTATTGTGTAAATTAATAGGGAAAAAAAATTGTAGCAATACTTTTATTTATATTGGTTTTTTAAGCTAATTGATTAATGAATTATTTGGACAGTAATTAAGTGCTGATATTTAGATTATTATTATTTTTGTGAAGTATATTTCGAAAAATATTTTCTAAATTTAGATTTTAAAACAGGGTGTAGTTAATTTTTAAAAGCGATGAAAATAATCAAAATTCCTTTACATTTATTTTGTTTAAAATGTGTTTGAGAGGCGTAAGGAGTTATTTTGCGTTTTCCGCAGAACAGCGTACTGGTATTGTGATATTGTTTGCAATAATAATCGTCTTGCAGTCAGTTTATTTTTTTGTTGATTTTAATGAAACTCAATCAGTTTCTCCAAATAAACAAAAGTGGCTAGCGATGCAATCTGAAATAGATGCCTTAAAAGACTCAAATCTAAAATATAGTGCTAAGATATATCCGTTTAATCCTAATTTTATAAGCGATTATAAAGGATATAAACTTGGGATGTCTGTTTCTGAGATTGATCGTCTATTAGCATATAGAAAAGAAAATAAATATGTGAACTCTGCTAAAGAATTTCAAGCAGTTACAAAGGTCTCTGATTCTTTGTTAAACGTCATAGCACCTTATTTTAAATTTCCGGATTGGGTAAAAAGCAAGTTAGGAAATAAGGGCTATGTTAAATATGAAAACAAACCTTTCGCTAAAAAAGAAATACTATCTTTATTAGATATTAACGGAGCAACGCAAGAAGACCTAGTCAAAGTATATGGAATAGGAGAAGTGATTTCATTGCGAATTATAAAGCTAAGAGAAAGTCTTGGAGGATTTGTATCTATGGAACAAATGCATGACGTGTGGGGACTGTCTCCTGAAGTGATCGCGAATCTCAATTCCCATTTTAAAGTATATGCGTTGCCTGTGGTGCATAAAATTGACATAAACAACGCCTCTTTAAAAGAAATTTCGCAATTCTCCTACTTTAGATACGCTCTTGCAAAAGAAATTGTGACCTATAGGAGTATGAACGGAGATATTAAGAATGTTGAGGATTTAATAAAAATTAAGGGCTTTCCTGTTGAAAAAGCCAACATAATTGCCTTATATTTGGACTTTTAAAATAAAAAACCATTACGATGAACTTTGATTACAACGAAACGCAGTCTATGATTGCACAGTCTATAAGGGATTTTGCCGAAAAGAACATTAGGCCCTATATAATGGAATGGGATGAAGCACAGATTTTTCCAGTTCAGTTATTTAAAAAATTAGGTGAAATGGGTTTTATGGGGGTTTTAGTCCCGCAGGAGCTAGGTGGATCTGGACTAGGATATCACGAATATATTACTATTGTTGAAGAAATTTCAAAAGTAGATCCTTCTATAGGATTGTCGGTTGCGGCACATAACTCATTATGTACAAATCATATTTTGACTTTTGGTAGTGAGGAGCAAAAGAAAAAGTGGATTCCCAAATTGGCTACAGCTGAGCATATTGGTGCCTGGGGGTTAACGGAGCACAATACAGGTTCTGATGCAGGGGGAATGAATACTACTGCTAAAAGAGACGGAGATCACTGGGTGGTTAATGGAGCTAAGAATTTCATTACTCATGCTATTTCAGGTGATATAGCTGTAGTAATAGTTCGTACTGGTGAAAAAGGTGATTCAAGAGGAATGACTGCTTTTGTATTCGAAAAAGGAATGCCTGGATTTACATCTGGTAAAAAAGAAAATAAGTTAGGGATGCGTGCCAGTGAAACGGCAGAGTTGATTTTTGATAACTGTAGAATTCCAGATGCTAATAGGTTAGGTGAAGTTGGGCAAGGTTTTATACAAGCGATGAAGGTATTGGATGGCGGTAGAATTTCTATCGGTGCATTGTCTTTGGGTATTGCGAAAGGGGCTTATGAAGCTGCTTTGAAATATTCGAAAGAAAGACATCAATTTGGTAAGCCAATAAGTGAATTTCAGGGAATTTCATTCAAGCTAGCTGATATGGCTACTGAGATTGAAGCATCTGAGTTATTGTTGCATAAAGCGGCTTTTCTAAAGCAACAACACAAGCCGGTGACTACTATGGGTGCTATGGCTAAAATGTTCTCGTCAGAAGTTTGTGTGCGCGTAGCGAATGAAGCAGTTCAAATCCATGGTGGTTACGGATATACTAAGGATTACCCTGTAGAGAAGTTTTATAGAGATTCTAAGCTATGTACTATTGGAGAGGGTACTACTGAAATTCAAAAAGTAGTAATTTCTAGAAATTTGTTGAAAGAGTAATTTTAAGAGAGTAAAAAAATAAGAGAGAGCCAAGGAATGAGAAATTGTTACTTGGCTTTTTTTTATCTTTATAAAATAAATCATAATTCGTGACCCATAAGTCAAAATAATAACTACTTTTGCACACTTAACGAAAGGGGGTGTCAAAATTATGTTAATTATACCAATTAAAGACGGAGAAAATATAGATAGAGCATTAAAGCGCTATAAAAGAAAATTTGATAAAACAGGAACTGTTCGTCAGTTAAGAGCACGTACTGCTTTTATTAAGCCTTCTGTGAAAAATAGAATTAAAGTTCAGAAAGCAGCTTATATTCAAAACATGAAAGACAACTTAGAAAACTAAGTAATTTCTTTTTTACAATAAATGCCGTTAGTCATTAAAGTTTTTTAACTTTGATGCTAACGGTTTTTTTATTTTATATGGTGACTACTATAGATGCATTTCGGGATTATCTACAAAAGGAGAAAAAATATTCTCCACATACCGTAAGTGCTTATCTGAATGATATAATAAGCTTTCAGACGTTTAATACTACCAATTTTGATCAAGAGGACATAGAACAAGTAAATTACGGCCAAATTAGAAGTTGGATTGTGTCACTTGTGGATGCTGGTATTTCAAATGTTTCAGTTAATAGAAAGATTGCTTCCTTAAAGGCTTTTTATAAGTTTCTATTAAAGATAAAAGAAATACAGCTTAGTCCGTTGTTGAAACATAAGGCATTAAAAACTGCTAAATCACTTCAAATTCCGTTTTCTGAGAAAGAAGTAGCGAAGGTGCTGGATGGTCTGCAGGATCCTGTAGGTTTTGAAGAGGTTAGGAATAAATTAATTATAGACTTATTTTATACGACTGGAATAAGGCGAACGGAACTGATTCATTTGAAAATTAGTGATATTAGTTTTGCTAACGGCACGATAAAGGTTCTTGGTAAAAGAAATAAAGAAAGGATTTTGCCTATTTTGCCTATTGTAGTGGAGCAGTTGTTCTTGTATATTCGTGAGAGGTCTCATGTAGAAAGTATTAGGGATTTTGATTGTCTTTTTATTGCAAAAAAAGGGTTAAAATTAAATGAATCCTTTGTGTATCGGTTAATAAATTCTTACTTTAGTCCTGTCTCTGAAAAAGTAAAAAAAAGTCCGCATATTTTACGACATACATTTGCGACTCATTTATTAAATAACGGAGCCGATTTAAATTCAGTGAAAGAATTGTTAGGACATTCCAGTTTAGCTTCAACGCAGGTTTATACGCACAATAGTTTAGCAGAGCTTAAGAAAGTATATGAAGAAGCGCATCCAAGGAATAAGTAATAGTTCGAAAAATGTTTAACCATTAAAAAAATTGATTATGAAGGTAAATGTTCACGCAGTTAACTTTGCTGTTGACGGAAAATTAGTAGGTTATGTTCAAGAGAGAATGGATAAATTGGAGAAGTACTACGACAAGGTGGTTTCTGCAGATGTCTATTTAAAAGTTGAGAAGACAAGTGATAAGGAGAATAAGGTTGCTGAGGTGAAGATGAATGTCCCTGGTGATGATTTTATGGTGAAAAAACAATGCAAAACATTTGAGGAAGCTATCGAGTTGTCGGCTGAATCTTTGGAGAGATTGCTGGTAAAAAGGAAAGAAAAAATAAGAACATATATTTAATCGAAAATTTTTTTGAAAAAATGTTTTGAATGAGAGATAAAATCTATACATTTGCAGTCCGTTAGAAATAGCGGACTTTTTTATTGAATTTGCCAGCGTAGCTCAGTTGGCTAGAGCAGCTGATTTGTAATCAGCAGGTCGTGGGTTCGAGTCCCTCCGCCGGCTCAAAATAAAACTGAGGTTTTTAAAATTTGAAATAAGATAAAAAAGAGGGGAGATACTCAAGCGGCCAACGAGGGCAGACTGTAAATCTGCTGTGTAAACTTCGCAGGTTCGAATCCTGCTCTCCCCACAATTTTAGATTTTAAATCTAAAAGGAAAAAAAACTCTGCCGGTGTAGCTCAGGGGTAGAGTGCTTCCTTGGTAAGGAAGAGGTCTCGGGTTCAATTCCCGACATTGGCTCAAGTAAGTAAGAGATTGAAATTAAATATATAAATAGATTAAAAATTAAGTAAAATGGCAAAAGAAACCTTTAACCGTAACAAGCCCCACTTAAACATTGGTACAATTGGGCACGTGGATCACGGAAAAACTACATTAACTGCAGCGATAACTAAAGTGTTATCTGATGCAGGTTACTGTCAAGCAAAATCATTTGATCAAATTGATAATGCTCCAGAAGAAAAAGAAAGAGGTATTACAATTAATACATCACACGTTGAGTATGAAACTGCTAATCGTCATTACGCTCACGTTGACTGTCCAGGTCACGCGGATTACGTAAAGAACATGGTTACTGGTGCTGCTCAAATGGATGGTGCTATTCTTGTTGTAGCTGCAACTGACGGACCTATGCCACAAACACGTGAGCATATCCTTTTAGGACGTCAAGTTGGTATTCCTAGAATGGTTGTATTCATGAATAAAGTGGATATGGTTGATGATGAGGAGTTGTTAGAACTTGTTGAAATGGAAATTAGAGACTTATTGTCTTTCTATGAATATGATGGAGATAATTGTCCAGTTGTTCAAGGATCGGCTTTAGGAGGATTGAATAATGATCCAGCGTGGGTACCAAAAATCATCGAATTGATGGCAGCGGTTGATGCGTGGATTGAAGAGCCAGTGCGTGATACTGACAAACCTTTCTTGATGCCAGTTGAGGATGTGTTTACAATTACTGGTCGTGGAACTGTTGCTACAGGTCGTATCGAAACGGGGATTGCTAATACAGGAGATGCTGTTGAAATCATTGGTATGGGAGCTGAAAAATTAACTTCTACTATTACGGGAGTTGAGATGTTCCGTAAAATCCTTGATAGAGGTGAAGCTGGAGATAATGTAGGTTTACTTTTAAGAGGTGTTGATAAAGAATCTATCAAAAGAGGAATGGTTATCATTAAGCCAGGATCAGTTAAACCACACGCTACATTTAAAGCTGAGGTTTATATCTTGAAAAAAGAAGAAGGTGGTCGTCATACACCATTCCATAATAACTACCGTCCACAGTTCTACGTACGTACAACTGATGTAACAGGTGTTATTACTTTACCAGAAGGTGTAGAGATGGTTATGCCTGGAGATAACTTAACAATCAATGTTGCTTTGTTGAGCCCAATCGCTATGAATGTTGGATTACGTTTTGCTATCCGTGAAGGTGGTAGAACTGTAGGTGCAGGTCAGGTAACTGAGATTGTAGCATAATTCTATAAATAATTATAAAACCAGCAACGCTTTAAGTTGTTGCTGGTTTTTAACAAACGGGCGTAGTTCAAGGGTAGAATAGCGGTCTCCAAAACCGTTGATGGGGGTTCGAATCCCTCCGCCCGTGCAAAAAAATATATCATAATGGCAAAAATAATTAATTACATATCAGAATCATTTGAGGAATTAAAGTCAAATATGACTTGGCCAGAGTGGCCTGAGGTGCAACGTCTAACGATTGTTGTTGCTATTTTCTCAGTTTTATTCGCTTTGGCAACATGGGGAGTAGATGAGTTTTTTGCGAAAGCATTAGCTGGATTTTTTAATTGGATAAAAGCCTAAATTTTGTGATGACAGATAATAATCTAAAAAAGTGGTATGTTGTTCGTGCGGTAAGTGGACAAGAGAATAAGGTGAAAGCTTATATAGAAAACGAAATTTCTAGATTAGAGATGGGTGACTATGTTTCTCAAGTTTTAGTTCCGACGGAAAAAGTAGTAACTGTAAAAGATGGAAAGAAATTAATCAAGGATAAAGTTTATTTTCCTGGTTATGTCATGATAGAAGCAAATCTGATTGGTGAGATACCTCATATTATAAAAGGTATTACTAGTGTTATTGGTTTTTTAGGTGAAACTAAAGGTGGAGAACCAGTGCCATTGAGACTTTCAGAAGTAAATAGAATGCTAGGTAAAGTGGATGAGTTAGCGGTAAATGCAGATACTCGTTCGATACCTTTCAATTTAGGTGAGACTATTAAGGTTATTGATGGACCTTTCAACGGTTTCAACGGTACGGTTGAAAAAATTAATGAAGAAAAGCGTAAGTTAGAAGTAATGGTTAAAATTTTCGGAAGAAAAACTCCATTAGAATTAGGGTTTATGCAAGTTGAAAAAGTATAATATTTTGTTACATATAATATCCATTACAATCGCTTCCTAATGATTGTAGTGTTAAATTTTTTAAAAAATGGCTAAAGAAATTAGTAAAGTAGTTAAACTACAAGTTAAGGGAGGTGCTGCGAATCCATCGCCACCGGTTGGACCTGCTTTAGGAGCTGCTGGTGTAAACATCATGGAGTTCTGTAAGCAATTCAATGCTAGAACTCAAGATAAAGCCGGCAAAATATGCCCAGTACAAATTACTGTGTATAAAGACAAATCATTCGAATTTGTTGTTAAAACTCCGCCTGCAGCTGTTCAGTTATTGGAAGCTGCGAAGCTAAAATCTGGTTCTGGTGAGCCTAATCGTAAAAAAGTAGCTAGTGTTACTTGGGAACAAATTAGAGCTATTGCTGAAGACAAAATGCCTGACTTAAATGCGTTCACTACGGAGTCTGCAATGAGTATGGTTGCTGGAACAGCTAGATCTATGGGTATAACTGTATCAGGAGACGCTCCTTTTTAATTAAAAGAAAGACATGGCAAAATTGACAAAAAAGCAAAAAGAGGCTGCTTCAAAAATTGAAAAAAACAGAATGTATTCTTTGAAAGATGCTGCGGCATTAATTAAAGTTGTTGCATCTGCAAAATTTGATGAGTCTGTTGATATCGCGGTACGTTTGGGTGTAGATCCAAGAAAAGCGAATCAAATGGTTAGAGGTGTGGTAACATTACCTCATGGAACTGGTAAAGATGTTAAAGTATTAGCATTGGTTACTCCGGATAAAGAGGCGGAAGCCAAAGAAGCTGGAGCAGACTATGTAGGTCTTGACGAGTATTTACAAAAAATTAAAGATGGTTGGACGGATGTTGATGTTATCATCACTATGCCAAGCGTTATGGGTAAATTAGGTCCATTAGGTCGTATTTTAGGACCTAGAGGTTTAATGCCAAACCCTAAGACAGGTACTGTAACTATGGATGTTGCAAAAGCTGTTGCAGAGGTTAAAGCTGGTAAAATCGATTTCAAAGTTGATAAAACTGGTATTGTACATGCAGGAATTGGTAAAGTTTCTTTTGGAGCTGAGCAAATTGTTGACAATGCACACGAAATTATTCAAACATTAATCAAACTTAAGCCAACTGCTGCTAAAGGTGTATATATCAAAAGTATCTACCTTACAAGCACTATGAGTCCTGCTATTGCATTAGACCCAAAAGCAGTATAATTGGTAGTTAATAATTTTTAGTATGACTAGAGAAGAAAAATCAATCGCGATTGAAGATTTAACTGCACAGTTAGCTGGTACAAATATTGTTTACGTAGCAGATATTTCTGGATTAAATGCAGATACAACTTCAAAGTTGAGAAGAGCTTGCTATAAAGCAGGTATTAAATTAGAGGTTATAAAAAACACTTTGCTTGTAAAAGCAATGGAAGCATCGGCTAATGATTATGGTGAGTTACCAACAGTATTGACTGGTAATAGTGCTATATTCATTTCAGAGGTAGCAAATGGACCAGGTAAGATAATTAAAGATTTCCGTAAAAAATCGGCTAAGCCAGTTTTAAAAGGAGCTTATATCAATGCTGAGGTTTATATTGGAGATGATCAATTAGATGCGTTAGCAACTATCAAATCTAAAGAAGAACTTATTGGTGAACTTATTGGATTGCTTCAAGCACCAGCACAAAGAGTTATTTCTGCACTTCAAAACCAATTCGCTAAAGAAGAGGTTGCTGAAACTGAAGCATAATAAAAACAGAGTAAAACTCGATTTTTATTATTTACAATGCGCACAATAAACAAAATATAATTTTACAAATCATTTTAAAACGATAGAAAAAATGGCAGATTTGAAACAATTCGCAGAACAATTAGTTAATTTAACTGTAAAAGAAGTTAACGAATTAGCAACAATATTGAAAGATGAGTACGGAATCGAGCCAGCTGCTGCAGCTGTAGTAGTTTCTGGTGGTGGTGAAGGTGCTGCTGAAGAAGTACAAACAGAATTTACAGTTGTATTAAAAGAAGCTGGTGCTTCTAAATTAGCAGTTGTGAAAATGGTAAAAGAACTTACAGGTTTAGGTTTGAAAGAAGCTAAAGATGTAGTTGATAGTGCTCCATCAAACGTTAAAGAAGGTGTAACTAAAGATGAAGCAGAAGCTTTGAAAAAATCTTTAGAAGAAGTTGGAGCTGTTGTTGAGCTTAAATAGTTAAACACAGTTTAGGAATTAGGTTTAGGTCTTGGATACACATCCAAAGACCTAAACCATTTTTCGTATAACAAAAGTCTGTCTTATTTATTGAATAATAAGTTGTGATAGCAAACCCATTTTATTCCATTACGAGGAAAAAAAATTGACAGATAATAAGAAAGTAGTTATCTTAAATTGATTTTTAAAGATGTAGTGGTTTTAAAATTAAAGTATAATTAGAAATATTTATACCAATAAAAATTACTTTTATAATCAAAATTTTGTCCATTGATGATTACAAATCAGACCGAAAGATTGAATTTTGCCTCTACAAAAAATATTCCTGCATATCCAGATTTTCTAGATGTTCAGGTTAAATCTTTTCAAGATTTTTTTCAATTAGAAACTAAATCTGATGAAAGAGGCAATGAAGGACTTTATAATACCTTCATGGAAAATTTTCCAATTACAGATACAAGAAATAACTTTGTATTGGAATTCCTTGACTACTTCGTGGATCCACCACGTTATACAATTCAGGAATGTATTGAAAGAGGTTTAACACATAGTGTGCCTTTAAAAGCAAGATTGAAATTGTATTGTACAGATCCAGAGCACGAGGATTTTGAAACTATTGTTCAAGATGTTTATCTTGGTACAATTCCTTACATGACACCAAGCGGTACCTTTGTGATCAACGGGGCTGAACGTGTTGTCGTTTCTCAGCTACATAGATCTCCAGGGGTTTTCTTTGGACAGTCTTTTCATGCTAATGGAACAAAATTATATTCTGCCAGAGTAATTCCTTTTAAAGGTTCATGGATAGAATTTTCTACAGATATTAATAGTGTAATGTACGCCTATATTGATAGAAAGAAAAAGTTACCTGTTACAACTTTATTCCGTGCAATTGGGTTCGAAAGAGACAAGGATATCCTTGAGATTTTTGACCTTGCTGAGGAAATTAAAGTTTCTAAAACAGGACTTAAAAAATATATCGGTAGAAAATTAGCTGCTCGTGTATTAAATACATGGCATGAAGATTTCGTAGATGAAGATACTGGTGAAGTAGTTTCTATCGAACGTAACGAAATAATCCTTGATAGAGATACAATTATCGATAAAGATAATGTTGAAGAAATCATCGATTCTAACGTTAAATCTATTTTGTTACATAAGGAAGATGCTAATCAAGCTGATTATGCTATCATCCATAACACGTTACAAAAAGATCCAACAAATTCTGAAAAAGAAGCTGTTGAGCATATTTACAGACAACTGCGTAATGCAGAACCGCCTGATGAAGAAACTGCTCGTGGTATTATTGATAAATTATTCTTCTCTGATCAACGGTACAACTTAGGTGAAGTAGGTCGTTATAGAATGAATAAAAAACTTGGTCTTGATATCCCAATGGAAAAGCAAGTGCTTACCAAAGAAGATATCATAACTATCGTTAAGTATTTGATTGAATTAATTAATGCGAAAGCTGATATTGATGATATTGATCACTTATCAAACCGTCGTGTAAGAACAGTTGGAGAACAATTGTCTCAACAATTCGGTGTTGGTTTAGCACGTATGGCTAGAACCATTAGAGAGCGCATGAACGTTAGAGATAACGAGGTGTTTACACCAATAGATTTGATAAATGCTAAAACATTGTCATCTGTTATCAACTCTTTCTTTGGAACAAACCAATTGTCTCAGTTTATGGATCAAACGAATCCACTTGCCGAGATAACACACAAAAGAAGATTATCTGCGCTAGGACCAGGTGGACTTTCGAGAGAGAGAGCTGGATTTGAGGTACGTGATGTTCACTATACGCACTACGGACGTTTATGTCCTATTGAAACACCAGAGGGACCAAACATTGGTTTGATTTCATCTCTTGGAGTTTACGCTAAAGTGAACGGAATGGGTTTCATTGAAACACCTTACCGTAAAGTAACTAATGGAGTTGTTGATTTAGTTTCAACGCCTATTTACTTAAGCGCTGAAGAAGAAGAAGGAATGTTGATCTCTCAAGCAAATATTGAGATGGATGATTCTGGAAAAATTCTTGCTGAAAACGTAATTGCACGTCAAGAAGGTGATTTCCCTGTAATTGACCCTACAAAAGTTGATTATGCGGATGTTGCTCCAAATCAAATTGCTTCAATTTCTGCATCTTTAATTCCTTTCTTGGAACATGATGATGCGAATAGAGCGTTGATGGGATCTAACATGATGCGTCAGGCCGTACCATTAATTCGTCCTGAAGCACCAATCGTTGGAACTGGTTTAGAGCGTCAAGTAGCTTCAGATTCTAGAGTTTTAATTAACGCAGAAGGTGACGGAGTTATAGAATATGTAGATGCAAATATCATTACTATTAAATACGATCGTTCTGAAGAAGAAAGAATGGTTAGTTTTGATTCTGATGAGAAAACATACAATCTAATTAAATTTAGAAAAACCAATCAAGGAACAAGTATCAACCTTAAACCTATCGTAAGAAAAGGGGATAGAGTTGTTCTTGGTCAAGTATTATCAGAAGGATATGCAACTCAAAATGGTGAACTTGCTTTAGGTAGAAACCTTAAAGTTGCGTTTATGCCATGGAAAGGGTATAACTTCGAGGATGCGATTGTTATTTCTGAAAAAGTGGTTCGTGACGATATTTTTACCTCTATTCACGTTGATGATTATTCATTAGAAGTTAGAGATACTAAATTAGGTAACGAAGAATTAACAAATGACATACCAAACGTTTCTGAAGAGGCTACTAAAGACTTAGATGAAAATGGTATGATTAGAATTGGAGCCGAGGTTAAACCTGGTGACATTCTAATTGGAAAAATTACTCCAAAAGGGGAATCAGATCCTACTCCAGAAGAGAAATTGCTTCGTGCAATCTTCGGGGATAAAGCAGGTGATGTAAAAGATGCTTCGTTAAAAGCATCTCCATCTTTACATGGTGTAGTTCTTGACAAAAAACTGTTTGCAAGAGCGGTAAAAGACAAACGCAAACGTACACAAGACAAGGATGCTTTAGGAGCACTTGAAATGGAATACGAAGTGAAGTTTGTTGAATTAAAAGACAAGTTAGTAGAAAAACTTTTCTTGATCGTAAATGGGAAAACATCTCAGGGTGTAATGAATGATTTGGGTGAAGAAGTTTTACCAAAAGGTAGAAAATACACTCAAAAAATGCTTTATGCTGTTGAAGATTTTGCTCACTTAAGCAAAGGTCAATGGGTTGCGGATGACTCAACTAATAAAATGGTGAATGAATTAATTCATAACTATAAAATTAAGTTGAATGATTTACAAGGCGCATTAAGAAGAGAGAAGTTTACAATTTCTGTTGGGGATGAATTACCAGCTGGAATTTTGAAATTAGCTAAAGTATATATTGCCAAAAAACGTAAGTTGAAAGTTGGGGATAAAATGGCTGGACGTCACGGTAACAAAGGTATTGTTGCTCGTATCGTTCGTCATGAAGATATGCCTTTCCTTGAAGACGGAACGCCAGTTGATATTGTGTTGAACCCATTAGGTGTACCTTCACGTATGAACATTGGTCAAATTTATGAAACTGTTCTTGGTTGGGCTGGACAAAACTTGGGTAGAAAATATGCTACTCCAATTTTTGATGGTGCTTCTTTAGACCAAATCAATGAATTGACTGACGAAGCTGGAATACCACGTTTTGGACATACTTACCTTTATGATGGTGGTACTGGAGAGCGTTTTCATCAAGCAGCAACTGTTGGTGTAATCTATATGTTGAAATTAGGACATATGGTTGATGATAAGATGCACGCACGTTCAATCGGGCCATACTCATTAATTACACAACAACCTCTTGGTGGTAAAGCACAATTTGGTGGACAACGTTTTGGAGAGATGGAAGTTTGGGCACTTGAGGCTTATGGAGCATCAAGCACACTAAGAGAAATCTTGACTGTGAAGTCTGATGATGTAATTGGTAGAGCTAAAACTTACGAAGCAATCGTAAAAGGAGAATCTATGCCAGAGCCAGGATTACCTGAATCATTCAATGTATTGATGCATGAATTGAAAGGACTTGGACTTGACATCAGATTAGAAGAATAAATAAAAGTTTGTAGTATGCAGTTTTTAGGTAGAAATACCTGAAAACTGTTTACTCATTTATAAGAGTTTTTAGGATTTAGCCTCGTAAACCGTTCCGATTTTTTATATAGAATAAGTTTTGTATAATTAGCGCTTTAATAAAAGTTTAAAGTTTAGAGAAGTAATCCAGGTAGAAACACAGTACGCTGTGTACTATAATCAATTTTTTAATTGCAATTAAATCAATAGTAAAAACTATGATGAATAATAGAAATAATAATAAAGATAAGAATCCTGTAAAAAGATTCAATAAAATTTCGATAGGACTAGCTTCTCCTGAATCTATCTTGAAAGAATCAAGAGGTGAAGTTTTGAAGCCAGAAACTATCAACTACCGTACGCACAAGCCTGAGCGTGACGGTCTTTTCTGTGAACGAATTTTTGGACCAGTAAAAGATTTTGAATGTGCTTGTGGTAAGTACAAAAGAATTCGCTACAAAGGAATCATTTGTGACCGTTGTGGTGTTGAAGTTACTGAGAAAAAAGTCCGTAGAGACAGAGTAGGTCACATCAACCTTGTTGTGCCAATTGCTCATATCTGGTATTTCCGTTCTCTTCCTAATAAAATTGGATACATACTTGGTCTTCCTTCTAAGAAATTAGATATGATCATTTACTACGAGAGATATGTAGTAATTCAAGCAGGTATTGCAAAAAACGGTGAAGGTGAATCAGTACAAAGATTAGATTTCTTAACAGAAGAAGAATATTTGAATATCTTAGATACTCTTCCTGCAGACAATCAATATCTTGACGATTTTGATCCAAATAAATTTGTTGCCAAAATGGGAGCAGAGTGTATTATGGACTTACTAGCAAGAATTGATCTTGACGAATTGTCTTACCAATTGAGACATAATGCAAACAACGAAACGTCTAAGCAACGTAAAACTGAAGCATTAAAAAGATTACAAGTTGTTGAGTCTTTCCGTGAGTCTAACTTGAACCGTGAGAATCGTCCTGAATGGATGATTATGAAAGTGGTACCAGTTATACCACCGGAATTACGTCCTCTTGTGCCACTTGATGGAGGTCGTTTTGCAACTTCAGATTTAAATGACTTGTACCGTCGTGTAATTATACGTAACAATCGTTTGAAAAGATTAATGGAGATTAAAGCTCCAGAAGTTATCTTGAGAAATGAGAAACGTATGTTGCAAGAATCGGTAGATTCATTGTTTGATAATACAAGAAAAGCATCTGCTGTTAAAACAGAATCAAACAGACCATTAAAATCATTATCTGATTCCCTTAAAGGTAAGCAAGGACGTTTCCGTCAAAACTTACTTGGAAAACGTGTGGATTATTCTGCTCGTTCGGTAATTGTTGTTGGACCTGAATTGAAATTGTTCGAATGTGGTATCCCTAAAGATATGGCAGCCGAATTATACAAGCCTTTTGTTATCCGTAAATTGATAGAAAGAGGAATTGTAAAAACTGTAAAATCAGCTAAAAAAATAATAGACAAAAAAGAGCCTGTAGTTTGGGACATCCTTGAAAATGTAATTAAAGGACATCCAATATTACTGAATCGTGCTCCTACTTTGCACAGATTAGGTATTCAAGCATTCCAACCAAAATTAATTGAAGGAAAAGCAATCCAATTGCACCCTTTAGTTTGTACTGCATTTAATGCGGATTTTGATGGGGATCAAATGGCGGTACATTTACCATTAGGACCAGAAGCTATTCTTGAAGCACAATTATTAATGTTGGCTTCTCATAACATTCTGAATCCTGCAAATGGTGCGCCAATTACAGTACCTTCTCAGGATATGGTCTTGGGTCTATATTATATGACCAAAGAACGTTTGTCAACTCCAGAAAAGAAAATTTTAGGTCAAGATTTGACTTTCTATTCTGCAGAAGAAGTTAATATAGCTTTAAACGAAGGAAGATTAGAATTGAATGCTAGAGTGAGAATTAGAGCAAAAGATTTTAATGATGCTGGAGAATTAGTGTTTAAAATTATTCAAACTACTGCTGGGCGTGTGATCTTTAATGAGGTTGTACCAGAAGCAGCAGGATATATCAATGATGTATTAACTAAGAAAAACCTTAGAGATATTATCGGACATGTATTAAATTCAACTAGTGTACCGGAAACGGCTGCCTTCTTGGATAACATGAAAGATATGGGGTACAAATTTGCCTTTAAAGGTGGATTGTCATTCTCATTAGGGGATATTAGAATTCCAGATCAAAAACCAAAATTAATCGCAGATGCCAGAGAGCAAGTTGAAGGTATTTCTGTGAATTATAACATGGGTCTTATTACAAATAACGAACGTTACAACCAAGTTATTGATGTTTGGACTTCTGCCAATGCTCAATTGACAGAATTGGCAATGAAAAACATTAGAGAAGACCAACAAGGTTTCAACTCGGTGTATATGATGCTTGATTCTGGAGCAAGGGGTTCCAAAGAACAAATTCGTCAGTTAACTGGTATGCGTGGTTTGATGGCTAAGCCTAAAAAATCTACTGCTGGTGGTGGTGAAATTATTGAGAATCCAATTCTTTCTAACTTTAAAGAAGGTCTTTCTATCCTTGAGTACTTTATCTCTACTCACGGTGCGCGTAAAGGTCTTGCGGATACTGCCTTGAAAACGGCGGATGCAGGATATTTAACAAGAAGACTGCATGATGTTTCTCAAGATGTTATTGTTAACATCGAAGATTGTGGAACATTAAGAGGTGTTGAAGTTTCAGCATTGAAAAAGAATGAAGAAATTGTTGAATCATTAGGAGAAAGAATCTTAGGACGTGTTGCATTGCAAGATGTAATAAATCCTTTAACTAATGAAGTTTTAGTTGAATCTGGACAACAAATTACTGAGGCAATAATGAAAACTATCGACGCTTCTCCAATCGAGAAAGTTGAAGTTCGTTCTCCTCTTGTATGTGAAGCGTTGAAAGGTATTTGCGCTAAATGTTACGGTAGAAACTTAGCTACTGGAAAAATGACACAAAGAGGTGAGGCAGTAGGAGTTATTGCAGCACAATCTATTGGTGAGCCAGGAACACAGTTAACATTACGTACCTTCCACGTTGGAGGGGTAGCGGGTGGTATCTCTGAGGAATCAAGTATCATAACAAAATTCAAGGGTAAACTTGAAATTGAAGATTTAAAAACTGTTAAAGGTGAAGACGGTGAAGGAAATGCCGTTGATATCGTTGTATCTCGTTCAACTGAGTTAAAATTAGTTGATGAGAAAACTGGAATTCTTTTAAACACACATAATATTCCTTACGGATCAAGTATTTTTGTGAAAGATGGTCAGTCAGTTGAAAAAGGTGAAGTTATCTGTAAATGGGATCCATATAATGGAGTTATTGTTTCTGAATTCACTGGTAAAATTGCTTACGAAGAATTAGAGCAAGGTCAATCATTCATGGTTGAAATTGATGAGCAAACTGGTTTCCAAGAAAAAGTAATTTCTGAGTCTAGAGCTAAAAAATTAATTCCTACTTTATTAGTTTATGGTAAAGATGGTGAATTGATTCGTTCTTATAACTTACCTGTTGGAGCCCACTTGATGGTTGAAAATGGTGAGAAAATTAAAGCAGGTAAAGTATTGGTGAAAATTCCACGTCGTTCTTCTAAATCAGGAGATATTACAGGAGGTTTACCTAGAATTACTGAATTGCTTGAAGCTCGTAACCCTTCTAACCCAGCTGTAGTTTCAGAAATTGATGGTGTTGTTTCTTTTGGAAAAATTAAAAGAGGTAACCGTGAGATTATTATCGAATCTAAATTTGGTGATGTTAGAAAGTATCTAGTTAAACTTTCAAGTCAAATTCTTGTTCAAGAGAATGACTTCGTTAGAGCTGGTGTACCATTGTCTGATGGAGCAATTACTCCAGAAGATATTTTGAGAATTAAAGGACCTGCTGCTGTTCAACAGTACTTGGTAAATGAAATTCAAGAAGTATACCGTCTACAAGGGGTGAAAATTAATGATAAGCACTTTGAGGTAGTAATACGTCAAATGATGCGTAAAGTTAGAGTTCAAGATCCAGGAGACACCTTGTTCTTAGAAGATCAATTGATTCACACTAAAGATTTTATCCTTCAAAACGATAAATTATATGGTATGAAAGTAATTGAGGATGCTGGTGATTCAGCTAACTTGAAAGAAGGTCAAATCGTTTCTCCACGTGAGTTACGTGATGAAAACTCATTATTGAAACGTAACGATAAAAATATTGTTGTAGCTCGTGATGTTATCACTGCAACTGGTACTCCGGTTTTACAAGGTATCACAAGAGCATCGCTACAAACAAAATCATTTATCTCTGCGGCTTCTTTCCAAGAGACTACTAAAGTATTAAACGAAGCTGCTGTTGCAGGTAAGATTGACTACTTAGAAGGATTGAAAGAAAATGTAATTGTAGGACATAGAATTCCTGCAGGAACAGGTATGAGAGAATACGATCATACAATTGTAGGTTCTAAGGAAGATTACAATGACATGATGGCAAACAAAGAGGAATATATTTATTAATAATCAGATATGAGTAATTCTAATCAACAACAGGAGCAGATTAATATTGAATTGGATGAGAAAACAGCAGAAGGAATTTATTCTAACTTAGCTATTATTAATCATTCGTCATCAGAATTTGTTCTCGATTTTGTAAGTATCATGCCTGGTATTCCTAAAGCCAAAGTGAAATCAAGAATTGTCTTGACACCGCAACACGCCAAAAGGTTATTGAAGGCAATAGGAGAGAATATTCATCGTTTTGAACAAGCCCATGGCGAAATTAAAGACACTGAACAACCTCCAATACCTCTAAATTTTGGTCCGGCAGGACAAGCATAATTGTATATTAAAAGGCTCCAGAAATGGAGCCTTTTTTTTGTGCTATGTTTTCATATTTTTATAGTGATTAGCTATATTTTTTGGTATTATAGCCCCATAAATGCTTTTATAAGTGTGTTTTCTGTAGGTAAACGAGTTTTATGGCTGTTTATCGAAAATATTTTATAGAAGGGTATTGATACGATACTTTTGTCAAAGAAGTAAAGATAATTTTTATCTTTTTCTAAAATAAAGCCCTTTATGAACAACTTTTCTAAACGTAACGACTCTAAAAATTCAGCAACTATTTTCTTAATGTTTATTTTTGTTTTAGTATCAAGTGTTTCAGGATTTAGTCAAACTTCAGAAAATAAAGAAGTTGTATCTACTACAAATAATATCGCTACTACTGAAGTAAAAGAAGATAATAAGTCGACATCAAATGTTGAATTTGTTCTTTGGTTCATGGGTTCAAAGCAAGATCCTAATAGTACAATTTCTACTGAAGGAATCAATACAAAGAAGCAAATTATGACTTCTGGATTAGCGCCTAATCGTTTGCTAATTAAAGCTTTTTTAAAGAAAGCCGTTAACTTTGAAAGTGCAGTAGCTTAAAATAAGATTTTAAATCAAATTTTTGTAACCACAAAAAAAAACGCTAATTTTTAAATTAGCGTTTTTTTTATATTCAATTTTAAAAGATATTATTCAAATTCTGATGTAAAAAATAATTTCACACTTGGATATTTGTTTTGCGTCATTTTAATTGTAAAATCTGAATCAGCAAGGAAAACTAATTGACCAGATTTGTCTTTTGCCAAGGATTTTTGTTTATTACGTTTGAATTCTTTAAACTCATCATTCTTTGCACCATCTGGCTTTACCCAGCACGCTTTATGTACTGGAAAGTTCTCATAGGTACATTTAGCTCCATATTCATGTTCTAAACGGTATTGGATAACCTCATACTGAAGCGCTCC
>NZ_JASMRH010000023.1:0-76204 GCF_041431385.1 Flavobacterium sp. Arc2 | reverse complement strand
CCGAGAAAAAGATTTAATTTTGAAACACCAAATTATATGTTTAACCAAAAAGTTGCATTAGTAACTTGAATCCAGCTTGACTAAAAAACGACGCTAATCAAAATATGCGATGTTTTTCAGTGCCCTCTATTTTGCTCCTCTTTTTTTATGTAATAATTTTTCCTTCAAGAAATACGGTGTCTATTAAATTACTGCCAAAAGCATACGGCAATTGATAGTAGGATGGAATAGGCTTTGTGATAATAAAATTAGCTCTTTTGCCTATAGTTATACTTCCATGGGTATCTGAAATTCCCATTGCATACGCACCATTGATAGTGGCGGCATTTATGGCTTCCTCAGGAGTCATTCTCATTTTAATACAGGCAGTTGCCACAACAAAATTCATATTACCCGATGGAGTGGAGCCAGGGTTGTAATCTGTAGCAATTGCTAGAGGAAGACCGGCTGCAATCATTGCGCGGGCAGGAGTGTAAGGAATACTCAAGAAATAGGAGCAAGAAGGTAAGGCTACTGGCATTGTTTCTGTGTTTTTTAAAGCTTCGATATCTTCTGCTGTCATTACTTCAAGATGATCCACAGAGAGTGCATTGTATTTTATCCCTGCTTGAATTCCACCAATTGAATTGAACTGGTTTACATGGATTTTTGGCTTTAGGCCAAAGTGTATTCCAGCATTCATAATTTCTTCCGTTTCTTCAACAGTAAAATAACCAGTTTCACAAAATACATCTATAAACTGGGCAAGATTGTTTTTTGAGATTTCAGGAAGCATGTTGTTGATTAAAATATCAATGTATCCTTTTCTATCTTCTTTATAGGCTAATGGAATCGCGTGAGCTCCTAGGAACGTAGCTTTTATAGCTATGGGGTAGTTTTGCGCCAGTTGTTTGATAACCCGAAGCATTTTTAATTCCCCGTCTATGGTTAGCCCATAACCAGATTTAATTTCGACCGCTCCAGTTCCTAAACGCATAACCTCTTCCAGTCGTTCTTTAGACTGATCGTATATTTCTTCTTCGGTTGCTTCATTTAGCTTTTGAGCTGAATTTAAGATTCCGCCACCCCGATTGGCTATTTCTCCATAGGTGAGGCCATTGATGCGGTCTACGAACTCCTGCTCGCGATTGCCAGCATAAACAATGTGAGTATGGCTGTCACACCATGAGGGTAATATCATTTTTCCTGTAGCATCAATAGTTTGATCTGCTTTGGTATGTGGTACATTATCCATTGAACCAAAATCAGCAATCAAATTGTCATCTATAAGTAAGTATGCATTTTTGATGGTAGGAAGGATAGCCATTGCAGCACCAGCTATTTTGGTAACTGCAATATCGCGAACTTGAAGTAATTCCTTTATATTTATAAATAATGTAGTCATTGTTGTCTTTTTTGTTATTCAGAAACGGTAATTTCAAACATTTTATCCCAGTTTTTTCCAGTAACAAAAATAGTTTTGGTTTTCGGGTTGTAGGCAATTCCGTTTAAAACTTCGGCTGTGGTGTTTTTTACCATTTTTCTTAAACCAGATAGGTCAATGATTCCTTCAACAGCACCACTTACTGGGTTTACCACTGCAATGGCGTCTTTTTGCCAAACATTTACATAGAATTTACCGTTAATATACTCTAATTCATTGATTGATTTGATTTTGGTTTTACCCGAATAGACATTAATGTAATCTAGCATTTTTAGGTCTTTTGGATTTGTCGTCCAAATTTTCTCTGTTCCATCTGATTGGTAAATGTTTTTTCCATCATTAGTCATCCCCCATCCTTCAATATCTTTAGTAAAAGCAAATGTCTTTTCTAATTTTAAGGTCTTGGCATTATAGATAAAACCTGTTTTTTCTTGGTATGTTAATTGGTATAACTTGTCGTTTAAGAATGTAATTCCTTCGCCGAAATATTTATCTTCAAGATCAACTTGTTTGTATACTTTCCCTGTTTTGTAATCATATTTTCTAAAATAAGAAGCGCCTTTTTGTCCCGTGCTTTCATATAGTGTGTCTTTGTAAAACTCTAAACCTTCTGTAAAAGAAAGCGTATCGTGTGGATGGGTATTTACAATTTTATACTTCAATAATTTGGGTTGTACACTTGATACTAACTCTACTCTGGCAGTCGCTTCTGAATTTTTACCTTCATAGTAAACTAATGCTTTTAGTTTTTGGTAGCCCAATTTTTGATCTTTTAACCCGAACGTTAATTTCTCTAATCCTTTTGTAGTTGCAATTTTAGCATCGTTTACATAATATATAGTACTGTCCACAGTTTTCGATTCTGGGTTCAGAATTTCTAAAGTTAGTGCCTCTTCAGGCATGTATTTAGCCGAAAATTTTGATGTATCGAAATTAAATATAGTGTTTTCTTCTTTTTTTGTATCTCCACAATTAGAAAGTGTCATTGCTAATAAAATGATTGATAGTAAGTTATAATTTTTCATAGTATGAATTTTGAATACACCAATATACAATGTTATTTTTAGCGAGCAAAGCGCTTGCAAAAATATAAAAAGATTGTATATTTGCACCGGCAAGTCCTACACGACCAGCTCCTGCAGACTCCCCCAGGATGGGAACATAGCAAGGGTACGTGGTTGAGCGGTGCGATGTAGGTCGCTTGCCATTTTTTTATAATCTGAACTTGTTTCAGATTTTTTTGTGCCAATTTTGAAATGTTTTCAAAATATAAATAATAGTAGTCTTCCTTATGGAGGATTTTTTTATTTTTGGTCTATTCTAAAATGCAGCTAAACAAAAGTCAATATGAGCAAAGTGGTTTTAATTACGGGAGGTTCCTCGGGAATAGGGAAATCTATTGGGGAGTTTCTACATCAAAAAGGATTTGTTGTTTATGGAACGAGTAGGAACCCAGAACGCATTTTGAATTCGGTTTTTCCTCTTGTGGCACTTGATGTTCGCGATGCTGCTTCGATTCAAGCGGCTGTAGCCAAAGTAATTGCAAGCTCGGGACGGTTAGATATTGTAATCAATAATGCAGGTGTTGGTATTACAGGACCTTTGGAAGAGATTCCAACGGTTGAAATGAAAAATCATTTTGACACTAATTTCTTTGGCCCAATTGAAGTAATTAAATCGGTATTACCACAAATGCGGGAACAAAAATCAGGATTAATCATTAATATTACTTCGATAGCCGGTTATATGGGATTGCCGTATCGCTCTATGTATTCTGCTTCAAAAGGAGCCTTAGAATTGATTACAGAAGCGTTGCGTATGGAAGTAAAATCTTTTGGGATTCATATTGCTAATGTGGCGCCTGGCGATTTTGCTACTAATATTGCTTCGGGTCGTTATCATGCACCGGTTATAAAAGGGTCTGCTTATGAGGTTTCTTATGGCGAATCGTTGCGTACAATGGATGAACATGTAGACGGTGGAAGTAATCCTAATGAAATGGCCGAAGCGGTGTATAAAATTATTCAGACTAAAGAACCCAATGTTCATTATAAAGTAGGTGCTTTTATGCAGAAGTTTTCTATTGTATTGAAAAGAGTTCTTCCAGATAAAGTATATGAAAAAATGCTAATGAACCATTATAAATTATAGTTATGGAAAGTATAAAAGAATTGCTGCCTCAAATATTAATGGTGTTACTTGTTATCATTTTTTGGTTTATCATTCGGGGAGTTTTGAAGTCTATTAGTGCTAAAATGAATAATAACGAACTTTATAAAGAGGATATGCTTAATGTTCTCGAAGAAATAAGGGATGAATTGAAAGAATTGAATAAAAACAATTTAGTTAAGTAATTTTAAATTGTAATTTTACGTCGGATTTGCGTGAAGGATAGCAGCGAAAAGCCCACAGCATAGTGTAGCGATAGCGAAATTATGCGAGGACTTGTAGCGTATAGCCTGACCCTTGTGGTCACGCCCAAAATACAAACACACAATTAAATAAACAGATATTATGAAATTTTTTATTGACACGGCTAATTTAGCTCAAATTAAGGAAGCACAAGCATTAGGAGTTTTGGACGGAGTTACTACAAACCCATCTTTGATGGCTAAGGAGGGGATTACTGGAAAAAACAGCATTTTGAAGCATTATGTTGACATTTGTAATCTTGTTGATGGTGATGTAAGTGCTGAAGTAAATGCGCTTGATTATGATGGAATGATTAAAGAAGGTGAAGAATTAGCTGATTTACATGAGCAAATTGTTGTAAAACTCCCAATGACCAAAGAAGGTGTTATGGCTGCTAAATACTTTTCTGATAAAGGTGTTAAAACAAATGTAACTTTAGTATTCTCTGCAGGTCAGGCTTTATTAGCGGCTAAAGCAGGTGCTACTTATGTTTCACCATTCATCGGTCGTTTAGATGATATTTCTACTGACGGATTAGCATTAATTGAAGAAATTAGATTGATTTATGATAACTATGGTTATGAAACTCAAATTCTTGCTGCTTCAGTACGTCATACAATGCATATTGTAAACTGTGCTAAAATAGGTGCTGATGTAATGACAGGACCACTTTCTGCGATTTACGGATTGTTGAAACACCCATTAACGGATATCGGTTTAGCTCAATTTGTAGCTGATTTTGAAAAAGGAAATAAATAAGGTTAGAATTTAGAAGAAAGAGGTTAGAAGTTTTTCTATTTGCATTACGTCAATCTCTCTTATCAACATAAATACAAAAAGTCCCATTTGCATCTGCAAATGGGACTTTTTTATGCTTATTATTAGAAAATTACTTTCTTACAAAAGGAGGTAATAGTTTAGAAGAAACTTCTCCAAAACCTATTCTAACTTGGCTATTTTCGCAAAAACCTTTCATGATTACCGTATCGTTATCATTGATGAATTTACGCTCTGTACCGTCGTTCATTTTTATTGGGTTTTTTCCTCCCCAAGTCAATTCAAGCATAGACCCATAACTATTTGGCGTAGGTCCTGAAATTGTTCCTGACCCCATCATGTCTCCAGAATTTACACGACAACCGTTTGAGGTATGGTGTGTTAATTGTTGACTCATAGTCCAATACATATGTTTGAAATTAGAATTGCTTATAACCGTAGGTTCAGCGTTTTCTGGTTGTATCGCTACTTCTAAATGGATGTCAAATGAATGCTTTCCTTTTTGTTGTAAATAGGGTAGTGGACTTGGATCTTGTTTTGGACTAAGAACTCTAAAAGGCTCTAAGGCATCCATTGTTACTATCCAAGGCGAAATTGATGAAGCAAAGTTTTTAGCCAAGAAGGGTCCAAGAGGCACATATTCCCACTTCTGAATGTCTCGTGCGCTCCAGTCATTTAACAAAACCATTCCGAAAATATAATCCTCAGCCTCGTTGATAGGAATCATTTCTCCCATTACGTTAGCATCAGTAGTGATGAATGCGGTTTCAAGTTCAAAATCAATTAAACGAGATGGTCCAAAAACAGGAGTAGTTTCACCAGCCGGTAGTGTTTGGCCTATTGGTCTGTGAACTGGAATTCCTGAAGGTATGATGGTAGAACTTCTTCCATGATATCCTACTGGGATGTGAAGCCAGTTAGGTAATAAAGCGTTTTCTGGGTCTCTGAACATTTTTCCTACATTTGTAGCATGCTCTTTACTAGAATAAAAGTCTGTATAGTCACCTATTAATACCGGTAACTGCATTTCTACATCGTCTACTTCGAAAATAACAATGTCGCGATGCTTTACATTATCTCTTAATTTTGAATTGTTCTTGTCAAAAATTTCGGCAATTCGGTTTCTGACTAATCTCCATGTTTTTTGCCCATCGGAGATAAAGTCATTGAGGGTGTCTTGCATGAACATATCATCAGTCAATTCAATACCTGCAAAGTAATTCATTTGCTGCAAAGCCCCTAAATCGATAGCAGAATTACCGATTCGAGTTCCTACGGTTACCACATTTTCTTTAGTTAAGAAAACACCGAAAGGAATGTTTTGAATTGGGAAGTCACTATTCTCTGGTACTTCTAACCATGATTTTCTGTTTGTATCGTTTGCTATTATTGGCATAATATGTTAATTGTTTTGTTGAAAATTATACTTCAAATATATTATAATCTGACAGTTTCACAAACGTTTTTTTGTATTTTTGCTACAAATTAACTAAAAACAAAGAAATGCAACGCGACAAACAAATTTTTGACCTTATTCTAGAAGAACAAGAAAGACAAATACACGGATTAGAATTAATTGCTTCAGAGAATTTTGTAAGCGATGAAGTAATGGAAGCAGCCGGTTCTGTTTTGACTAATAAATATGCAGAAGGATATCCAGGAAAAAGATACTACGGAGGTTGCGAAGTAGTGGATGTTGTGGAGCAAATTGCTATTGATAGAGCTAAAGAATTGTTTGGTGCTGAATATGCTAATGTACAACCACATTCTGGTTCACAAGCTAATACAGCAGTTTTCTTTGCTTGCTTGAAACCTGGAGACAAGATTCTTGGTTTTGATTTGTCTCATGGAGGACATTTAACACACGGTTCTCCGGTGAATTTTTCCGGACGTTTGTACAGCCCAGTTTTCTATGGTGTTGATCCAGAAACAGGACGTTTAGATTATGATAAAATTCAAGAAATAGCAACTAAAGAGCAACCAAAATTGATCATCGCTGGAGCTTCGGCTTATTCTCGTGATATGGATTTTGAGCGTTTTAGAGTAATTGCTGACAGTGTTGGTGCTATTTTATTTGCTGATATTTCACATCCCGCAGGATTGATTGCTAAAGGATTGCTTAATGACCCAATTCCTCATTGTCATATCGTTTCAACAACGACACACAAAACATTACGTGGACCTCGTGGAGGTTTGATTATGATGGGTAAAGATTTTCCTAATCCATTTGGTTTAACAACTCCAAAAGGAGATATCAGAATGATGTCATCATTACTAGACTTAGCTGTTTTTCCTGGAAATCAAGGAGGGCCTTTAATGCATATCATTGCTGCAAAAGCAATTGCTTTTGGTGAAGCATTGAAAGATGAGTTCTTTACTTATGCTTTACAATTGCAAAAAAATGCCAATGCAATGGCAGATGCTTTTGTGAAAAGAGGATACAATATAATTTCTGGAGGTACAGACAACCACATGATGTTGATTGACTTAAGAAACAAAGGAATTTCTGGAAAAGAAGCTGAAAATGCTTTAGTGAAAGCAGAAATCACGGTTAATAAAAATATGGTTCCATTTGATGACAAATCACCATTTGTAACTTCTGGTATTCGTGTTGGAACTCCAGCTATAACCACTCGTGGATTAGTTGAAGAAGATATGGAAACAATCGTTGAATTGATTGATAGAGTATTGATGAATCACACCAATGAAGATATCATTGAACAAGTGGCTAATGAAGTTAACGAAATGATGAGCGAAAGAGCTATTTTCGTTTTTTAAAAACTTTTGTTTAAAGTTTCAGGTTTAAAGTTTAAAGGTTTGTGTTTACGGAATGGTATCACATGTTTTGAACTTTAAACTTTTTTTTTGACTTTAAACTTTTATAAACTTTAAACAAAAAAAATGGGTGTATTAAGATTGCAATTGCCTACAGATCCTAGATGGGTTAATATTGTAGAGAAAAATATCGAGGAAATTTTGACTGATCATGCTTGGTGCGAACAGAAAGCGGCTACAAATGCGATTACTATAATTACCAATAATTCAGAGCATCAGGATTTAGTACAGGATCTTTTGGCTTTGGCCAAAGAAGAAATTGATCATTTTGAGCAAGTGCACAATATTATCATTAAACGGGGGTTGAAGTTAGGACGCGAGCGCAAAGACCACTATGTAAATGAGTTGTATTTGTATATGAAAAAGAATGGGAATGGAAGTAGAGTTTCCAGCTTGGTAGAACGATTGCTTTTTTCGGCAATGATAGAAGCCAGAAGTTGTGAGCGTTTTAAAGTCCTGTCAGAAAACATTCAGGATGAAGAATTAGCTGTTTTTTATAGAGGTTTAATGGAAAGTGAAGCAGGGCATTATACTACATTCATTACATATGCCAGAAAATATGGAACGGGAATCGATGTGGAGAAGCGCTGGAGAGAATGGATTGATTTTGAAGCTTCAGTTATTGAAAACTATGGTAAAAATGAAACTATACATGGATAAAGGAAAGCTCTTTTTTTAAAGATGTAAAAATAATTTTGATGGTAATTTTAATAGAATTAAAAATCAGATGTTTACAAAAGTAGAAAATCATACTGCTATTTATTTTTTGTTTAATCCTTGTTTTTTTTCTTTGGATTACTAATTTTGGTATATATTTATAAAATCTTTGTATTAACAACAACTTAAGGTTAGGATGAGACTCTATATAAAATATGATGGCATTGTAGCTTGTAAGGTAATCTTACAGGAACAATTAGAGAGATTAGGAATTAGTTATAAACTTTTAGAGTTAGGTGAAATTGAAATTAGTAATAGCGTTTCGAAAGATAGTTTAGCTGAGCTTCAAGATACACTTAATAGGTATTCTATATTTATTGTTAGTAATGAAAAAAGTCAATTAATTCAAAAAATAAAAGATGCGATTGTTGAGATGGTTTATGAAAAAGATAAATTACCATCAGTTACAACTTCGCAATATTTGTCTGAAAAATTAAATTTTAGTTATGGTTATATAACGAATACTTTTTCAGAATATACGTATACTTCTATTGAGAATTTCATTATTATTCAGAAAATAGAAAGAGCCAAAAAATTAATTATTGAAGATGAATTGACATTAACAGAAGTTTCGTATAAATTAAGTTACAGCAGTGTAGCCTATTTATCAAGTCAATTTAAAAAGGTGACAGGACTGACTCCGTCTGCATTCAAGAGAATTGTAGATAAAAGGCGAAGCCTATCAAATTAATAAAAATAAACGATTATAATTATGATTACACACAAGGATTCAATACATATTTTGATTGCAGATGATGATGAAGATGACCGTGCTTTCTTTAGTGATGCGATGATGGAACTTAAAATGAATAATAAGTTAACATTGTTTAATGATGGTAAAGATTTGATGGAATACTTGGCGTGTCCTGATATTATTATGCCACATATATTGTTTCTAGATTTAAATATGCCTTATAAATCTGGATTTGAATGTTTAAAAGAAATTAGATCTGATAGCAGATTTAAGGACGTTTCGATTGCCATATATTCCACTTCGTCTTCTGAAAAAGATATTGAAGAAACGTTTGTTGAAGGAGCAAATATTTACATAAAAAAGCCAAATGATTTCAATAAGCTAAAAAAAGTAATAAAAGAAGTATTAAACATTAACTGGCAATTTCATTCCTCAGGGTTAAATAAAGAAACTTTTTTCTTCAGTATTTAAAATTCCTCTTTTTAATGAAGTTAGTAAACTTATTTAAGAACTCTCAAGTATTTAAGATTGCTTTAGTAATAGCAATTGTTGTAGTAGGATACATTGCATCTGTTTTTTATACACAGATGCAAAGTTTAGAATCTTCAGTTAACTTAATAACTAACTCTACAGAAACCCAGCTAGAATTAGAAAGAGTACTTTCAATCATCAGCATTTACGAAACTAATTTACGTAGTTATATCATTACTAAGGATGATTCTTACTTAGAGCATCGTTTTTTGAGGAGAGGAGAAATCGATCGTAATTTTACTCGCATAAAAAAATTAGTATCTAATAATCCTGCAAGAAGTAAGGATGTAGATAAACTTAAACGAATGATCGATTATCGATTTGCTTTGTTTAGGGAAACAATGCTTTTAGCGAAAAGCCCAAATAACGACAGTGCCTTATTAAATGCAAAACTCCACGAAAGTAGCGAGTTTACAGAAAAAATGAAAACCTTTGTTTATAAAACAATCAATGCAGAAGGAGATAAGTTAAAAATTCATAACGAAAATCATCAATTTGAATTACAAGACTCCATTATAAGTGCATTTTTATTGGTTATTTTGAGTCTCTTGATTTTATTATTATCGTTTAATAAAATGAATGTTGATATTGATGAATTGAAAAAGACAAATGATGAACTTAAATTTGTTAACCGTTCTTTCAATTATGCCGAAAAGATAGCAGGCTTTGGTCATTGGAAGTTGAATTTAGAAACACGTGCTTATACTTTTTCAGATAATTTTTTTCGTCTTTTAGGAGCAGAGCCTAATTCTTTTAAACCTAATTTAGAAAATATTGTAAAATATATTCATCCTGATGATTTAGATTATGTCATGGATGTGCATAAAAAATCACTATTGACGCAGGAAGCGACCTCAATGATGTTTCGATATGTATTGCCCAATGGTGATTATCGTTATATCATGTCTGTGGGTACATTTACCAGAAACAGTAAAGGACAACTGGTTAAAACAGGTGTAAATTATGATATTAGTAATCAGTATAAGAAAACAATAGAACTCGAAGAGAATAATAAAGAGTTAAAGAGTATTAATGAAGAGTTAGAATCTTTCAATAATATTGTAAGTCATGATTTGCAGGAGCCGCTTCATAAAATCCAAATGTTCATCTCAAGAATTGAGGCTAAAGAAATGGAATTAATAACAGAACAAGGAAAAGTGTATTTTTCTAAAATACGTACTTCTGCAAATAAAATGCAAGCGCTTCTTATTGATTTAGTTAATTATTCCCGAACAATAAAAGGAGATAAAGTGTTTGTAGAAACAGACCTTAACACTGTATTGCGTCAGGTTATCGATGATTTATCACTAAATATAGAAGATAAAAAAGCAATAATAAATTTAGAAGCATTACCCGTAATTAAAGTAATTCCGTTTCAAATTGAGCAGCTTTTCGTTAATTTGATTTCAAACTCTCTAAAGTACAGTAAAGAAAATACTGTTCCCCAAATAGCTATTTTTCTGGATGATATTGGCGTTAATGATGTTCATGAAGGTGAAATTATCAGTGATGAGAATTACTATAAAATTATTGTGGCTGATAATGGGATAGGCTTTAAACAAGAATATGCCGAGAAGATATTTGTTTTATTTCAACGTTTAGAAAAAGATAGTAAATATTCAGGTACAGGATTAGGGCTAGCAATTTGTAAAAGAATAGTCGAGAACCATGACGGCTTTATAAAGGTGAATTCAGATCCGGGAATTGGTACTCGATTTTCTATTTATATTCCAAAAAATGTTGTCTAGTTTCTGTATTGATGTAATAATAGGGGGACTATAGCACATTTCTTATACTTAATTAGCGCCATTTTAAATTAGGTTGTTTTATCTTTATTGAATTTCTAATACTAATTTTATGATAACTATATCTGAAGCTACTTCTAAGGATTTTAAAATAATTCGCGAAATCGCCTATAAAACATGGCCGGACGTATATGGGGAAATTCTTTCCGCAGCGCAACTGGATTATATGTTAAAAGCTTTTTATTCTGAAGAGGTATTAAGGGATAATGTAGCTAATAACGGACATCATTTTATTTTAGCTTATGATGGAGCTGTTTGTCTTGGTTTTGCTTCGTTTCAGCATGATTATTTAGATGATAAGGTAACACGTTTGCATAAAATATATTTGGTTCCTGAAGCCCAAGGTAAAGGAGCAGGAAGGTTGTTAGTTGATGCTGTCGTAGCCTATGCGAAAGAGAATCATTCTAAAATCCTTTCCTTGAATGTAAACCGATTTAATAAAGCATTGACGTTCTATCAAAAATTAGGCTTTGAAGTTGTTGGAGAAGAAGATATAGAATTGGATCATGGTTATTTAATGGAAGACTATAAGTTAGAAAAACAATTGTAGTTATTTCTTCTTTTGTATTGTTTGAATAAAACAGTTAATTTTTTCTATTATAAAACCTTTTTAATAGATTAATTGTGATTAAAAAACGGTAAATTTAAGTGTTTATTTGTCACTTGTTTTTATAAATCGATTGAAATGAAATTTGCAAACTATACTATATTAACTGTTCTGTTTTTAGTTTTGTCCTGTTCGAAAAAAAACGAAGGAATAAAACCAACTGTTGGTACCATAACCGAAAGTGTATATGCATCAGGAATCATACAAGCAGATGATCAGTACACCGTTTACTCCACTGTAAATGGTATTTTACAAAAAATAAAAGTTATTGCGGGACAGAACATAAGCCAAGGTCAATTGCTTTTTGAACTCGAAAGCGAAAAAGCAGAATTAAACACTCAAAATGCTAGACTAGCGTACCAGCTAAGTCAAGGAAATAGTCTTTACATCAAGGATAAGATTGCAGAGATGGAGTTAAAAGTACAATCTGCAAAGGATAAGCTGAATCTCGATGAATCCATTTATAATAGAAATAACAAAATCAGATCTCTTGAAGGAATCTCAGAAGTTGATTTTGAAAGATTTGAATTAGCTTATAAAAGTTCAAAGCTTAATTATGAGTCGGTAAAAAAGCAATTGGCACAACTCAGAGCACAATTGAAGAATGACCAAGATCGCAACAACATCAATCTTAAATACAGTCAAAATGCCCAAAGTGATTTTAGTATTAAAAGTGCTATGGCTGGACAATTGTATAATGTTTTAGTTGATGAAGGAACCTTAGTAACTACTCAGACTCCACTTGCGATAATCGGAAAGTCAAATTTATTTGTATTGGAACTCGAAGTAGATGAGAATGATATGGTTCGTGTAGTTCTGGGCCAGAAAGCTGTAGTTACGATGGACAGTTATAAGGGAGAAGTTTTTGAAGCGATCGTTGATAAAATATATCCCATTATGGATGCCCGTTCCCGTACATTTAAAATTGAAGCACACTTTGTTAAAGCACCAGAAAAATTGTATCCCAATCTAACGGCCGAAGCAAATATACTTATTCAAACAAAAGAAAATACGATTACAATTCCTAGAAATTATCTGGTAGACAATGAATATGTTGTCTTGAAGAATGGTGAGAAAAGGAAAGTGAAAATAGGTTTGAGTGATTATCAAAAAGTGGAAATTTTAGAAGGATTGAATAAGGATGAAACCATTTATATGCCAAAATAGTGAATTATAAACTGATTTTAAATATTGCTTTTCATTTGCTTAGAGCTAGACTTAAACAAACTATAGTTGCTGCCGTGGGAGTCACCTTTGGGATTGCTATGTTCATCGCTTTAGTCAGCTTTATGAGCGGATTGAATGAAATGCTAGACGGTTTAATGCTCAACAGAACCCCACATATCCTTTTGTATAATGAAGTAAAACCTTCAGATAATCAACCTTTATCGTTATCCGAGGATTATAAGGGAAGTACAAATTTTATTCGCTCCATCAAACCAAAAGACAGAGGGAAATCTATATACAACAGCATGTCGATTATTAAAAGCTTAAAGCAAGACAAACGCATTATCGATGTAGCGCCAAAAGTGACCGCCTCTGTTTTGTTCAATTCAGGAACGATTGAAATCGCAGGTTTTGTAAATGGAATCGATATGATTGCTGAGGATAAGCTTTTTAAGATTAGCGATTATATAAGAGAAGGAAAGGTGGCAGATCTAAGTCAGAACAACAGCATTATTATCGGAAAGGGACTGTCTGACAAGATGTTACTTGTGAAAGGGGATATTATAAAAATATCAACTTCTAGCGGTAATCTCGCTTCCTTAAAAATAGTAGGGATTTCTGAAATAGGAATTGCCGAAATTGACAATGTGATGAGTTATACTTCATTGGCTACAGCCCAAAAAATATTAGGTCAGCCAAAAAGCTATATTACCGATATCCAGATTAATCTTTATAATAAAGAAACGGCTGTTGGGCTGGCTAAAGAGTTTCATACAGCTTTCAATTTGGATGCTATGGATTATCAAACAGCTAATGCACAGTTTGAAACGGGAAGTACAGTACGAAGCATTATTTCTTATTCGGTGGGAATCGTTTTGCTGATTGTTGCCGGTTTTGGAATTTACAACATATTGAATATGATGATTTATGAAAAAATGGACAGTATTGCCATTCTTAAAGCCACTGGTTTTTCAGGTAGCGATGTAAAATGGATTTTTGTATCATTATCAATAATAATAGGGGTTGCGGGAGGCATTTTTGGTTTAATTTTTGGTTATATTTTTTCTAGTATAATTGACATTATCCCTTTTGAAACGACTTCTTTGCCAACCGTTAAAACGTATCCAATTGATTATAATATAGTGTACTATAGTATAGGGATAACATTTGCGCTTTTTACGACAATTATTTCAGGTTTGTTTCCAGCTTTAAAAGCAAGTAGGGTGGATCCTGTAGAAATTATTAGAGGGAAATAGGTATGGAAAATAAGAAAGTCATAGAAACTATTGGTTTAACCAAGTATTTTTATAATCCTGCAAAGTTTCAGGTGATTAAGGATGTCAATTTAAGCATCAATCATGGAGAGTTTGTTTCTATAGTGGGAAGATCTGGTTCAGGAAAATCAACTTTGTTGTATTTACTTTCAACGATGGATACGGATTATGAAGGGAAGCTATTAATCCATAATGAGCTGGTTACGGGTCAGCCAGATGTAAATTTAGCACGAATCCGAAATGAGAAAATAGGCTTTGTTTTTCAATTTCATTATTTATTGTCAGAATATGATGTGTTAGGCAATGTGATGCTTCCAGGGCTTAAATTAGGAAAATACTCTAAAGAGGAATTAGAGCATCGTGCGATGGGGCATTTAAAAACTTTAGGTATAGAAAAACATGCCACAAAAAAGACGAATCAATTGAGTGGTGGTGAGAAGCAACGTGTCGCCATAGCGCGAGCTCTTATAAATGATCCTTTAATTATTATGGGGGATGAGCCTACAGGAAATTTAGACAAGAAAAACGGAGATGTTGTTTTTGACATTTTTAAAACATTGACACAAGAGTTTAATCAGACTATATTGATTGTTACACATGATACTGACTTTGCTAGTAAAACAGATAGGATAATTACAATGGAGGACGGAAGGGTGATTTCTTGAGTTTACTCTTTGCAGTGTGTTACAAAGTTTTGCCAGCAAGGGTTGTGGGTTGCACTTCTTTAATTAAAAATAGAAGTATTCTCATTGTTCATTTTTAAAAGGTTAATAGTAAGATTATATCTCATTTTAAAATTTATTAAATTGGGTTGAAAAAAATCGATTTTAGAGCCAAAAATTTAGCGTTTTAAAATAACAAATTTAGATTTCTAAATCTACCATTAGTGATTAAATTTTAAGTAGTTTTTTTGGCTAAAAATGAACTAGAAATCAATCAAAAATGGAGCTAAAAATAACCTTTAAATTTTAGCTTTTTTTTTACCCAATAGATTGGAATTATTTCTTTATTTTCGTTTTTAAATCCGTTAAAATTATATTTTTTAAAAACAGGCAGTGATTGCTTAAAAATAGGCTAACTCTTATATTTACAGTCTGTTTGGAGGTTTTTTTTTAAAACGATTATACAATTTTATAATAAAGTTATAACATTATCACATCAGATTTTCAGTGTATGCTTTTTTTGATAATTTTTACTAAAAAGCGTGATATTTATTCCGTTTTTAGAAAGAATAACCACTTCTTTTTTTTAATTTTGAAACATTAAAAAATACATTTTTAGTGAGTTAATTTTTGGATTGTCAATTTCACATAAAAGCATTCTTCGGAGCTGATTTTTTTCACTTGATTTAAAGATTTTTATTTGCTTGTATTTTGACTTAAAAAGGAGTCGGAATTCACTCGATTTTAAAGTTGTTTTTAGGTGGTATTTTTGACAATACAAAAGGAAAGAAATACAAAATTATGATATTAATTGTCGACGATATAAAGGCCAATATTATAGCTCTAAAAAAAACATTAGAGCTACATAATTTAGAGGTCGATTCGGCAGAATCTGGTGAAGAGGCTTTAAAGAAAATATTGAAGAATAATTACTCTCTGATCATCTTGGACGTTCAGATGCCTGTTATGGATGGTTTTGAGGTAGCAGAAATCTTAGGAGGAAGTAAGAGGACTAAAGATATACCGGTATTATTTTTATCTGCAGCTAATAAACAAAAAAAGTTTATATTTAAAGGCTATGAATCAGGTGGAGTAGATTATATTACAAAACCAGTTGATTCTGATTTGTTGATTCTAAAAGTTAAAACCTTTCTTAAAATATTTCAACAACAAAATGAGTTAAAATCCATTAGAGACTTATTGTCAAAGGAAATCGAAATCCGCAAGGAAGCACAAGAGAATCTTGAAATTATAGTTAAGGAGCGCACGAACGAGCTTGTAGTTAAAAATGAAGAACTAGAATTACGAAATCATGAACTACAGCAGTTTTCTTGGGTCGTTTCTCATGATCTTAAAGAACCTCTTAGAAAGATTCAGATTTTTAATAACATTATCAAGGATAAATATTTAGTTCAAGATGACAAAGCAGTAGATTATATAAATCGAACAATTAAATCAGCTGAACGGATGCAAAATTTAATTTCTGACTTGCTAGAATATTCTCGATTGTCAGCTAATGTACCCCTAGAAAAAGCGGAGTTAAATAATTTAGTAAATGAAGTTATAGGTGATTTTGATTACTTAATAGCGGAAAAGAAAGCCACTGTCAAAGTTAACAACTTACCAACGATAAAAGGAATACCAACCCAATTAAGGCAGGTGTTTCAAAATTTAATAAGCAATTCATTAAAATTCACGAAGAAAGAAGAACTACCTGTTATTGAAGTAAGTTGTGAGTTAATTGAAAGTAGGGATTTTAATAGTGAGCAATCTGATTCTGGTAAATTTTGCAAGATAACTGTGAAGGATAACGGAATTGGTTTTGACGAGCAATATCTAAATAAAATTTTTATGATTTTTCAAAGTCTCAGCGATCGTAAGGTTTATGAAGGGACGGGGATTGGACTGGCGATTGCAAAAAAAATAATTGAGAAACACAATGGTCTTATTACGGCAAAAAGTAATGTAGGAGAGGGAGCAAGCTTTATTATGGTATTGCCTTTAGACTTTAGTATTTAGAATAGTAATACGTTTATATAATTTACATGGAAAAAAACTTTAAAAGAAATTATACATTAGTTCGTCAATATCTATCTTGATACTAATGGTGAGTTCAATAGTCTCTTTTATAAGTATAAGAAGTTTATCAGAGAGTAATTCATTAGTTAATCACACTCAGGAAGTGATTTATAATTTGAATGATGGCGCTGCACAAGCCGTGGAAGCAAAGACTAGTATGAGAGGTTTTCTGGTAACCGGAAGCGAGAATTTTCTAAGTCATTTTGATGAAGCTGAAGAGAATACAAACGCGTATTTTAAAAAAGTGGAACAACTTGCTATTGATAATCCTATTCAGCAAAATAGTTTAAAAGATTTTGAGAAACGTTCTGAGCTTCAATCTGAACTAGAAAGAAGCGATTTAGAGACTATAGAAAACATATTATGATTTTCTTCTACCACCAATTAAGGAAAGAATAAAAAGAATTATAAATATAAAAAATAATACTTTGGCTATACTTGCTGCTCCTGCTGCAATACCTCCAAACCCAAAAACTCCAGCAACTATTGCAAGAATTATAAAAATGACTGTCCATCGTAACATAACATTGAGGTTTTAGTTAATAAATAAGATTTGTTTAAATTATATTGTTTTACAAAAATCTTAAATATTTATCTCACTATTTAACTCTAAAAGTATAAATATTAACTCAATCGTATCATACTATGATAAAGACAATGGATATATTGATTTTCTTAGAAAGATTACATCATTATTATATTGGCGTTTTGCAGTAAAAAGACCATTGCACCGGATGTTTGTTTCTTAAATGGACAAAAAATCTAGTAATGAGGAGAAAATATTTCGTCAGAATTTTTATAATAAATATCTTTTGTTGGGGCTAATTTATTATTAATTAACTTCTTATGATTATTAAGTCGCTGCTACTATTATAAAGAAAAACGTTTGCGTTGATTTTTACTTAACAAAATCATAAAATTAATTTTCACTTTTAATCTTTGATTACATTTGGTCTCGAAATGAGAGTAATTATATTTTTTATATTCTTTAGTACGGTCTTCCTTTATGGAGGAGAACATTCCGCGGTTAAACGTACAGATTCTTGCTGCACTGAATACTCTTTTTCTAAAAATGTAGCTACAAGTCAACAAGAATTTATAGATAATTCTCATTCGAATAGTCAAATTATAGAAGCTTCTGATTTAGACTTAGGCGAAGAAAGCTTCGATACAGATCATTCACAAAATCGATTTATTCCTTTAAAAAATACTACAACTAAAAAGTGGTATTTAACCTTGTCCCATTTTGTTATTTTAAAAGAGGACTTTATAGCCATTAAAAACTTCCAAACTTATTTTGGCTATTCACAACCAATCTACATTATTCAAAGAGTTTTAAGAATTTGATTATTGACTTCATCAGTTAATAAAGGCATGATTTCTACTATCTAAAAGAGAAAAACATTTCGTTTTTTCCAATAGACGTTTCTTAAATGCGTCCTGCCTACTGATGTCCAATTTTACCATCAAAAAATCTTAATCAAAACATTCAATTACTCAATTCATTAACTACCATGAAGAGAATTGCCATTTTATCTGGGCTAATAGCCCTAGTAAGTTTAGCGAGTTGTAACTCCAAAAAAGAAGAAAAAGAAGTAGCAGAAACATATACTGTTACTAATCCTATCAGAATTGATACTTCCTTTACAAAAGAATATGTTTCCCAAATTCGTTCGGTTAAAAACATCGAAATCAGAGCGCTAGAAAAAGGGTTTCTACAAAAAATTTATGTTGACGAAGGTCAGTTTGTTAAAGAAGGTCAATTGTTATTCAAAATTATGCCTACGATGTATGATGCAGAATATCAAAAATCGAAAGCCGAAGTAAAGGCAGCAGAAATTGAATTGCAAAATACAAAATCACTTTCTGATAAAAATGTAGTCTCTAAAAATGAATATGCAGTTGCTCAAGCAAGATTAGAACAAGCAAGAGCCGAAATGGCGATGGCAAAATTCCACCTTTCTGCTACTGAGATCAGAGCACCATTTTCAGGAACTATTGATAGGATTCCTAAAAAATTAGGAAGTCTTATTGACGAAGGCGATTTATTAACTAGCCTTTCAGATAACAGTCAAATGTTTGCTTATTTCAATGTATCGGAACCTGAATATTTAGACTATCAAACGGATATTAAAAACCGTGCTGATAACAAAGTAGGTCTATTACTAGCAAATGGTGTTCCTTTAAAATACAAAGGTAATGTAGAGGTTGTAGAAAGTGAATTTGATAGTGAAACAGGAAACATTGCTTTTAGATCCAGATTCCCTAATCCTGATAAATTACTGAAAAATGGAGAAACGGGTAAAGTTTTAATGACTGTTCCGCTAAAAAATGCCATAGTAATTCCACAAAAAGCGACTTATGAAATACAAGACAAAAAATATGTTTTTGTAGTAGATAAAAATAGTGTAGTGCACTCTCAGGAAATTAAAATTAAAGGAGAAATACCAGATTTATACGTAATAGAAAGTGGTATAACTGCTAATGATAAGGTTTTATTGGAAGGTGTTCAAAAAGTAAAAGAGAATGATAAAATTCAATATAAAGCAATCAATGCTAATGATGTGATTACACATTTGAGATTAAAAGCGGAATAAGTTAATCATATAAAAAACTACGAAAATGTTTAATAAATTTATTCAAAGACCCGTTTTGTCGATAGTAATATCGCTAATAATTGTCTTTTTAGGGGTGTTATCGGTGATGAATTTACCTATTACCCAATTCCCTTCTATTTCGCCGCCAATGGTGAATGTTACAGCAGATTATCCAGGTTCTAATGGAGAATTGATGATCAAATCAGTTGTTATTCCTTTAGAAAGAGCGTTAAATGGTGTTCCTGGAATGAAATACATGACTTCTGATGCTGGAAATGATGGTGAAGCAAGTATTCAAGTCGTATTCAATTTAGGTACTGATCCTAACCAAGCGGCTATTAACGTTCAAAACCGTGTGGCCTCGGTGGTTAATAAACTACCTCCATTAGTGGTGAGAGAGGGTGTGAAAATTACTCGTGAGGTTCCAAGTATGTTGATGTATGTAAACCTTTTTAGTACCGACAAAGGGACTGATCAAAAGTTTTTGTACAATTATGCTGACATCAATGTTTTATCTGAATTAAAAAGGGTAAACGGTGTTGGATCTGGAGATATTTTAGGAACTCGTGAATATGCGATGCGTATTTGGTTGAAACCCGATCGTATGCTAGCTTATAAAATTTCTGCCGATGAGGTAATGGAAGCTTTGTCTAGTCAAAGTTTAGAAGCGTCACCAGGTAAAACAGGAGAAGCCTCAGGAAAACGTTCGCAAGCATTTGAATATGTATTGAAATATTCAGGTCGATTTACAGACGAAAAACAATATGGAAATATAATATTACGATCTAATGCTAATGGCGAAATATTAAGATTGAAAGATGTTGCAAATATTGAGTTTGGAAGTTCGATGTATGATATTTATTCGAATCTAAATGGAAAACCATCTGCAGCAATTGTATTAAAACAATCCTTTGGTAGTAATGCAAATCAGGTTATCGAAGATGTAAAAGCCAAATTAGAAACCATCAAGAAAAAATTTCCAAAAGGAATGGATTATGAAATTTCGTATGATGTTTCTAAATTCTTAGATGCCTCGATCGATAAAGTAATTCATACCTTAATCGAAGCTTTCATTTTAGTAGGATTAGTAGTGTTTCTATTCTTGGGAGATTGGCGTTCTACAATAATTCCGGCAATTGCGGTGCCAGTATCGCTGGTGGGAACTTTTATGTTCATGCAATTATTCGATATTTCACTTAATTTAATTACGTTGTTTGCTTTGGTCTTAGCTATTGGAGTCGTCGTCGATGATGCCATTGTGGTTATTGAAGCCGTTCACGCTAAGATGGAAGAAGAACATCTGGGGCCATTAAAAGCGACTAAAAAAGCAATGCATGAGATCGCTGGAGCTATTGTGGCTATTACTTTCTTGATGGCAGCAGTATTTATTCCAGTTGCATTTATGTCTGGTCCCGTAGGTGTGTTTTATAGACAATTTTCTATTACGATGGCGACAGCAATTATTCTTTCGGGAATCGTAGCCTTGACATTGACACCTGCACTTTGTGCGATGATGTTAAAAAACAATCACGGTAAACCTAAAAAGAAAACGCCTATAAACAGATTTATAGATGGTTTTAATAACCTATTTAACCTTACTCAAGGTAAATATCAAAATTTACTTGGGAAAATTATAAATAGAAGAGCGATTACTTTTATTGCACTTGTAGGATTTTGTGCAGGAACTTGGTTTATTAGTAGTACGGTTCCTTCTGGGTTTATTCCAAATGAGGATCAGGGGATGTTTTACGCCATTATTCAAACACCTCCGGGATCTTCATTGGAACGAACCAATGATATTTCAGTAAAACTGCAAAAAATTGCAGAAGGCGTTGAAGGAGTAAAATCGGTTTCTTCCTTAGCAGGGTATGAAATTTTGACTGAAGGTACTGGATCTAATGCAGGAACTTGTTTGATTAATCTTAAGGACTGGGACGATAGAAAGCATTCTGTTGTGGAGATTATGGCAGAGTTAGAAGAAAAATCTAAGGACATTCCAGGAGCAAATATCGAGTTTTTCCAACCACCTGCCGTACCAGGATATGGAGCTGCCGGAGGATTTGAGCTTCGTTTATTAGATAAAACGGGTTCAGGTGATTACAAAAAAATGGAGGCAATTAATAATGACTTTGTAAAAGAATTAAACAAACGTCCTGAATTATCTAATGTTTTTAGTTTCTATAGTGCTAGTTTTCCTCAGTATATGATGAAAGTGGATAATGACTTAGCACAACAAAAAGGAATATCTATTGAGAATGCCATGAATACCTTATCTACTTTAGTGGGAAGTAATTACGAGATTAGTTTTATTAAATATGGAATTAATTACAAAGTAATCGTTCAAGCATCTCCAGAATACCGTGCATTGCCAGAGGATATTTTGAAACTCTATGTTAAAAATAACCGAGATGAAATGGTACCTTATTCTGCTTTTATGAAGTTAGAAAAAGTATATGGATTATCGGAGATTACAAGACATAATATGTACACTTCTACAGAGATTAGTGGCTCTGCTGCTGCAGGATATAGTAGTGGTACTGCGATTAAAGTCATTCAAGAAGTTGCCGCTGCAAAATTACCAAGAGGATATGATATTGATTGGGCCGGTATTTCTGCTGATGAGGTGTCACAAGGAAATCAGGCCATTTGGGTATTCCTTATCTGTTTAGGATTTGTGTATTTGGTTTTAGCAGCACAATACGAAAGTTTTATTCTGCCTTTATCTGTAATTCTATCGTTACCAGCGGGTATATTTGGAGCTTTTCTTTTATTAAAATTAACTGGACTTGAAAACAATATCTACGCTCAAGTAGCGATGGTAATGTTGATCGGGTTGCTGGGTAAAAATGCCGTTTTGATTGTGGAATTTGCCATTCAGCGACATGCCGCAGGGAAATCAGTGTTAGAAGCTGCAATGGAAGGTGCAAAAGCAAGGTTTCGCCCTATTTTGATGACTTCATTTGCTTTTATCGCAGGTTTACTACCATTAGTTTTTGCTAGTGGACCAGGTAAAATTGGAAATAGAACTATTGGAACGGCCGCAGCAGGCGGGATGCTTATTGGTACTATTTGCGGAGTATTTGTAATTCCGGGATTGTATTACATCTTTGGTCGAATAGCCGAAAAATACAAGTTGGTTAAAAATGAAGAAGAAAATCCATTAACTGAAGAAATTGATAACAATGAAGTTCATAAATAAAAATAGTATTGCAATAGCTATCTGTATAACTATAGTTGGCTGTAAGGCACCATCAGTTGTAGAAAGCGCTTCTAAAGTAGCTGTTCCAAATGCGTTTGTAACTAGTACAGATACCACTACTATTGCAAGTATGCAGTGGAGAAATTTCTTTACTAATAAGAACCTACAAAGCTTGATAGATACCGCTCTTCAAAACAATCAAGAGTTGCAGATTACGTTGCAGGAAATTGAAATAGCTAAAAATGAAGCTCGAATTAGAAAAGGATTTTTATTACCAACAGTAGGTCTTAAAGCAGGTGCAGGAGTAGAAAAAGTGGGTCGTTACACGAGTCAGGGTGCTGGGGATGCTTCTACGGAAATTGCACCAGGAAAAGAATTTCCAGATCCACTGACGGATTTTACTATAGGGGCTTACGCCAATTGGGAAGTAGATATCTGGCATAAACTGCATACTGCAAAAAAAGCTGCAGTTACGCGCTATTTAGCAACGGTAGAAGGTAAAAACTTTGTACTGACTAACCTTGTTGCTGAAGTGGCTAATTCGTACTATGAATTACAGGCCTTGGATAACCAACTCCTAATTGTAAAACAAAATATTGCGCTTCAAAAGAATGCGTTAGAGATTGTGAAATTGCAAAAAGAAGCGGCAAGAGGAACTGAATTAGCAGTACAGAAATTTCAAGCAGAGGTACTGAAGTCGCAAAGTATGGAATTTGATATTAATCAAAATATCAAGGAGACAGAGAATAAAATCAATTTTCTCCTGGGTCGTTTTCCTCAGGAAATTCCAAGAGACAGAACCGCTATTTTAAGTGTCGTTCCTGAATCTATTCAAGCAGGGATTCCTTCACAGTTGCTAACGAATCGTCCAGACATTAAACAGGCCGAATTAGAGTTGGCTGCAGCCAAATTAGATGTGAAAGTTGCGAGAGCAGAGTTTTTTCCTTCTTTTGGGATTTCAGCAGGAGTAGGGTATAATGCCTTCAAAACCTCTTTCTTGTTTAAATCACCTGCTTCATTATTGTACTCTTTGGCGGGTGAATTAGCAGCTCCATTAATTAATAGAAATGCTTTAAAAGCCGAGTTTAGTAGTGCTAATGCCAGACAGATTCAGGCGATGTATAACTATGAGCGTGTTATTTTGAATGCTTATTTAGAAGTGTCAAACCAACTTTCGAAAATTGATAACCTAGAAAAAAGTTATGATCTAAAATCTAAACAAGTGGCTGCTTTAGACAAATCTATTGATGTTTCAAATGACTTGTTTAAGTCGGCTAGAGTAGATTATTTAGAAGTTTTACTGACACAACGTGATGCATTAGAAACAAAATTGGAATTAATAGAAACTAAAAAAGACCAATTGAATGCCGTTGTTAATGTATATAAAGATCTTGGAGGCGGTTGGAGATAACCAATAATTTAATTTAGAATCAGAGTCGGGAATTTTTTCCGGCTCTTTTTTTTTGCCCAAAAACCTTATTCAACGATAATATCGTACTTGGTTAATAAGCCTTTTAAGCCTTCTATAGAAAATTGAGCTTTTTTAAGTTTTGTCTTGGTGGGATCGATTGAATAGTTGTAGCTTGTTCTAAAGTCGGCTTTGTCGGCAATTGCTTTATCAAATTCAGAACGGTATAAATCACAGTTGCTAAATAGGACTTCGGTTAAGTTAGTACTCATAAAGTCAACTGCAACAAGGCTAGTATTTGTGAATGTTGTCCCTTTCATTTTTAAGGTGTAAAATTTGGAGAAATCCAAAATACAATCCTTAAAATGAACTTCAAAAATGAATTTATCACACATTGCAAAGTTTACATCGGTCATTTTACATGTATTAAAAAAGACCGTTCTAAAGGCAACATGATTTATCTTTGAACTATTGAAATTGCAAGAATTAAAGTGACAGTCGATAAAAGTGACAGCAATAAAATTACATTGGGAGAAATCACAATTGGTAAATGTGCAAGATTCAAATTCCTTGAAATTGACTTGTTCTTCACCATAAGTGATGTCTTTGTATTGTAAGTCAAGGCTGTATTCAGACATTTTTTAAGGTATAAAGGAAATAAAATGAAAATAAAATTATCTTTTTGTGGATTAACTACATTTTTAATCTAATGCCTGCAAACTTACTATATCCATTGCTAATTCTCTAATTTAGTTTGGAAGGATTGGAGTTGTTTTGCGTAAGGGGGGATGATACTGATAAAATCAATATTGAATTATAAAAAAAATACTCTCACGAATTATGTAAATGATTAGTTAACCAAATGTAAATATTTTTTAAGAGCTATAGTGGAAAAGGAATAATTTAGATGGATAAAAAAACCGCCTCAAAAATGGTATGGAGACGGTTTCTTGGAATTATTCAGAGAAGTTTAATTAGAATTAAAAGTAAGTCACAGCTCAAATTTCATCTAATTAGTTTCACTATTTTTCGTGTGATATTTTAGGGTTATCTTTAATCCATTCGTTCATTCCAGCGGCGTAGTTTGCTATTTTTGTATATCCTTCTTTTGCTAAAATAGAATATGCAATTGCAGATCGGTCTCCACCTTGACAATGAATGACTACTTGTTTATCTTTAGGAATTAAATTTAGATGGTCATAAATAGTTCCTACAAATACATTTTGCGCTTCTTTTATGTGAGCAGTATTAAATTCTGAAGCACCTCTCACATCAATTATAACGCTATCGTCCATAACTTCTTTAAATTTGTGAAGGTCAATATTTTTTGCTGTTTCTAATTTTCCACCATAATCAGTCCATGATTTTGTTCCTACGACATACCCCATAACATTGTCTAAACCAATTCTCATTAGTTTACGAGTAAGATCATCTACTTGGCTTTCATTTTCAACTACTAAAATAAATTTTTCATCATAATCTACGAACCAACCTGCCCAGGTTGCAAATGAGTTATTTCCTTGAATATTTAAAGTTTGAGGAATAAATCCTGCTGCAAAGGCGAGTTTATTTCTAGCGTCAATTACTTTTACTCCTTTTTCGATAGCTGTTTTCAATTCTGATGCAGCTAGTAATTTTTGTGTTGGAACTTCAGTTAATAGCGGTCTGTCAACTTTGTTCAACTTTTTCATCATGGCAAAATACTTAGGAGGCTCGGGTTGGTCTTCTAATAAATATTTTACAAATCCATCCCTATCATTAGCATATTGTAGCGCCCAGTTTCTTATTTTTTCGTAACCCACAGTAGTACTTGGCACAGAACCTAATGCTTTACCGCAAGCGGAACCAGCGCCGTGGCCTGGCCAAACTTGGATATAATCCCCTAGCTCTGAAAATAACTGAATGGACTTATACATTTGTAAGGCACCAGCATTAGCAGTACCATCTATATTAGCGGCTTTTTCTAATAGATCTGGGCGACCAACATCACCAACAAAGACAAAGTCACCTGTAAACAGCATTACTGGCTTTGTTGTTGCTGGAATGTCTGTAAGTAGGAAACTGATGCTTTCAGGAGTGTGTCCTGGAGTATGTATAACTTCTAATGTTAAATTACCTAATTTTAGTATATCACCCTGTTTTAAACCATTATGGGGAAACTCATATTGCCAGTCTTCACCTCCTTCTGCAGAAAGAAATAGTTCAGCGCCTGTTACTTTTGCTAACTCTCTTGAACCTGCAAGAAAATCAGCGTGTATGTGAGTTTCCAGTACATGCGTTATTTGCATGTTATTTTCTTTTGCTATTTCTATATAAGTATCTACATCTCTTTTTGCATCAATAACTGCTGCTACGCCTGATTTTTGACATCCAATGAAGTAACTTCCTTGAGATAAACTCTTGTCGTATATGTGTTTAAAATACATTTTTTTATTTTTAAGTTATTAATTGAGTGTAATTTACAAAAAAACCACCCTATTAAAGAATGGTTTTTAAGTTTTTTAAAATAGGAGATTTAAATAGATTTTTTGGCTAAGTACCAATCCACCATTTCTAAATTACTCTTTTTTCTTTCGGCTAATTCTTCTACTGTTTTTGGAGCAGAAACAATCACTTTTTCACCAGGTTGCCAGTCAAGAGGCATAGCTACACTATACTCGTCTGATGTTTGTAGAGCGAGTAGAGAACGTTTAGTCTCTGCCCTATTTCTACCTACATTTAAAGGGTAATACATGATTAAACGTACTTTTCCTTTAGGATCCATTATGAAAACGGCTCTTACTGCAGCTGTTTCACTTTCTCCTGGTTGAAGCATTCCGTATTCTTTTGAAACCTTCATACTAATATCTGCAACTATTGGAAATTCAAATAAAACACCTGTTTTTTCATTTACGGCATTTACCCAAGCGATGTGAGAGTGAATGCTGTCAATACTTAGACCCATTAATTTTGTATTGTGTTTTGCAAAGAAATCTTTTTCTAAAGCAAACCCACTCATTTCTGTAGTACAAACTGGAGTAAAATCAGCTGGATGTGAAAAAAAACATAACCCAACTTCCTTTATTATATTCTGAAAATTTTATTTTTCCTGTAGTGGTTACCGCTTCAAAATCTGGAGCCATATCACCAATTCTTGGCATTCAAATTATTTGTTCGTCCATTGTTTTATATGTTTAGATGATTATTTTATAGCTCGAAGTTAGTATAGATTCAATAAATTTTATGTGACAAGAGTTATGTCGTATTAATTAAATTCATCGTAATTTTATAATTAATAGTTTTTAGCTATAAATATCTTAATGTAAGCTATTAATATAAAAAGCCTCTTGTGATAAATGTTACACTTCTTTTGGCTATTAATAAATAGTTTTACAAAAACTTAAAAACGCATCATGAAAAAAATCGTTATACTTTTTTCGGTAGTGCTACTTTTTTCTTGTAATAAAAAGAAGCATTCGTATCAAGATATTGATAAAACACCAAGTTTTGCTTACCAACCGCAGCAAGCCAAAGATTTAATGGAAAAACATTGTTATACCTGTCATAGTCCCACTGCAGATGAGGTAGAAGGTAGGGTCGCGCCGCCATTTGTTGCTATTAAAGCACGATATATTGATAAGGAAGGATACAACAAAGCCGAATTTATAAAAGCAGTTTCTGAATTTGTAGCAAATCCTACAGATGATAATGCGTTACTATATGGAGCGGTCAGAAAATTTGGCGTAATGCCAAAACAAGCTTTCCCTGATAGCGCTACCGTAAAAATTGCCGCATTTATGTATGATTATAAAGTGGAAGCGCCAGTATGGTTCAAGGAGCATTGGCAAGGTCACGGAAATAACGATTGGGAACAATCAGGTAAAGAGTTTTTTGCTGTTGCAAAAGAAAAGACTTTTGCAGATATAGGTTTAGAATACGCATTCGGAACCCAAAAGGTTTTAGGTAAAAATCTAATGGGAACCATCCAAAAGAAAGGAACGATTGAAGCAATGGCTTTTTGTAATATTCAGGCCATTCCATTAACAGACAGTATGTCCGTTAAATACAATGCAACAATCAAACGTGTTTCTGATAAAAATAGAAATCCAAATAATAAAGCAAATGCCGAAGAATTGATTTATATCGCGCAATTCAAGAAAGATTTAGCGGCTAATAAAGAGCCTAAACCAGTTATAGTAGAGAAAGGCGATAAAGTACATTTTTACTACCCAATACCAACTAATGCCATGTGTTTGCAATGTCATGGTACGTCTGAAAATATAAAACCAGAGGTACAAATGAAAATAAAAGGATTGTATCCACATGATTTGGCAACGGGTTATAGTGAGAATGAAGTAAGAGGAATGTGGAGTATTGTATTCGATAAAAAATAAGTCATGGAAGAGTTAAGAATAAAAGAGGTTTGCCCAACAAGCACATTAGAATTAATAAAACGCAATTATCTATTGCTCGATGTTCGTGAAGAAAAGGAGTTTAATCAGTTCTCATTTGATGTTCCACGCGTATTGCACATACCAATGAGTCAAATGGCTTTAAGGATGAACGAAATCCCAAAATCCGAGAAAGTAATTGTAGCGTCTTTAAATGGAGAGCGAAGTTTGCAGGTGGTACATTTGTTGCGTGATTATGGTTTTGACAATTTGTTGAACATGAAAAAAGGACTTTCAAAATGGGTTCAGAAAGGATATCCAATTAAAGGTGAAACCACGATTGAAGAAAAATCGTGTTGTGGAGGTGAATCAAAATGTAAATAAAATGACGAAAAAACAATATATTTTTACGGGAGTTGGAGTAGTAGTGGGCTTAATTGCTGGTTACGCCTATTATCATTTTGTAGGCTGTGCATCAGGTACCTGTGCCATTACCTCAAAGCCGATAAATAGTACTTTATATGGTGGTTTAATGGGTGGTTTGTTATTTAATATGTTTGTAACTTCACCAAAAAAGAAAGATACATTATGAGTAATTTTTGGAATGAACGATATGCTGAAAACGAGTATGCTTACGGAATTCAGCCCAATCAATTTTTTGTAGAATCGATTTCTAAATTGCCTGAAAACGGAAAAATATTATTTCCTGCCGAAGGAGAAGGTCGAAATGCCGCTTTTGCAGCAAAAAACGGATTTGAAGTTTTTGCTTTTGATACAAGTATCGAGGGTAAAAAGAAGGCGGATAAGTTAGCTAATGATAACGGTGTAAAAATTGATTATCGCGTTGGAATACTAGAAGAATTAGATTTTGAACCAGCTTCTTTTGATGGAGTTGTCTTTATTTATTCTCATTTTCCAAAGGCTATTAGAGCAACAATTCACCATCAAATTGAACGATTACTAAAACCGAATGGGGTTGTAATTTTTGAGGCATTTAGTAAGGAACAATTAGAATATCCTTCTGGCGGACCAAAGGATATTGAAATGTTGTTTTCGGAAGAGGAGATAAAAGAGGAATTTAAAAACATAGCATTTGATTTCTTAAAAACAGAAATTATCGAATTAAGTGAAGGCCCTTTTCACCAAGGGAAGGGATCCGTTATTCGATTTATAGGTAAGAAAAAATGATAAAATCGTGGAAAGATTATTTATTTGTAAGCATACAATTCCTATTATTTGGATTGTATGCTTTTGATTTTTTACCACATTTTGAACTTCCCCAACCAGTAAAATATATTGGATTAGTGGTGGCCATCATAGGTTTTCTTATTTCAGCACTTTCGGTTTTGCAACTCAACAAAAATCTAACTGTTTTTCCAACACCCAAAACAGATTCTGAGTTGATCACTTTTGGAATGTACAAACTCAGTCGACATCCTATTTATACAGGACTCATCTTGTTTACGTTTGGATATGCCTTTTATAAAGTTTCATTTTTAAAATTAGTTATTGCTCTAATTTTATTGCTTTTATTTTACTTTAAAACAAATTATGAAGAACAACAATTACTTAAAAAATTTTCTGATTACAAGGAGTATAAGAAAAAAGTAAACCGATTTTTCCCTAAAATCAAAAAGCCTCAAGAATAACTTGAGGCTTTTTTGAGTTTTAAAATTTATAGTTTACAAATAGCGTAAAGTTTCGACCAGGTTCCGTAATAGGAACTCTTCCAAAACCGGCTACATTGTTGAAAGCAAAGGTTAAATGGTTGTTGTAATATTGATCAAACACATTTAAAAGCCCCATTCCAATGGATACTGATTTTATAGGTTTGTAACCAATGTTTAAATCCATCACTTCATATCCTGCGGTAGCAATTTCATCATAGCTGGTTGAAATTTTGTTTTGTTTTGCTGTCAAAGTGTACAATGCTTTGGCCCAGAACTTCTTGTATTCATAACTCAATTTTAATCGCGTTACTAATGGCGGAGTTAGAGGTAAACTTTCATTAAAATCTTTGTTTTCTGTATAGGTGTACGAAACCTCTGTTCCAAAATTAAAATTCTCATGGAATGTAATGTTTCCGTAAGCTTCAAAACCAGTTTTTAATGCTTTGTCAATATTTCTAAAAACTTTTGGGTGAATTGGTGGTGAAGTCGAGTTGTATTTTCGAGTTAAAGAGGCATCTACAACGCCTAAAATATAGTTTTCATAAATAGAATAAAATACTGAAGTTCCATATTGAACTGAATTAAAGAAACCTTTTAAGTTTGTTTTTCCATCAAAGCTTAATTCAAACTGATTGTTTACTTCCGGTTTTAAATTTGGATTTCCTACATATTCATAAGCATCTCTTCCAATGTTAAAGAAGGCGATAAAACGTTCTTCAATATTAGCTGCTCTAGTGCCTCGACCAAAAGAAGCTTCTATTTTATAATTGGGATTAAAAAGGTATTGATACGAAACCGTACCACTATACAATGTTTCGTTTCTTTTTTCAAAATCTGGATACAAAGCAGCATAAGTAGCATCTAAATCATTCGCATCAGAAGTAATAAAATCCAAACGGGAACCAATAGTCAACCATGATTTCTCTGAAGCTTTAATTTTAGTTTCTGCAAAATAACCAAAATCATTGGAGTAACTGTCTTGCCAAACTTTATCATAATAAGCTAAAGGTGTTGCAAGCGTAGTTCCCATCATATTAACTTTGACTAAACGATCTCTGCCACCTTCTCTAGATAAATTGACCATATCGATTCCAGTAAACAAATTGACTTTCGAGCCTAAACTCCATTCTGTTTCAATTTTCCCACCATATGTTAAAGCATTTACTTTTGACACGGCTTCTGAATTTGCAAAAGAAGCTCTTCGTGAATTGGTCATAATATGATCTACATACGAGTAGTAAACCTTAGAAGTTAATCCTTTAAAATAGGTGTTGTTTGTCTCTAATTTGTAATCTAAATTAGCCATGGTACTATTATCTTCATCCGTATCCATAGGCAAACCTGCATGAAGTACATCACGACCAAAATTTTGACGTAAAGTAGCTTGCAAACGTTGGTTATCTGAAATTTGATAACCCGTTTTTAATCCATAACTAATACTTCTAAACGAGGACGGAATTTCGTTTTGATTTCCATCTTCATAGTTCCCATAATCGCGATAACTGAAGTTTCCAGAAAAGTCAAACTTTTTAATTTTACTGTCTAAAGTAAACATGTTAACCATAGAATTTCCATTGCTTTCATAACCAGAAGAAAGACTTCCGCTAAGGAGCTTAGTGTTGTTAGCTGGAGATTTTGAAACTAAATTAATAAGTCCTGCAAAAGTGTTTCCATAACGAACCGAAAATGGGCCTTTTATGATTTCGATTTTAGTAATTTCTTCTGGATTAACCAAGGTAGTTACAGGATCCATTCGGTTGGGGCAGGCATGAAACGCTTTAGTTCCACCATCTATTTGAACATTTAACTGTTCGTATTGAGAAGCTCTAAAAGCGGGGTCGACAGCATAATTTCCTCTTTTGATGAGATGAAAACCATTGATATCTTCAAATAATTCACCAGAATTTTTAGGCTGCACTACTTTTTCTGAGAAATCCTGTTTAACAATAACCTGGGCAGGGTTTTTTATGGACGAACCCGTAACAAGTACTTCATTTAAAAGGGTCACTTTGGTCGTGTCTATTTTTTTTGTTGCTTCTTGAGCATAACCGTTTAGCGTGCCTAATATAGTTAAGGCACAAATAATTTTTTTCATTTTGATAATTTTGATTAAACATTCTAGCTATTAAGCTGTTGCGATGTTAAACCAAATTTTGAGGAGGATGTTCTGAAGGATAATTTATTTTAACCTGAAAGAAGTCTTTTTTAGAATAGATCTTTTTCTTTTGTGAAGGAATTAGATAAGAAATAGGGTGTTGAACGAAGTCGTTAAAAAATAAAACGTCACGATCTGCAAATGATTTTTTTGAAGAATCCTGATTGTCCTGTTCTTTATTTATCTTTTTCAAATGACATTTACCGTTGCATTTTAATTCTGGTTTTGCTTTGTTTTGGCAAAACTGCTCCGTAAAACTTTCATTAAAAAAAGAATATTCAAATTGTAAAATAGTCGTTTTCAAATTAAAACATACAATGCTAATTATGATTAAAAAGATAAAACTATTTTGAATTGATTTATTCATTCCTATTGAAAGTTATGCGATTTTCAAGTTTGTTTTGCTCCCTAATAAGAGCAGTATGAAAAGAGTAGTTATTTTTAAAATTGGATCTTTTTTTATTGAAACAATACGCTGTTTTGCTAACAAAATCCAAATATTTAATATACTACAAAGGTATTTATTAAGGAGCAGTTGTACAGTGACATATGTTACATTGTAGTTCTATAATTTCGTTTTTTCGACGAATTGGAGACTAATTTTTTAGATATTTTTTCTTAAAACCGTCTGGTGTATAATTTTCATATTTTTTAAAAAAGCGTCCAAAATAAGAGTTGTCTACAAAACCTAATTCGTATGCTATTTCAGATGCTGTCTTTTTTTCGTGAATGAGCAATCGTTTGGCTTCAATAAGAATGCGATTTCGTATTAAATCACCGGCAGAACTGTTGGTTACCTCGTTGCAAACAGCATTGAGATAATTAGGCCGAACATGCATAAGCGAAGCATAGTCTTTTACAAAATGCTTCTCTTTGTAATATTTGTCAATTAACTCTTCGAAGTGGTGGATAAGCTGTAGTGATTGACTAAATTCTGCATTTTTGGTATTAGGTTCAAATAATCGATTAAGATCTATCAACATGATATTGAGTAAAGAACGTAAGCATTTTTCTAAATTGTTTTGTTTTCCATTAAACTCTTTTAGCATCCAAAGTGCAATGGACTTAATATGATTAAAATTTTCTTCTGAAACTTTTATATAAGGTTGCTTGTGGCGATACGTTAAGAATGAAAATTCACTCAGTTGATAATTTTGATACCTCAAGGCAAAAAAATCACTTTCGAATACCAAAACAAAGCCTTCAATTTTGCTATAGTCTAGCCATTGATGAATTTGACCCGTATGCAAACATGTTATTGATAAGGGCTCAATGTCACATTCGACGAAATCGATTAATTGTGAACCCTGATTTTTTTCATTTAGCAAAATCATATAATAATTATGCCGATGTGGAACATTTAGTTTTTGCATGAATTTTAAAAAATCAGCAGTAGTATAAATAGCAAATCTCGACTCATTTTGAGCAACTTCATTACAACTGATGTTTTTTATTTCGCACATATTATTTTTACCCTAAAGAAGTTATTGTAAAATAGATTGCCCAAGCTACAAAAGCAATGATACCAGAGATTAACCAGGAAGGAACACTTTTAGGCGTTTCACTACCATCAATTAAAAATTGTTTTTGATTTCCTTTTCCATACGCATTAATCATTAATGGTAAAACGCCATCAACCTCGTCATTGTCTTTTAATCCTTCGACAGCAATAGCAGGACCATTCCTAACTTTAAAGGGAATAATTCTTACGCCTTCTTTTCCTGCTGGGTCTTTACTAACTATTTTTAATTGGTGAAATCCATCTTTTAATTTACGAGTATCTAATTCAAAATTTACAGGTGCATCAAATTCTCCTATTGGTTGAAGATCATCATCAACAAATATAATCACTTTACTTTTATGGTCCATATTATTCAAAGTTTATAATGGTTCTTTTTATATGATCATCATTGTTTTCTTTTGGTTTTATTAGGTATTTCAACGCATAAAACAGTGTTATTACAACAAATGCAACCATGCCCCAAACAATTACATAATCTAAATTACTTTCTGGACCAGCTCCATGCGCAATTCCTCTCAAAATTTTAGGCTGTTGTTTCTCGCACATGGGACAGGCGTATGTTGCCACCGAAAATGCGGCAAGTAGTACTGTGTATATTGACTTTTTCATCTTCTTTTTATTTATTGTTGAGGTGCACTTAACTTAGCGAGATCCATTAATTTCTTAACTTGTTCTGGTGTTACTTTTTTGGCAGTATTTCCCCAACTGGTTTTTTCATGGTTCATGATTGCGGCAATTTCTTCGGCAGATAGGTTCGCGTTTGTTCCTACGGCAGGCATTTCACCGTATTGTTCTTGTGCATTGTAGCCATTCATAATAATTCCAACCATAATTTCGGGGTTGTCATCCAAAACAATTTTACTGCCTTTCAAAGGAGGAAATGCACCCGGAAGTCCTTCACCATTTTGTTGATGGCATGCCATACAATTTGCACCATATAAATCGGTTCCGTTTAATTCTGCTGGGGCACCACCGGCTGCAGCAGTTGCTTCTGCTTTTTCTATTTTGTATAAAAAGGCAGGGTCTGGAGTTCCGTCAGGTAATTTAACTTGTCTTAAACTTTTTAAATAAGCTACTAGATTTAAAGCGTCTTGTGTAGCCACGACAACTCCTTTTTGACCGTGAAGGAACTCTTGAGGAACATTGACTTTGATGTCCCCTTTTTCTACTTTATCTTTAATTTCAAATAACCACGGATAAGGCGCCATTATTGATTGAGGCATTACTGTTCTGGGATTGTATAAATGGACTAGATGCCAATCTTGGCTGGGTTGTCTGTCTCCAATATTTGTTAAGTCGGGTCCTGTTCTTTCGGTTCCCATTAAAGTACCTGAATTTTGCCAAATGCTTTTTCTGGTGCTATAAGCATAATCTGAGGCGATTCCTGGGCGACTTCCCCAAGTTTTATCCATGTCTACATTACGTACTTGTTGCGTGTGACAACCTACACAGCCGTTACTTATATAAATCTGTCTTCCTGCTTCTTCCTGCTCCGTAAGTGGTACACTACCATATAGAGGAGCGCTATTTTCTTCATTATACAATGATGGAAATACGGCTACAAAAAGAGTTAATGTGCCAAATAGGGCAGTAGCTAACGTAAAAAGTTTTTTATGATCGTGAAATATACTCATCGTATTTATATTTTAGGTTCAACTGAATTAGCTTCCAAATTTTGATTGATTATTTCGAATGCTTTTTCTTTAACATCTACATCAGTAGAAGGGCGCATCATTTTGTACATATTGTAAGCTAAAACGATATGAGACAACCACATTAAAGTTCCTCCAATTGCTCTCCATAACCAATACGGTCCCATTAATACTACACTATCAATAAACGGTTTTCCTTCGGCCCACATAATTCCTTTTAAAGTACCTCCAATCATTAACGGAATAGTATAAAATTGTAATCCTATTAATGCCAACCAAAAATGAGCACCAACTCCCAATTGTGGTGGTTCTTTTCCTGTAAGGCGAGGTACAATGGCATAAATACTACCAAAAAGTAAAAAAGTAATAATTCCGTACATCGTAATATGCGAGTGTGCAATAGTAAAATCAGTAAAGTGCCAGATTAAATTAGTAGAACGAAAAGCTTCGGCAGTTCCTTGAAAAGAGCCAGTGAAATAGTAAATGATTCCAACAAAGAAGAAAGGCAATGAATAACTATTACTAATCTTACTCCATGAACCTCTCATAGTCATCAGATAATTAATTGTTCCAGAAGTAACTGGAATTAACATCCCTACACTTCCTACAATGGCAACGGTTTGTAACCACCATGGTAAGGCGCTAAAAACAAAGTGATGTGTCCCAATAACGGTGTAAAATAAAATTTGTGACCAAAACGCTAATACTCCTAAACTATAGGAATAAATAGGTTTGTTCAATTGTTGCGGCAATAAATAGTAAAGTACTCCTAACATGGAGAACATAAACCACATTCCCACCGCTTGGTGCATATAATATCCTTGCACGATTGTTTCACCAATTCCGTCTTGTCCCATTGGGATATAAGCAATTGTTGCAACAATCAAAATGAAAATATAAGACGCTACGATAAACCAGTTAGAAATGTATATTTCGAGTGTGGTACGCTTTGCAATTGTTTTAATGAAGTTGATTACTGTAAGTAATAATCCGTAGGCCCAAACAGCCATGATAGGCCAAATTATTTCACGATATTCACCACCACCATTATTGATTCCGGCCATAATCGAAATAGCTCCTACAAGCATAGCTGCATTTACAGCAATAAGTGCTTTCCATCCATTTTTAATACTATTTAATGGTGCATTACTAACCATAGGAACGATATAATAACCCAATCCCATAATTCCGATTGTGGACCATGCCCAAAAAACTAGATTTGTATGCACGGCACGAAGTCTACCAATACTCAACCAACTGTAATTATCAGCGTCTGGAACGATAAATTTTATACCTACGTACTCTCCAACACTACTACCAACGAAGAGCCAAAAAACCGCAGTTCCTAGAAACCATAAAATTAACCGAGTCAATTCGGGGTCAATTTTAGGGCGTTTTACGGGTGGCCTTTTAGAAGCAAAAAAACGATAGTTCGTTTCAGAACTAATATTTTTTAATAAGCCTTTTGAATCATTTGGAGTCTCGATACCAGAAAGTTCATTTGGCGTAATATTGTATTCTAATTTATGCTTGATTTCATCCAAAATCGCATCGCTTGGAATATTTTCTGTTTCAGAAATATAGGCTGCAAACTCTTTAGCTTCGTTGATTTTTTGATTGTTGACGTAATTTTTGAAACCGGTATTTACTTTTGCAGCCAAATAGACCAAAGCCAAAAACAACGGAATAAAAATCAAGACTAAAGTAATGATTACTCCTGGTTGAGAAAAAAGATCTTCTCTATTTGCAGGAGCAGTTTGAGCAGACATTATTTGTGGTACTAAAGATATAAAACCCACAACTACGATTGAAATGCGGTTGTTGTTCTGACTTCTTTTTTTCTTTAAAACTTCAATTTCTGACGAATTCAAATTATTCATATATTTTTTGAATTTATCTTTCTTAACCTCATTTTTATCTTCCAAAAATTGGTTTGTATTTCCCGCCAGTTTTAATATTAAAAAAAATACTAATGCAACAGCAACAATTACTAATCCTACTAATAAGCCAATAAAACCTATAGATTTATTAGGAAAAAAACTAACACCCTCGTCTGTTTGTGCAAAGGTTAATAATGGCTGAAAAAAAAGTAGTATGGTGAGAGTAACTAACTTTACTTTGGAATAAAGCTTTTTAGTTTGGAATTTCATAATGATCCTTATTTAAAATGATTATGCAAATTTGTAACTAAAAGGCAATGTAGTAATGGTGATAAAAGAAGTAATGATGGTACTTTTTACTTAATGTAAAAAAACATGAGAAATATCATTTTTCAAAAAAAAAAAATATATGTCACATTTTCAGTTTTATGGACTGTGATGTAAAAGACTTTAATAATAATACGAAGCTTTTTGTTTTAGTATTTTGGGTTTAAGAAACCTTTTATTTGTTCAGTTTGACAAATGGCGGTAGTCATTTTAGTTTTGTGATTTCAAACGAACTTAATTTCTTTTCTTTTCTGTTTTTGGGAATAAGTTGCTATTTACCTTATCTCAAACAAGTTTGATTTGTTTTACGGGTATTGCTTTTTACCGTTTCCAAACTCTGAAATTGGTGTTTTGTATCAGTCAAGAATTTAGAGTAATCCTATTGGGCTGCTGTAAAAGTAAAATGATTCATATTCAATAGATCGTTAGTGATTTCTAATTGTTCAAAAATAAGTAATCCAATTGTTTTTTGTACAACATGGATTCCTAGCTCTTAATCACGAGCAACATACCTCTGATTTTCCTCTAATTTCGATTCCTTCACCCAATGTATTAATTTTTATTTTGGATTTAACTCTAATTTATTCTTCGTGTGGATACCGAATCATAAGCTGCGTTGATTATTTTATTTCCCAATTTACGTCACCCAAATCCAGTTCGCCATTCATGTCAACCGTTAACCAGGACATACCCGGAAAGGCTTCTTTTAAGGTTATCGAAAAACCAGAAAGGGTGGAATGTTCCATATTTTTTTGTCCCTCGTTACTTAGTTTATTCATCAATTTTTCATGCTGATCATCAGTCAACATAATTCGTAGTTCTTTCATAATCTGTCTTTAATCTGTTGGTTATTTATTTAGCATCATTTTTTTTTCGCTGCAAAGCAAGATATTGATAATAGCAAGTAATGCCACCGTGAAAAAAAACAGTTTTATTTCAAAAATTCTAATTGACGGAAGAATTCAGTTACTTCTATTTCTAAAATACGCACTGGAATTGGATGTCCCATTTGGTTGTGGATTGAAATTTTTATATCTGTATTAGAGAGTCTGTTTTCAGCAAGCCATTTTAGATTATCGTTGGCTTTGATGACGTCATCTTGTCCTCCTAATGCAAAATGCAAAAGTGATGAGGTATTTACAGGATCTATTGCCGGAATATTTTGGGGAACGGGTCGATGTGGTAAAGCCGGATTAAAAAGTAGGGCAGGGCGGTTAATTGTATTAGCGAAATAGTAGCCCATAAAACCGCCCATACTGCTACCAAGAACCACATCAAAGGTATGCGTCTCACTCATTTTTATAAGTATATCAAAAACATTTGGGTTGTTATGGTAATCAAGATCAGGTGCAATGACGGCTCCAAAACGTTCTAAAATGGATCGTTTTGCTAGACTAAGTTTGCTTTCGAGTCCGTGTAAATATAAAATAGTCATAGTTTATGTGAATTAGAATTATTGTATGTTTTGATTTTGAAATTATGTTTAATTTATTCAAAAGGGGCAACGTATTATTTATTTTGTAAAAATAAGCGGATACAACGACAAATTACGACGTTATGTTTTTAATTGTTGAAAGTACTGACGAAGTTAGGGATCAGTACCTATCGCTCTTGGGTAAATTCTTGTTGAGCACTAGAAAGATATACTTTTTGTTTCAGGTGATAGTAAAAATAATAAAAATAAAAAAATGAATTATTTTATCTCGTGAAAGTCCCATCGCTTGGAACGGATTATCCGCATTTGCTTCACTGTGTGATATTAAGGTGATTGTTTGTATGATTTTAACGCGTACTGATAGTACTACTTAAATTGAGTTGACAGCCTGACGTTAAAACAGCAACATCCCATTTAAATAGTTAAGGTGTTGATGATTGCATAATACCATTCAAAATCATAAAAATTAAGAAGTGGTTTTTTAGTAAGTTACTATTATTTTGCTACATTCGGGGAATGAAATTTAACAGTTTTTATTCCCCTTTTTATATCCTTGTTTTTTGTGTATTTATGCTATCGTGCACTAAAAACAAAAGTGTACCATCACAGCAAGACGAAGCGACTATAGATACTATAAACAGCTTTTTAGAACTGAGTAAATCAGACTCTATTTCAACAGAAAAAAAAATGGCTTACATAGATAAGTCTTATCAGCTGGCTAAAAAGGTAAATATAGATTCTGTTATCTTTAAGACTATGAATAGAAAAGGGGAGTTGCTGAACCAGTACAACCCAGACATTGCTCTTCCTTTTTTAAAAGAATTTGAGCAAGTAGCGACGCAAAAAAAAGACACTCTTTATATGGGGCATTCTTTTCTTAATCTTGCGGATTACTATTCTGCTAAGCAACAAGATAGTATTGCTTTCAGTTATTTCAATAAGTCCAAAATACAATTCGAATATAAAAAAGACAGCAGTCTCGTTGTTTATTCCTTGTTGATGATGTCTAGTATTTTAAAAAATAAAGACGATTATTACGATATGGAAGCTGTGAATACAGAAGTATTAAGTTTTATTAACCAAACGAACAGAAATTACAATTTTAGCTGTGCATACAATAATCTGGGGATTTCTTTAAAAGAAACTTATGATTATAAAAAATCTTTAGGTTATTATAAAAAAGCAAGACAATATGCTGAGGATGAGTCTACCAGAATAATTATTGATAATAATATCGCATCTGTGTTTATTTTAGATAAAGAATATCAAAAAGCGATTATATTATTATCAAAATTGGAACAGGCAAAAAGCGAAGTAGTTAGTGAAAAAATCAAATCTAAAATATTAAATAATTTAGGTTTGGCTTACTTTAAAGTCAATGATTCCAGAGCAGTTGGTTATTTTCTTAAAGCATTAGCGATTAGAGAAGATCAAAACGATGAATACGGTTTAATTGGAAGTTACATTCAATTAGCAAACTATTACAAGTCAAAAGAGGACAATTTACTGGCTAAACAATACGCGCTAAAAGCGTATAAAAATGCATCAAAAATGAAGAGTATCGATGAACGACTCGATGCGCTTCAAATATTAGTTAATAGCAGTTCCGAAAATGAATCGAGAGCTTTTTCAACGGTTCATTTTAGATTAAATGACAGTATTTCTGAAGTGCGACAAAGAAACAAGAATCAGTTTGCTAATATCAGATACGATTTTAGCAACCAAAAAGAGCAAAACCAAAAACTATCCACTCAAAAGGCAGAAACTACGCTACTATTGGAAAAAGAGAAAAATAGTACACTTTTAATGTATTTTGTAATATTGTTTTTACTAGGGATTACTGCTTTAATCATTAATTTTTTAAATAATAAAAGCAAAAAAGAAAAGGTCAGAGTGTCTTATGATACCGAGACTCGAATTTCCAAAAAACTTCACGATGAGTTGGCAAATGACGTGTATCATGCCATGACTTTTGCAGAAACGCAGGATTTAACGACTAAAAACAACAAAGAAACGCTACTTAAGGGTCTGGATAATATCTATTCTAGAACGCGAAATATTTCTAAAGAAAATAGTGCGATTCATACGGGAACTGATTTTGTACCAAGTCTGAGGGATATGATGTCCAATTACAGTAATGATGAGGTGAATATAATAGTCAACGGTATAGATGTATTGCAGAATACAATTTTAGAAACGAACAAGAAGATTACAGTTTATCGTATCCTTCAGGAATTGCTGGTTAATATGAAGAAGCACAGCCAATGCAGTTTAGTCGTGATTACTTTCAAAAAGATGGAGAAGAATATCATGATAGAATACGCAGATAATGGTATTGGAGTACAAATAGAGCAAATAAACTTAAAGAGTGGACTACTGAACGTAGAAAACCGAATAAATGCCATAGGAGGAACGCTTACTTTTGACAATGCGATTCAAAAAGGATTTAAAGTTAGAATTGAGTTTGCTGTTTAGAAGGTTTTGTGTTGATGATTTTGCGGATTGGTTCCGGTGGTACCGATTATGGAGCTTTCTTTTCGGGGCTAAAAAGCTACTGCTCCCTGTGAAGCAATTCAATTGTTTTTGCGTCTTGTACACCATGGAAGTATTTAACCAAAACCTGATTAAATACATGGTTCGTATTAGCCAATAAACTGAATAATGTCATACAAGACTTCAGTTTTAGGTCATCTGGTTTTCCAAAGATTTCTTCTGGCGTTTTACCCTTAATTTTCAATATTTCCTTAGAAATTCCGATGTGTTTGTCAATATCAAATTGACCAAAATCAAGATATTTATGATACTTGATGAGGTCCTTCTAGACAAATTCAGAGCGTTTTTTTACATTTAAAATTCTGTACAAACGTTTCCAGCTATATTTGATTTTGAAAAATAAAGGATGTATCCATTTCATAGTGCTGTTTTTTAAAAAATTATATATTACAGGAAGAATGGTTATCATTACTGTTCCCTATTTATAAATCCACATAAGAACTGGTTTAGAACTTGATTTTAGTACTGGGTCAATTATCTTGAAGCTATTATTAGAAATTGTCGGACAACCCCAACTTTGAGGTGTTCCATTTGGATAAACTTCTTCATTAGAAACAGCATTCCATGAGTGAAACACTATAAAGCGTTTAAAAGCATTGCTGTTTGTTGGTTCTAATCCATGCAAAACATATTTTATCTTCACACCCCAACTACTGTACCCTCTCTCTCCAATTTTATATTTTCCAAGAGAAGTGCAATGACTACCATTAGTGTTACTAAATTTTGGTTTATCTTTTGAAGCGTCATTACCCCAAGAATTATCGCAACATCCATGACTAACTAAAAAACTATTTTTGATTTTTTTGTTTTTAAAATCCCAAACGAAAAACCTTTTAATTCCAGAGTGTAAGCTCATGTCAATTAATATACAGAAATCTGTATTGAAGTTTTGAGTATTACAAAAGGCAAGAGCCTGTTCTGCTTTGGTTCTTGTTAATTCAATATCTATTTGAGGCTTTTCAGGGCCGCTTGTACATCCAAATAAGAATGTAGAAAATAGAAATATGATAGTCTGCAGATGTATCATTTTAAAACGGTTATATAAATTAATTACTACTATTATTCTTGTAATTCGACTGAATTGTCATTCTTGTTTTTTTGTCTATATGCTACAATAACTTTGAAAATACAAATACGGGGTCTTCACCACTCCAATAACCTGTAAAATGACCATACGCAATCTTTGGTCAAATCATAATGGTCGAAGCAGTCATTTTCAATTTCTCGTGGATAGAGCATGTAAGTTAGTAAATCTTCGGCATAAAGTATTCAAACCTAAATTTATATAAATGAACGATGGTTTAATGGGATTTCACGATACCCATTTTTAGTGATATTGTGGTATTGGATTTAATGAGGTAGTGGTATAGAAAATGACGTGTTGGAAGTATGTGCCATTTTTGATTTTTTTTAGGTATATCTTATTTTAATTTCCTGATAAAAAGAGGAGCTCCTTGAGTAAAATCCATAAAAAAAACACACCAACATCTACTGCGCTTTTGGTACCTTAACTAGAGGACAAGAAATACCAGAATAATTGTGATAGCCCAGTTGACGAGTTATTAATTTTAAAAAAAAAAGAATTACAAGACCCCCTAGTTTCCTTTTATTCGGTTTGCTATTTTTATAAGCAATCGCTTTCCGTCCCTTTTGCTTTTTGGAACTTCAATTGCTTTTAATTCAGATTCTGTTGCAATAAATTTATAGCTAAATGCAAATTGAGGGTTTTCAGGGTTATCATTTAACAGTCCGAAGCGTAAATCATTGAAGTATAAAAATTTATTTTTTTGAGAGATGATATACCATCCTTCACTAGCTTTCTTTAGTTTTTTAAAATCTGAATTCCCATTTAACTTCGATTCTAAAGCTTTGTTCTTGTTGTAAGCAGTAAAAGTAATCGGTTGGCTATCAAATAGGGAATAGTCGGCCAATAAATAACTATCTGGTTTCGCTACGTTAGCATTCCATAAAATGGTATTGAAAGCGGTGGGTTTAACAATAATCTCAGAATATTGGATTCCTTGTCTATTTAATGCTTTTTCAAATTGGCTTAAAGCATACAGTTTTATAAAACAAGATAAAAGCAGATAGAAACTACTAATGAATAGGCCTTTGGTTATGTATTTTTTGCGAAGTACAGTATCTTTTGTTTTCCATACCATTATCAAAGCAATGACAAGCGGAATAGTGTAGAGTGGATCTACTACAAAGATAGTTTTTAGTGCAAACCGATAGTCTAAAGGCCATAAAATTTGTGTTCCCCAAGAGGTAAACATATCTAATAATACATGAGTTAACAAACACCAAAAAGCCATATTTGAGGCTTGGAGGAAATTAATCTTGTTTTTTTCTATTTTTGAAATAATCCACCCTAAAATAGGAGAGAGGAATAAAAAGAGGAAAAGCGAATGACTGATACCTCGGTGAATAAGGACTGCATTTACAGGATCTAAAAATAGACCAACTACAACATCTAAGTCGGGGATTGTACCTAAAATAGAACCGTATAAAAATGTTTTGTTTTTAAGTTTTTTGCCAGCACATATTTCAGCGACGGCAATTCCTAAAGCTATTTGAGTAAAAGAGTCCATAAAACAAAAGTAAATCAAAAATTATCGATGTGATGTGATTGTAGCTTTGCAATTTTCGGTAAAACGCATAAAAAAACCCCAACATCTGTTGGGGTTTTGTGACCTTGACTGGATTCAAACCAGTAACCTCTTGAGCCGTAATCAAGTGCGCTATTCAGTTGCGCCACAAGGCCTTTTTGTTTGCAAACCTTTATTTTCATAAACGTTGTGACAACGTGTTTGCGGGTGCAAATATAAGGATAAATGTGTAAATTGCAAGTGTAATTTAATATAAAAATAAAAAAAAATGCAATTAGTAAATTATATACGTGATATTCAGGGATTTCCAAAAGAAGGAATTTTGTTTAAAGACATTACTCCCTTGTTAATTAATCCAAAAGCGAGAAAAGAATGCCTGGAAATTTTGGTTTCATCGCTAAAAGATAAAAAAATAGACAAAGTCATCGGGGTAGAGAGTCGTGGCTTTTTCTTTGGGATGCTAATCGCCCAAGAATTGAACGTGGGCTTCGTTCCTGTACGAAAACCTAATAAGTTACCTTATAACACTATTTCGGCTTCTTACGAACTAGAATATGGTTCGGATACTTTAGAGATTCATACTGATGCTATCTGTAAAGGCGATAGAGTGCTTATTCATGACGATGTTCTCGCTACAGGAGGTACGGCCAAAGCAGTTTGCGAATTGGTGGAGCAATTAGGCGGTGAAATCGTTCAGTTTAATTTCTTGATGGAGCTTAGTTTCCTCAACGGAAGGGACCAAATTAAAGGATATGATATTTTTGCGGCAATAACGTATTAACCTAAAGCTCGAGTAGTAACATAGTAGCGGTAACCAATGATTGCCATTTGCCATTTTTTGGCTTTGGCTAAATCCATTCGCTGTTTGCTGAAACTCGGTAACAGTATTTTATTGATTTGAGCTAAGATTTTGAACATAAGTTTTTTATTTGGTGTAAAGGTATAAAAAAAGACGGTCTAGCGTCAGACCGTCTTTTTTACATTTATTGAGTTACTATTTTTCTTTTTTAGTGGTTACTTTAATTATTTTTTCACCGGTGCTGGTTTTATCTACATCCATTCTTTCAATTATGCCTGGATCTATTTTGTCTAATTCCGCCTTGTCAGATTTTATGCCATCGATATAAATTTCAGTTTCATAGGGAATTCCGTTTTTTTGCTTGGCAATTATTTTAATAGTTCTAGTTGTTTTATTAGTTTGCAGGTTATTGATGTTTTTGGGATCAATTTTTTCTAAGTTTAATTCGGTCATATTAACTCCGCCTATCATCAATTGTGAGCTATCAGAAATATTATTATAATTTTTAGTAATTATTTTAATTTTTTGTTCCGTTCCATTTTTACTGACGTCCATACTTTCATTTAAATTAGGATCCAATTCATCTAACTCTTTTTTACTCCTTTTTTTGCCATCAATATAAACTTTAGTTTCGTCTGGAATACCCTTAGATTTTTTAGTAGTAGTCTCCTTTTTTTGTCCAGTAGTGATTTCTATGGCGCCATTTTTTCCCTCTGAACCATATTTTTCTATAGCTTCTTTGGATTCTAGAATAACTTGGGATAAAATATCTTCTTTAATAGGGATTTTGATAATTTCACTATCTGTTTGCTTAGTACCATTTATTATTATTAAATAGTTGGAACCATCCTTATTAAAATTGTTAATGCTCCAAAAGTCAGTGTCTTTTTCAACAGCAAGTTTACCTTCTTTTGCTTGCAAAAGATCAAAGTGATTCTTTAAATGAGCATTGTCTTTTACATTAGCCCTAAAACCAAAACTTAATTTATTTTCAGCATCTTTTTCTACAAAAATAGCAAAGGGTTTAATTGGGGTATTTCCTTTTACGGAGTGTACCTTTTTAATACCATCGTTGTTCTCTAAAACAACTTTAATGGCGATGATTTCGTTGTTTTTATCTAATTTTATGTTGGAAAATTTTAAATCAAGATCAAATGTTTTTTTGAAAAAATCTTTTTCTGCATTTAGTTCTTTTTCACTAGATGTAGAAGTGACGTTCAGTGCTAACTTTGTTATACCACTTTTGATTGTAAATTCACTTTCCTTTTCCTGAGCGATAACTTTAATTTGGAATAACATTACAAAGGCAATTAATGCAGGAACTACAATTGCATATTTCCAGGAATTTCTTTTGTTCGATTGGATTTTGTTCAACATAACGATTCGTTTTTTGATTAATGATTGATAAAAATGATTAGTGATGGCAAGGCAATTCTCTTGCGTTGTTATTTTTAAAAGCGTGATTTGATAGGCTTTTTTATCTACTATTTTTTTAGAAGCTGCGCTGTCTGCAATGAATTCTAGATTTTGCAATATTGCTTTTTTGTAAAGCCAAACGATTGGATTAAACCAAAAAACAATACAAAAAACACGCGAAATCAATACGTCTATGGTGTGATGCTGTTCACTGTGTACTTTTTCATGTTCTATAATACTCTCAAGTTCAGTAGGACTGTATAAAGCTGAATTGTAAACAATAGTACTAAAGAAAGAAAAGGGCGCCATATTTTCTTTGACGTCAATAAATTTAAAGTCCCCTTGTTTGTGAACTACTTTCCCTTTTAATACAATTCTTAAACTATAAAAATCAAAACCAAATTTGGCCAATAAACCTATAACTGCCGCGCAATAGATGCCCATTAAAGTCAAAGCTAAATACTCTTCAGTATGATCCTCTTCTACAGTTGTAGATATAGGAATGTTGGACCAGTCTATCGTACTTGGCGTTGTTTCTACCATAATTGTTTGTGTAAAAACCAATAAAGGCAAAAGCACTGCGGTAAGTAGGCCAACTAAAAGAAACCAACGGTTACTAGTGAAAAAAGTTTCTTTTCGCAACATAAAATAATAGGCTAGGAAAAATAACGCAACTAATCCACTGGATTTGATAAGATAAATATAGAGTGTTTCCATAATTTAATTTTTTAATGAAAGTGCTTTGCTACAAATCATTTTCTGCTTTTGGATTTTCAATCATAGCTAAAATTTCGCGTAATTCGGCAGCAGAAATTTTCTCTTCTTTTGCAAAAAAGGACACCATGTTTTTGTAGGAGCTATTAAAATAATTATCAATTGCAGTAGTCATAAAACGTTTTCTATAGTCCTCAATACTTACTATAGGATAGTATTGATGCGTATTTCCAAAGGCATTATGAGCAACATATCCTTTCTCCTCTAAGTTCCGTACGATGGTCGAAAGCGTGTTGTAATGTGGTTGATCTTCAATAATTTCAGCCATTACTTCCTTTACAAAAGCTTTTTCTAACTTCCATAAAATGTGCATGATCTCCTCTTCTTTGTTTGTTAACTTTTGCATAGCTTATTTTTTATTTGGGCGTTTCCCTACGGGTCAGGCTATTCGGCTGTATCTCGTTGTCCCTAAAGGTCAGGACTACGAGGATGTCGCCTACTATCCTTAACGCAATTCAAACTTACAACTATTTTTGTAGTTATTAAACTATAAATGCAGTTGTTTAACTATTTTTTAAGTTAAAGGAGGTTTTGGACGCAAAAAATTACCTTTCTAAGAATAAAAAAAGGGAAAAAAGAAAAGGAAGTGGAGGTAGATATTTAGGCGAGGCTATTTTCGGTTTTCAGTAACTTTTGTAACCAGATACAGCAAAGAGTAGCTGATATACCTAGGGTTCCCATAAACATCCAATTGCTTTGATAACCCAATCGGGCAATTATTTCAAGTCCCGCTTTTGAACTTACAATATGAGCTAAACTAAAACTCATGGTATACAATGCCATATAACGTCCTTCATGGCCTTTTGGTGCTCTGCTTAACGCAAATGCATTTGAAAACGGAAAAGCTAGTATTTCACCAATAGAAATAAAAATCATACTAATGATTAAAATTCCAGCCCAAACATTGATTAATAAGGTATAGAAGCTGAGGGACATTAAAAGCGAACCCCAAAGAATTACTTTTAGTTTTTCCACTTTTTTTCTTTCAAAATAACTGACAATGGGCATTTCCAGCGCAAAAATCAACAGTCCGTTTAACGTCATTAATAACCCAGTTTGAAACTCGCTTAAACCAAACATCTCACTGTGATAAAGGGGTAGAGTGGTAAAAAGCTGGAAGAAAATCATCGCAGTTACAAAACTAACGTAAAGGAATAACCAGAATATTTTATCTTTAAATACTGAGGCTGCCTCTAGTATAGTAGCATGTGGGTCTTGTTGTGATACTTTTTTCCTTTCCTTTACCAGTATAGCAAAAATCAAAATTGCTACAATGCAAGAGCTTCCATCGACCCAAAAAAGTCCTTGATAGCCCATTCCCATAATTATTAATCCCCCTAAAGCTGGTCCGGCGGCAAAACCAAGATTCACGGCTAAACGAACTAAGGTTAAGGAACGGGTTCTGTTTTCGGGTTTTGCATAAGCACCCAGTGATACAAACATCGCAGGTCTGAACATATCAGCCAAAGTCATAATACTAAACATCCCTAAGCAAAGCCCCCAAAAAGTGGTGATATATTGTAGAATGAAAAAGAAAACACCACTACTGAATAAGCTAAAAACCATTACTTTGTAGAAACCTATTTTGTCAGAAAGTTTACCACCTAACCAGGAACCTAACATAGATCCCATTCCAAAAGCGACCATAATCCATCCCACTTCACCATAAGAAAATTGTAAATCTTCCTTTAAATATTTAGACAAGAAAGGAAGTACCATAGTTCCCGCTCTGTTTATAAACGTGATAATGGTAAGAATCCAAATCTCTCTTGAAAATCCTTTGAAGTTGTTAATGTAGCGACTAAAAGCGGTTTTGAACATTTTAATTGGTTGTAGACAGCAAAGATAAAAAACTTTGTAAGTTTAAGTCTTTGTGCCTTTGTAACTTTTAAACTATTTTTGCTAAAATGAAAAAGATGAAAAATAGTTTATTAGTGCTTTTTTTAGTGCAGTTAAGTTTTGGTTTTGCTCAAGAAAAATTTAAAATCAGTTCTGCAGAGAAATTTCAAAAAGAAATTAATGGGGAATATGCAGCAGCTAAGACAAGTCCTTTAACTAAAGGAGATTTAGCAAGTTTCAAGACCTTAGATTTTTATCCAATAAACGAAAAATATTTTGTTGTAGCCAAGTTTACTAGAACAGCTAAGGAGAAACCATTTGAGATGAAAACGTCAACAGACAGAAAACCAGTCTATGTGAAATATGGAGAAGTAGAATTTACCCTTGACGGAAAAGCTTTGAAACTTAATGTGTACCGTAATATTGAACTTTCCAAACAGAAAAAATACAAAGATTATTTGTTTTTGCCTTTTTCAGACCTTACTTCTGGAAACGAAAGCTACATAGGAGGGAAGTATATTGATTTAAAAATACCTAAAGACAACACGATTGCTATTGATTTCAATACGTCGTATAATCCCTATTGTGCTTACAATCATATCTATTCTTGTCCTAAGGTTCCATTAGAAAATGATTTGAATGTCGAAATAAAAGCGGGCGTTAAAAAATTCCATGATTAATGAAATTCTTTAATTTCCATACTCATAAATGCACTAATCAAGCTGATGTACTTGAATTAGTGAATCAATATCCACAGGAGTTCGACGCTTCGATTCCGTTTTATTCTATTGGGATTCACCCTTGGTATATTGTGGAGGATCGTGTAGAAGCAGATTTAGAAATTATAGAAAGTAAACTACAAGAAACGAATTGTCTTGCCATTGGAGAATGCGGATTAGACAAAAGAATAGAAATACCATTGGAGTTGCAACAAATGGTTTTTGAGAAGCAATTGCTTTTGGCACAAAAATACAATAAACCTATTGTTATTCATTGTGTAGCAGCTTTTCAAGAAGTAATTGATACTAAAAAGAGACTTAATATTTCAGTTCCAATGATTATTCATGGCTATTCTAAAAAGCAACAATTGGCTAAACAACTAGTAGATAATGGATTTTATATTTCGTTTGGAAAATATTTATTAAGGAATCCAGAATTGGAATCGGTTTTTACGAGTATTCCAAATAATCGATTTTTTTTAGAAACGGATACTGTTGAAGAAAATATAGATGTCGTATATACTCTTGCGGCTAAGTATAAGGGCGTAAATTTGGAGAAAATCCAAAAACAAATAAGCAGTAATTTTCAAGCCGTTTTTAAAACGGACTTGATTTAAAATAGCAAATATTCAAAAGGAGAAGTTTCTTAGAACTTTTAAACAAAAAAAACAGCAATGGCAGAGTGGACAGAAAGAGCGGAGCTTTTATTTAAAAAAGAAGGATTAGATAAACTACAAAATGCTAATGTATTAGTTGTAGGTCTTGGTGGTGTAGGATCTTTTGCAGCTGAGTTTTTGGCTAGAGCAGGAGTGGGCACCATGACAATCGTAGATGGAGATGTAGTTGATATTACTAATATAAACAGGCAATTACCAGCACTGCATTCTACCGTAGGAGAGGCAAAGATTAAAATTGTAGGAGATCGTTTGATGGATATTAATCCAGAATTGAAATTGACACGTGTACAAGAATTTCTTTCGCCAGAACGCGCATTTGAAATTGTGAGCGAAGAATTTGATTATGTTTTAGATTGTATCGACAGTATAACTCCTAAATTGAATTTAATCATTGCAGCCAAAAGAAAAAGAGTAAAGATTATAAGTAGTATGGGTGCTGGAGGAAAAATGGAAGCTTCCAAAGTGAAAGTGTCTGATATCAGTACAACTGTAAACTGTTTTTTGGCAAAAACAATTCGCAGGCGTTTAAAAGAAGTCAAAATTGATAAATTAAAAGTGGTTTTTTCATCTGAAATTCAAGATGACGCCAGTTTAAAAATGACTGATGGTTCTAATTTTAAAAGATCTTTTTATGGAACTAATAGCTATATGCCTGGATTATTTGGACTATACGCTGCTGAAACCGTGATTCGCTATTTATTAAAAAAAGAGTAATCACTATTTATTCTCATTTTCCAAACCTCTAACTCAAACAAATGATACAAACCGTAATTTTTGATATGGATGGCGTAATTGTAGATACCGAACCGGTACATCGTTATGCTTATTTTCAGCAGTTTAACGAATTAAATATTAATGTCACTGAAGAGCAATTTACTTCATTTACGGGAAATTCGACTCGTAATGTTTTTCAAAAAATAAAAGCCATTTTTAATTTAGAACACGATGTTGAAGATTTGATTCAAAGAAAAAGAGCTATTTTCAATGATGCTTTCGACAATAAAGAAGATTTAGAATTATTGGAAGGAGTAGAAAAGCTAATCATGGATTTTCATGCTAAAGGAATGCAGTTAATTTTAGCTTCATCTGCTTCAAAAGTAACTATTGAGCGTGTTTTTGGGCGCTTTAAGTTGCATAACTACTTCACTCATATTGTGAGCGGCGAGGACTTTCCAAAATCGAAGCCAGATCCAGCAATATTTGTGCATGCCGCTTCTTTATCTATCGCTCCAAAAGACAATTGTATAATTATAGAAGACAGTAATAGCGGTGTAAAAGCGGCTAAAGCGGCCGGAATATATTGCATAGGATACAATAGCATTCATTCTAAAATGCAAGATTTATCTGAAGCAGATGTGATAATAAATCATTTTTCGGAATTAGATTTCGAAAAAGTTGCATCTATTCAATCCAAATTAGGGAATAATTAACATATAACACTATCTGAATTTGTAATTTTGAAAATCACAAACAATCACCATCTTATGAAAAAAATACTAATTGCTTTAGCTATCATTATCACTCAATTTACACTTGAGGCACAAATTAAAACACCACAGGCAAGTCCGAAGACAACTATTGATCAAGTTGTAGGTCTTACTGATGTAGAAATTGTTTATTCGAGACCATCTGCACGAGGTAGAGCGGTTTTTGGTAACTTGGTTCCCTTTGGTGAGCTATGGAGAACAGGAGCTAATGAAAACACTACAATATCGTTTAGTGATGACGTGATCATCGATGGTAAAACATTGAAGAAAGGAAAATATGCTCTATATACTATTCCAAATATTCAAAGTTGGGAAGTTATTTTTTATACTGCGACAGACAATTGGGGGACTCCAAAAGAATTTAACGAAGCTAATGTAGCCTTGCGTACCGTTGTAAAAGAAGAAGCTGTACCAAAAGCAGTGGAGAGTTTTACAATTGGAATAAATGGGTTAGATACAAATTTCGCTTACTTAGAAATGTATTGGGAAAATTCTCGTGTTTCTTTAAAATTTGAAGTACCTAGTCAAAAAAATGCAATTGCTAGTATAGAAAAAGTATTGGCTGGTCCTGCAGCTGGAGATTATTTTTCAGCCGCTCAGTATTTTTATCAATCTAACGGAGATATTAACACTGCGAGAACCTATATTGATAAAGCATTAGAATTAAGTGCCGATAAACCATTTTATTTTTTACGTCAACGATCATTGATTCTGGCAAAACAAGGAGATAAAAAAGGAGCTATTGAAACTGCAAAACTATCTCTTAAAGCAGCGGAAGCAGCTGGTAATAATGATTATGTTAAGATGAATAAAGATAGTATTTCTGAATGGAGTAAATAAAAAAACGTCTTATTTATTATAAAAAATCCCGTCTCGACAAGTACTGTCAGACGGGATTTTTCATTGGTATTAAATTAGAATTCAAACGATACACTTTAATATTTTGCTTTAGATTCTACAAATTAATTAGTGAAATTTATGGCGAAATTTTAATGGTACATAGGTTTAATTTTCTACTAGGAATAACACTTTTAGTTTAAAAAAATAAGTAAAAATATATTTTAACTATTACAGAATTAGTGAAAATTCATAACTAAATAATTATTAGTTCATCTAGGCGATAGTCATAAAATATTATGCTTTTTCTTTTCTGAAAACAGACAGTTGAAGTATGGAAGACAGCACGATCGTAAGCATTGCCCCAATGAAGTTTAGCCATAAATAACCCAGCTTGGCTTCGCCGGCAGGGAAAACAAAAATGGCATAGTAGTATATAAAGAAAATGGTGATTTGGCTGACCAGGGCACTGTAAAAGATGGCTTTGGCTTTGACGAATTTGATGTAAAATCCGACTAAGAAAATTCCCAGTACCGTTCCGTAGAAAATTGAACCGACGATGTTGACCAGTTGGATCAGGTTTTCGAATAGGGTACCGACACTGGCAAAAAGAATGGCTACAACGCCCCAAAACAAGGTAAAAAACTTTGTCGCGTTGAGATAGTGCTTTTCTGATTTCTCCTCCTTCAGGTTACGTTTGTAAATGTCGATGGCTGTCGTGGAGGCTAAAGCGTTAAGACCGGAAGCCGTTGAAGACATCGCTGCCGATATAATCACGGCCAGCAAGAGTCCGATAAGTCCTTTGGGCAGGTAATTTAAAATAAAATGGAAAAAGACGTAATCTTTATCATTCGTTTCGCTGCTGCTATCCGCTTTTAGAATGATTTCTTTAGCACGGTCTCTCAATTCTTTTTCTTTTGCCGACAGCCCAACCAATTCCTTTCGCAGAATCGGATTATCGTAATCTTGGTTGAGCTGATCGATATACAGCAGGTTTATTACTTTTTTATCTTCGGAGAGGGCATCCAACTTCTTTTCTAAAGCATGATATTCATCTTTATATTGCGAATTATCGACAGTAACTTTATTGTTAGGATTAAAGTTTAAAGGTACGGGATTGAATTGAAAAAAAACAAAAACCATAACTCCAGTCAACAAGATAAAAAATTGCATAGGTACTTTTAAAAGCCCATTCATAATTAAACCCATTTGGCTTTCACGAACCGATCTGCCGGACAGATAGCGACCCACTTGTGACTGGTCCGTCCCGAAATAGGCGAGTGCCAGAAAGAAACCGCCCGTTATCCCACTCCAAATGGTGTATTTTTCTTCCGGATCAATGGAAAAATTGACGATATTCATTTTGTCGTTTGCCCCAGCAATATGCAAAGCATTGCTAAATGTCATTTCGTTGGGCAGAAAGTGAAGGATGAGAAAAAAAGTGATCAACATTCCTGACATAATCACGAACATTTGCTGTTTTTGGGTCACGTTTACCGCTTTTGTCCCCCCTGAAAAGGTATAGATGATAACCAGAACTCCTATGGCAATGGTCATATAATTAAGATTCCATCCTAATATGGCCGATAAGATGATTGCGGGGGCATAAATGGTAATGCCGGTACCCAAACCTCTCTGGAACAAGAACAGAATGGCGGCGAGGGAACGCGTTTTCAAATCAAATCTTTTCTCCAGGTATTCATAGGCCGTAAAGACTTTGTATTTATGATAAATGGGGATAAAGGTCAGACAGATGACCACCATGGCAATAGGTAAACCAAAGTAAAACTGCACAAAACCCATTCCGTCATGATAAGCCTGTCCAGGTGTCGACAGAAAGGTTATCGCACTGGCTTGCGTCGCCATAACCGATAGGCCCACAGTATACCAGGGCGTTTCGTTGCCGCCGAGAATATATTCTTCCACATTTTTACTTCCCTTGGTTTTCCAGGCGCCATAAACCACAATAAAAAGTAAGGTGCCTATAAGTACAATCCAATCGAATAATTGCATAGTTTAAGAGTATAATTTCATTATTAGATAAAAAACTAAAATATAAATAGCATTTGCTATAAGTACCATTGTATAATCCTTTTTCCAAGGTTTTGTTTTTTTTGGTTCCATATTTATTTCTTTAGTTTTTTAAGTTTTGTGAAGAAACTGTGATTGGCGCTTTCAACGAAATCATATTCGACAAAAGGCGATAAGCTCCTGATACTCCTTCTGGCAATTCTCTAAAAAAACTTAATCCGGTATAAATATAGTATCCTTTTCCATAAGGCGCAACTAGCAAGGCTCCATTTGTTGGACTTTCTCCTTTGTCATTAGAAGACAAAATAGGAGTGAAGGTGTTGTCAAATTCGTTAGGATAATATAAACCTTGTTCTTGAGTCCAACCTTCAAAATCTTTAGTGGTGATTTTATTGGGATAATTTAAAATAGGATGGTTAGGGGCTAGAAATCGGACTTCGGCATTTTCTTCGGTTACTCTGTCACGGGATATTTTTAATGGGTAAGGTGCAATATCAGCAGGAAGTGACCCGTCAGGTGTATTGTATTGAACAATCATTGTTTTGCCGGATTTTACAAAATCAAGAAGGATTTTTTGTTTGTTTTCTAATGAAGGAAGCACATTATAAGCGCGAATTCCCGTGATAACAACATCAAATGACTCTAGTTTTGCTGGCGTGATTTCATCAGGATTTAATAAGGTCACTTTATACCCCATCTGCATAAGTCCTTCAGGAACCTCGTCGCCGGCACCCATAATGTAACCAATTTTTTGATTGTTTATTTTAAGGTCTAACTTAATAAATTTTGCTTCCGCAGGTTTCAATATCTGCTGCTTGGTTATATGAGGGTAATCTATTATGACCTGATCTTTATCATATCTTTTAGTATCTACTATAACAACACTTTTAGCAATAGCTTCATCAGGCTTTGCTGGCGGAGTTACTTCAAAGTAAAACACTTGTTCCGTTCCTTTTTTATCTAAGGAGAAGGGAATAGATTCTGGCGAAACTGACCAATTTCCTGGTAATTCTAATTGCAAATTTCCTTTTATGTTATCTTTTCCTGCTTTAACACTTACGGCAATTGGTTTTTTATTTCCATTGTTAAAGAACGAAACATGATCCAGGATACTTGTAGTAACTTCGGGTACAATATCAAGATAATTATACATTTCACCTTTTACATTGTCATTGTATTTGTAAACGACAGCGCGTTCAAATGGAATTTTTATTCCATTAATTTGAACATTAAAGATCACCTTTACTTCTCTGATTATATCTGGAATACCTATGTTTTTCTGGTCAGCAACTGTGTACATACCGACAGTTCCTTTTTCTTTTAACCAATAGGGTTGCGTGTATTCTATTGTTGTTGGTAGTTGAAAATCAAGCGTTATGTTTTCATCACTATTGTTTTTTAAAGGTGTATTGAATACCGTATTTTTCTGGTTAGGCAAGGTGGTTACGCTTAGTAATTGCATATCAATGCTGCTTCTGTTTATGGCTTCGAGCTTTAGTTTCACAACACTACCAGGAGTAGCTTCCTGATTCAAGGATACAGCTTCAAGGTATAAACCAGAACAAGCCGCAATTATTTGTTCGATCTCGCCCATTTTTAATGCTTTCCAATGATTGTCATTCAATGACTGAATCATTAAATAAGCTTTGGTCAAATCAGAAATACTTGCTGAGGGATTTGAAAAATCGTATTTTGAAGCTATTTCTCCAAGTAATTCTCCAATGGGTTTTCCACCAGAAACGCGATTCCAGCTAGTATCAACTCCTTCAAAAATATCGGTGCTGTTGTTTAATTTCTCTCCATTGATAAGTTCTAAATATTCTGATTCTTCACCTCGAACTCCTGTACTTCCAAAACCTTGTGATTGATGGCTACTTCTGCTTAAGGCTGCGATTTCTTGGTTTGATTTTCCTAGGTTGGGATAATAAACTCCGGTTTTGATGGTAGTTAAATTACTTTTGTCAGCGGCATCAAACTTTTCTTGGCTACCATAAAACCACCACGAAGCATTGAAAAACTGACGTTTGGGTTTCCAAGTCTGCACTAATTTTAATTGTTCAGGGAAAACGGTCGTGTCATTGGTTAAATTAAAACTTTGGGTGCTTAATATTGCTGAAGCTGTATGATGTCCGTGCGTTGTACCTGCAGTACGATGGTCGAATCGGTTTATGATAACATCAGGCTGAAATTTACGTATGGCCCAAACTACATCAGAAAGAACTTTTTCTTTATCCCAAATTTCAAGTGTTTCATCAGGGTTTTTGGAAAAACCAAAATCATTGGCACGGGAAAAAAACTGCTCACCACCATCTATTTTTCTAGCTTCAAGTAGTTCCTGCGTTCTAATGACTCCTAATAATTCCCTTAATTGAGGCCCTATTAAATTTTGGCCTCCGTCACCACGCGTCAAAGACAAATATCCCGTTCTTGCTTTCACATCATTTGATAAATAAGAAATTAACCGTGTATTTTCATCATCAGGATGTGCTGCAATATAGAGTACAGATCCCAAGAAATTTAATTTCTCAATTTGGTTGAAAATTTCAACTGAATTTGGTTTTTGTGGCTGTTGGGCTGATAGAATTTGGAAACAAAAAAGAAGAATTAAAATATATTGAATTTTATTTTTGAGCATTTTTTTATAATTTAATTTGCAATTAGACCAAATGTAGTAATTATATTTTTTTTTAAAAGATTTCTTATTTTCTTTGTTTGAATAGGTAGCAGTAGATTTGTAAAAAAAAAAGAGAACACTGTTATAGTGTTCCCTTTTTTTAAGCGGTGTTAATCGTTAGGATTAACGTTTTCCATGGCTGTTTTTTTCATGACTTTTCTTATTGCTGTTGCTTCTACGATTATCATACTTTTTATGATTATCAGAATTTTTGTGGCTTCCAGAATACCTGCGGTCATTTGATGATCTACGGTTAACAGCGTATCTATGATTACCTGACCTTGTATGGCTTCTTTTAGCGTCTCTATGATTGTCATATCTTTGCCCAATTGTTCTTTGACGTTGACTTCTATAGTGTGGGCTATATCTTTGTCTGTGATTGTTGTAGTGCGCATAAGGTCTCTGACCGTGATAGCCGTTTAAGACTACTTTATACCCACTGTATAAATCATAGTTTCTATATTGTCTGGGTAAGTATCGTGATCTTACCCATCTTCCGTTTCCAAAATAAACAAATAAGGAAGATCTAACGTCATAATAAGCTTGAACATCTGGCAAATAATAATATTCTGCTGCTGCATATCCTGAAGGTCCCCAGGCAGGAGCTGTACCTATATTTAAATTTACTGAAACTTGTGCTTGAATTGAACTGGATACGAGTAGAATTATTCCAACGGCTAATAGTTTTAATGTTTTCATCTTTTCTGTTTTTTTTTCTATTTATATTTAATATTGTACTGGCTAGCACAGTACTTTTATCGTAAAACCAACAACTGTGCCAAGATGATTTTATTAACATAGGTTTAAATTTTAATGTAGGTGCAAAAAAAAAGAGAAACGCAAACTGCGTTTCTCTTTTTTATAACTATGAAAGTGAAATTAATGTTTTCCCTTTCCATGGCCTTTGTCTCCATGACCATTGTTTCCATGGTCCTTATTTCCTTTACCGCGATTATGTTCATTATCGTTGTAATTTTTATGGTTGTCTTCTCTATGCCCAATTGTTTTTTGGTAACGACCTTTATATCCTTTATAATATTTTGCTTTGTGTTTTTTATAATAGGTATAAGGAGTTCTACCATGGTAATCGTTTAATACCACTTTATATCCACTATATAAATCATAGTTTCTATATTGTGTAGGTAGATATCGTGATCGTACCCAATTACCATTTCCATAATATATAAATTGAGACTGTCTAATGTCGTAATAAGCTTGCACATCTGGTAGGTAGTAATATTCTGTTTCCGCATATCCTGAAGGTCCCCATGAAGGAGGACTACCAATATTTATATTCACAGAAACTTGTGCACTTGCTGATCCTGCTATTAAAAGAACTATTCCCAGAGCAAGTAATTTAAATTTTTTCATTTTGATATATTTATTTTGTGGTATTAGTACTTTAATACACGATAGTTGTAGCCAACTATTGTGCCATACTATTTTTGTTAACATTCATTTATGTCTATTCAAAAAAAAAGAAACGTAGTTTACGTTTCTTTTTTTCTAACCTTAATGGTGATTTTTTATAATAATAAAATCAATAAAAGAATAATAATAATAATTGCTCCTACAGAAAAATAAACACCTTGTCCAGATCTTTTTAATTCTTTTTTGATTTCACGAACTTCTTTTCGTAATTCTTTTTTCTCTGAAGATTTTAAAGAACTTTTATCCATTTCTTTGATTTCGTCTAAACGATTAAGCATGGTTTGTACTTCAGCAGGAACTTCTTTTGCAACAGGGTTTTTTTCAGCCGCTACTAATGTAGAGGGAACAGCGCATAATGATAATACCATTATCATTAAATAGAAACTTAATTTTTTCATCTTGGTTAGGTTTTAATTTGAGTTGATTATTTTTACAAAGGTAATGACAATTTGTTAATTGGAATTGTATAATTAATCACTATTTTTACAAAATTCACAGTTTTATTAAGGAATTCTCAGCTGTAAGGTTGCGTATTTTTCTACTTTTAAATGTGTATTAGATTTTATTATTTGTACTCAACTGTTTTGGGTTTTGCTAATTCAAAATTCTGTAACCCTATATCTGATGTTTGAAAAGCATTAGTTGTAAATACATTATCTCCTTGGAAAGGGATTGTAGGGTAATAGGAAAGTGATAATTGGAAGGAACGAAAGACTAAGTAATCATTATTGATGATTACACCAATACCAATTTTTGAGTATGCTTTACTTGTTGTTGTTCCACCCACTTTATTTCCTAGTAAGGCGATGGAATAATTAAAATAGGGATTCATTCTAAATCCTCCAAAATCTTTTGGTGCATAGGCTTGCGTTTGCAAAGTCATTAACATTTTACGGGTACCATATATTGCGCTATTGAAGCCTTGAATTCCATAATTTTCATTAATCGTCAATCGGTCACCTACTGAATTCTGACGATTATTTCCAATGATTATTTGCGGCTTGATAAATTGCCTTAATTTCCAATATCCCATTGTCAACAGTTTTGTAAAATAGTTGGCTTGAAAAGAAAAAGTAGTCTGCTCTGTTTTTGAATTACTAAAGAAAGTTCCTGCTTCAAAATTAGTGCTTAAAAATCCCCATTTATGGTATTTTCCAAAAGATACCTGAGCTCCTAAATAGGGCCTCCATTTGGAATTTTTATATTGATAGCCGTATGTTAGGCCGTAAATCCTTCCAGTGGGAACGTCTTCAGTTATTCCATTTCTAAAAATATATTGATCTTTAACAAACTGACGGGTGTTAATCCCTATTCCGGATAAAATCAATTGTTCTCCCGAAAAGAAATTAGCAGGATCATATTCGATGCTTGGGCTTTCAAGATAACTGATGTTTAAAAATCGTGCTGATAAAATTAGATTTGTACTTTGATCAATGACTGTAGTTCCTTTAAGAATTTGAAATGCTTTTCCTATCCAAAAATCATGGGAACTAAATTTAAAATTTTGTGTTACATAGCTTAAATCTGCTCCTTGTAAAGTATCTTTTCTAAATTGCTGATCTAAATAAATGCCGCCAGCCCATTTTGCCAAAGGAGAATAGAAAGGGCGTTCCACGTCTATACTTTTAGCATAATAGTTGTCCAGATCATTTTTGTATTTAAATTGTGTTTTAACAAAGGTATTCCTGAGGTTAGGTACGGTGTAAGCTAAATTATTACCGTTTTTTCCATCACTGGTTCGATGCGTGTATATGTAGTCCAACTGATGACCGATACCAAAAAAATTTCTTTCATTAATACCTAATGATGTTTTATTGCCTGAAACTGCAATTTTTGGGACGGTACTCCAAGAATCTAACACCCGAATAGATATATCCACAGAATCAGACTGCACAGTAGCTTCTTCTACAGTGATAGTGACTCTGTTTACAAATTTTTGCAACCTTATGATACGCTCGGATTCTTTTATTAATAAAGCATCATAGGGTGTGTTTTTTTTGAAAAGCAATAGGTTTTTTATGGCTATTTTTTTGCTTTTAAGATGTATTCTGTTTCCTGTTCTTTCGGCCCAATTATGAGGGTTTACAGTGGTGTCAAGGTCAGAATGTCCAAAAGGATCTAAGGTTACGATATTGATTTTTCGGATTATTTTACCTTCAACAGACCGTTTTTTTTGAGGTCGCTTAATCACTTGTTTCTTCTTTTTTGAATTGATGGGTTCAAAAATTACTGAGTGTAAAAATCTAGTAAATTTATTTTTTTTGGAATACGTTTGTAGGCTTTGGTACACGTCAGTACTGTCTTTTTCCGTTTTTTTAATTTGCGAAAAAGAAATTTGACAGCAAAAAAACATCAAAATAAGCAGTACTATTTTTTGTTGTGATTGCATTTAAAAATATTTACAATAAGAATTAAAGCGCAACATGTTTTTTGTTTTACTATAACGCACTTCTACGGTGTTTTATTGTCGAAAAGGAATGGAACTAGTATTCGATTTTTTAATCAGTATTCGATTCCGTTATTGTTTCTGAAATGTCATCATCAGAAATTGTAATTTGTCCGTGATTTTTGTTCGATTCTTTTTCTGAAGTCACTGGTTTTTTATTTCTCCAGATAAATGTTTTGGGTAAATTATCTCCCATCAGGTACCCCCATGGTTCTAAAGATTCTATTCGATCAAATATTATTTTGAGTATGGCTAGTAATGGAATTGCTAAAAACATACCTGCAATACCTGCAATACCGCCACCAATGATAATTCCCACAATGGAAACGAATGCATTTATCTCAACCTTGGTATTGATAATCATCGGAACAAGGATATTATTATCAATGATTTGTACAACTACATTTACAACGATTACACCTACCATAACTGATAATTCAGGTGTTCCTGTTAATGACGATAATATAGTAACTGCACCAGCAATTAAAATACCTATGTAGGGAATTAGGTTTAGAATTCCTGTTATAATTCCCAGTAGAATGAAATATTCTACTCCTATGAAATAAAGACCAATACTAGTTAGAACTGATACTACTACCATTTCGATAATTAAGCCAACAATATAGCTGTTTATAGCTACTTTTATTTGTGACAATATTTCTTGTAACTTTTGATGGTGTTGCTTTTTGACCAATTTTGCAAAAAATAAAATAAAATGTGTTCTGTATAAAAGAATCAAGAAAGTGTATATAGGTATTAAAGTCATATCAACTATAGTATCAGTAACAGATATCAAAGTTGTCCCAATTGTTTCCGTGCCTTTTTTTACAGAATCCTGTGTTACATTAGCAATATATTTTTTTTGCTCCCATACACTTACATGAAAATAGGTACGTATGAAGCTTTGAATGTCTGTAATAAAAAGGTTGATATTCTTTTTTATGCGGGCAAAATCACTGGCAATGTCACTAACTTGGTACGAAATGAATGCAAGGATTGCAATTATGACTAATACAAAAAAGAGGACTGTTAAAGATACGGCAAGTACATGGGGGATTCGGATTTTATCACTCAAGAAATGAACTATAGGCAATAGTAAAACAGCAAACAAAAAAGCCATTAATATGGGGATTATGACTCCTTTTCCAATGAAGAAAATATACGTAATACTTATTAAACTAATTAATGAAAAGGCTAGCCTAATGTAAAAGGGGTATTTGATAGTATTGCTCATATTTCTGGGATTGAAATTCTAATGTAAAGTATTAATTCTTTAAGAAACAAATATGAAAATTTTACTATAATTTTAGGTTATAGTTTTTTTATTATTTGTTATATAATTGCTACTTGTAGCCCTTAACTTTAGAATATATCTACTCAATAAAGTCTTTATCATCAAAATGATGTTTCATTATGGAAATACCTTTTTGGAAAAGTAAGTTATTTGGGTAAATAATCATTTCGCCTTCTTTCGTTTTTAAAGAAACATGGAATGCTTTTATATCTTCAATTTCAGCGACGATGGGGAAATCTTTATCATGGATTCTGATTACATCTCCTATTTTAAAGGGAAAGTTAAAAAACAGAATAATACCTGAAGTAATATTACTCAAAATAGACCATTGAGCAAACATCGCTACACCAACCACCGTGGTGATGGAGGAAATAGCAATGATAATATCTTTAGGTTGAACTCCCCAGATTAGTATCAAAGCAATTATTGCCAGAATATTGACCAGTATATGCAGGTATTTTACAACTAAATTAGTGCGATGCTCTATAATATGGGTCATCTTTGCAAAACGTCTGACTAGTTTTGAAATGATTATTCGCAAGGTAAAAACAAGTAGTATTAGAATCCCACTCGCAACTATTTCTTTGGTAAAATCGTTAAAAAAAGACATGTTTTTCTGTTTTAAGCTAAGTTACTTAAATATTCGTAAACCTTGTCTACAGGCATTCCCATCACATTAGCATAAGAACCTTCAATTTTTGATACACCTATGAAACCAATCCATTCCTGTATTCCGTAAGCTCCGGCTTTATCAAAAGGTTTAAAATTCTCAATGTAATAATTAATTGCATCATCACTGAGTTCGTTGAAAGTAACTTTTGTTACCTCGTATAGTAGCTCTGTCTTTGAATTAGTTTTAAAACAAACAGATGTAATTACTTCGTGAGTAGCGTTAGACAGTGACTTTAAAATAGCAAAAGCATCCTCTTTGTCGGTTGGTTTCCCTAAAGCTTTGTTGTTATGCCAAACAATGGTATCGCTTGTAACAAGTATTTCATTTTCCTGCAATCCACCTTCAAAAGCACTGGCTTTTAAGTTGGCCAAATAATTTGTTATTTCTTCTCTTTTTAGATGTGGTGGATATATTTCTTCGATTTCTTTTAATCGAATTTCAAAATCCAATTCTAGGTCTTTAAAGAATTGCTGTCTCCTGGGAGAACCAGATGCCAGAATCAATTTGTATTGTTTTAATTTATCTTTAAGCATTGTATTTTATATTTAAGGTGATGATCACTATAGATAGAATTCCGAAAAATAAAATCCATTTTAGTAGGGTACTCAAGGTATGAAATTCTTCTTTAGTTTTAGCTGTCCAAATTTTGATAGTAAAGAAAATAAGGGGGGCTAAAACAAATAAAAGGCCATAAAGTGTGGCAATAAATAAATCGTTAGCCACGAGATACGTTTTAGTATAAACGAAGAGCGTGATTATTGATAGCACGGCTAATACAAAAACTACTTTTGTTGTTTTTTCTATTCCTAGAACTATGGCTAGGGTTTTCATTCCTTGGTTGTTGTCTCCTTGTATGTCTTCTAAATCCTTGACTATTTCCCGAATAAAATTAATTATAAATGCAAATAAGGCGTAATCTAAAAGTATAGAAAACAAGTTGGCCATTGCAAGCTGATTCGCTGCGTCAATCGCAGGATATAAGTCAAAAACACCAATAATCACAACGCTAAAGGCTACTAGTAGCGCTACAATAATATTGCCTAATATCATCATTTGCTTTAAACTCGTTGCGTAGATGTAAAGGCTGGCAGCGATCAAAATAAAAATAGTTGCAAAGGAGGGCTTAACAATTACGTTAGACAAATAAAAACCTATTGCAACTCCACTGATATTAAGCGCGGCGTAAATGTTATAGGCTCTAGATTCAGAAATACTTTTACCAATGATGACCTGATGCGGTTTATTATCTAGATCTGTATCCTGATCAAAAATGTTATTGATAACATAACCGGCTGCCGCGATTAAAACGGTACTTAGTACCAATAATCCATATTGCCAATCGCTTAATGCCAGAGGTATATTTTGCAATTTCAAAAAACCGTACCTAAAGAGCAATTGCATAAAAGCAAGCATCAATAAGTTTTGGTATCTAATGATTTTCAGGTATTTCATACTTGATTTACGGTCTTTTAGAAAGTTTTGGAATTTGGAACTTCAATTTTGGTTGTTTCTATTAATCAAGTTTCCCGTCAAAATAAGACATCCATTTTCCTTGTACCTTCATAACCTGCTCGATAACATCACGAGCAGCTCCTTTACCACCATTTATATGTGAAATGTAAGTACAAATTGTTTTTATTTCTGGAGTAGCGTCCTGCGGGCATGTTGGTAAACCTACTAATTTCATCACATGATAATCAGGAATGTCATCTCCCATATATAAAACTTGCTCTGGATTGATATTATACAATTCAGTATATTCTTTAAACGTTTCTACTTTGTCTGGTGTACCCAAATGGATATCTGTAACTCCCAGATTGCGCAATCGTACGCGAACTCCTTCATTACTTCCACCCGAAATAACACAAACATTATAGCCGCTTTCTACAGCCGCTTTCATGGCATAGCCGTCACGGATATTCATTGTTCTAAGAATTTCTCCTTCAGTGGTTACAAATACTGAGCTGTCTGTAAGTACGCCATCAACATCAAAAATAAAAGTGGTGATGTCATTCATTAATTCCTTATAATTTTTTGCCATGATCTTGTATAGATTGTGTTATGATTTTATAAATGGTTGTTTGATTTTCGTCAGATAAAAATAATTGATGTGCTTCAATTGTCTTTAAATCATTTCGTTTTGCCGGCCCAGTCTGAGCATCTTTAGGCGAAATGGTCATTATTTTTTGTGCTGTTTCCAGAATTAAAGGTTTTAAAATATCGAAAGGAACTTGATTCTCCAGACAAATTTCATTTCCAATGGTGTATAAATGATTCGTAAAGTTATTTACGAAAACTGCCGCTACGTGTAATGCCTTGCGTTGTTCAGAGTTGATAGCAAATACTTTATTAGAAATTACTTTTGCTACCTTCTCCAATAATCGAAAATCAGTTGAGTTCTCACTTTCTAAGCAAATAGGGATTGCCTTGAAATCTACTGCCTTGTTTTTGGTAAAAGTTTGGAGCGGGTAGAAGACCCCTCTTCGGTTGTTGTCGTTTATAACATTTAAACCTACGCTACCAGAGGTGTGTACCACCAATCGGTTTTTAAAAGCTAATTGTGCAGCAACAGCTCCAATGGCATCATCTGAGACCGCAATGATGTATAGATCGGCCTCTAATAAATTAGCTATATCTGTTGTGATGAGACTAGCGTCTAATACGTTTGCTAGTGTGTTCGCTTTTCTAGAAAACACTTGAACTAATTCAATTTCATCTCCTGTATTCTTGGAGTTTTGAAAAGCAGCAATTAAATGTTGTGCTACATTTCCCGAGCCTATAATAATAACTTTAACCATGTGACAAAATTAGGAAAAAAAATGAAGTAGTATGGTAAATAAAGGCAGAGAAGATTTTAAGCATAAAGTCTTGTAATGCATTATGAAAGGGCATATAAATGTGCATAGTTTTAAAACGGCAAAGAAAATAGTGGGTGTTTAACTGTAAGTTGTATTGTTCTATGAAGGTTTTTTTACTGAAGAAAATGCTACGCTAGCGTTGGGTGTAAATCAGCGTATTCTTTTAAAAGTGGAGCGGTTCGGGTCAACAAAGGCTTCATTATTTCGTCCGTTCGTAATTGCTCGGGTGTTGACTTTGCAAGCCCAAAGAATCCTTAGCTGTTAGAGACCGTTTATATACAGCCTTTATTAAATTCCTCCCAATCAAATTCAATATTTTTAGGGTATTTTATCTTTAATTCAGATTCTATTTTACTTTGCATTTCCTCAAATTCAAACCCGTATATTTTATTAAAGTTGTTATAGCCTTCTACCCAAAGTTTAGATAATTTTTCAAAACCGTAATTATCAATTAAATATTTGACAAGAAAAGCACTTTGTGTATATGTAATCATATCGTTAGCAGAATAAAAATCATTCGCTATTGTATTCATAGGAATCAGTTTTTTACTCTGAATAAAGTATTTATATATTTCTTCCAAACTATATTTACTACAAGTTCCACCTGCATATGTTGCTAAACCTTCGTTCATCCAATGTGAACTTTCTGCTGTATCGCCCCATTTATCCATACTTATCATATGCATCATTTCATGTTTAATTGGAGAATTTTTATTTTTATGTATCATAAATACGATATCTCTTTCAAAAACAGCTAAACCTTGTGCGCCATATCCTGAGTACTTAAGCATTTCTTTTCTTGACGCCAAAAACTCTATTTCAATAATCTTTTTATACTCTTTTTCATTGATTAATTCCAAGTCTTCTTTTATGGATTTTTGGGATAGTGCTATATCAGATTTTCTCTCTTTAATTGGAACGTTAGAATCGAAAAAATAAGTTATATTTTCAATAGTTTTGTGTTCTCTAATAACCTTTTTCCATTCTCTATTTTGTCCATTTATATTGTAAGAGAGGATTAAAATTAGTGATATCGAAAATATTTTTTTCATTTATTTTAGTATTTGATTTACCGTCCTTTTGTTTATCGTCTTCGGATAAATAGTTGCTTACTTGTATACTATTACCATAAAACTACTTCATTACAACCAAAAAGGTTGGCTTTATACCATAAAGTAACTTTTTGTCATTTTGCTAATCTATAAAAAAAATAGTACAAATATGTTTAATTGTAAAAACAAGATGTCACTTTTAGTCGGTTTTGCGTGAGGGGTAGAAGCTGGCTACCGCAGTAGCGCGGATGACCCGACAGCTTCCCGAAAAAGGGCGTATCTAGACAAAGTGAAATAGCCCTTTTTTTGGGACGGTGGCACGCCCAGATACCCTTGTGTATTTTACTATATCTTAATTTATTTATTTCAACAATTCGGGATTGCTGAGGATCAATTCTATTTTCTTTATGATTACAGTAATTTGATTCATTTGTGTTTCTATATTTCTAAAAAACAGACTAATATCTCTGTTAACCCAGCTTTCAGAAATAACTCTTGCGCCCAAACTAATTCTTAAAACAGCACTTTCAATATCAGTGGTATATTTTACATTAACGGCTTGTCCTATATGGCACTTTTGGGCAGCAAGCCTAATAATTTCTAGTGGAGAATCTTCAAACTGATCAGATATATCTGAATTTAGTAATGTATAGAGCTTTTTTACATTATCAACCGATAAGACTTTATTGTCTTTAAGGATAAAGAAAGGGAAAATGGTACGGATATTTCTTATTCCAAATTCTTGACTATTATAACTATTCGCTTTTGTTTCATCACCATAAATGGGTTCTAAAAAAGTGGCTTCTTTTATTGAATCGTCAATAAAATTACAGAACATCTCAATACCCATATTCCTATATAAAACGGGTGTTTTATAGTATCGGTCCATTTCAACTATGGCAGCGTTCCAGCGCATATAAGAACCATAGTTATATCCATCAGATAACTCATTTGAACAAGACCAAGAAGTTGGCCAATCAGAATGATTATAATACTGGGTTAAACCTTTTGGCAACTTATTTTTTGCAGAATGAATTGACTTGCTAACATTTTCGGGTAGAAGTAATGCCCCTGAGTAAGGAGGCCCAGTAAAGTATTTACTTCCTGTCACAGTAACAATATATCCTTTATTTAAATAATTTTGTATGTCTTTAGGGTCTAATCTAAGTTGAGAACCGTCTACAATGATCTGCATTGATAGGGCATCGATTGTATTCAATTTTTGAATTAATGCGTCAGTAGGCGATTGATATCCTAATTTCGATTGATCCATAGTATGCAGTACTACGTGTCTGCCTAATTCATTGGTTTTAGAAATAGCATTATAGACCTCCTCGTCTAATTGACTGGATGATTTTAATGCGCCATTTTCATCTCTGAAAGTAATTTTAATTAAATCAACATCTCTAAATCCTTCAATTTTATCACCTTTCTTAATAGGGTAATTTAAAGCGGTTGTGTTTTCAAAATGACATCCTTTTAATGCCGCAGGTATACCGCTACCAGTTTCATCAGAAGCTACTAAAATATGCGTAATGTCTTTTTCGGACATAATTTGAGTTATCGCTGCTATTTGAAGTGAAGAATCAGTTCCTGAGGGCGAAAAAATTATTTCACATTCCTCATTTAATTTAAATATTTTTCTAAGGTTATTTTTTAGTAGTTCAGAAAACTCGGTAGTCGTATTTTTAAAACCATTTGTCAGACTGTTTCTAATTAAAATACTTCTAACTTTATCTGTTTTATCAAACGCAAAATTAGAGACACTTGTTCCTGTAGATGAGGCAAAAGTAAAGGCATCTGGTCTAGGAAATGGTCGGCAACCATATTTATTTAATAAATCAATTTCGTCAATATTCAATCTAAGATCACCACCAGACATTAATAAATACTCTGTTGGTTTTGCCAGATTTTCAACAATGGGCTTCCATGATTCTTTAAATACTTTGTTAGTAGTATTCAAGCCATGAAAAGGTTGAAGTTTTTCATATTTTAATAATGATTCTGTATTTAAAACATTATTATTTTTAATCAAATCAATTAACAAATAATCAAGATTTTCTAATTTTTCTTTATCATTTTTAGGTAACAATTGGTAAAATATACGGGTCACTTCAAGCGCTGCGATATCACATAAAACAGTATCCTGTTTTTCATTATTCAAAGCTTTATACCACAGTTGCCATTCAATACCATATCTTAAATAAACTAAAGCTAAAACAGGTTTACTCAATAATATCGAACCAATTATAATCGATTTGTTTGGTACAATTTTAAATATATTAGGCTCAGTAGTAGAGGTAATAATATTTATGTTGTTTATTTTGGGTACTGTATTAAATCTTTTTAAGACGCGAACTAGATAATTCACATTTTCTTTTTCAAATATACTGCTTCTTTTATATTGATTTTCAATAAGTATATTATTTGTCATAGGTGTTTTAATTTATAACGTTCATGAGAATGAAGTTCTTTACTAGGAATGTTTTCGTTATCATTTGAACCTCCAAATATAGTGTTTGTTCTAATATTAAACTTTGCAAAGAACGGCTTTATATTAATTTAGAGAACTTCAACTTAAGATATCCACGGTTTTTATATGAATAGTATTGTTTTTAATTTCTAAAAGTTGAAATGTAAAATACTGATAATCAATAATTGTATTTAGTTTTTTTAGTAAACAGGACATTTTCTTTAAGACTCATTAAAGGTTTTGCCATTAAATGGTAGTTATTTATTTTATGAAAGTAATATCGCATTGTTTTGTGTAAAAATATTACTAAAGCACTTACTTCCTTCTGTAAAGTGCTCAATAACTTTACGATACTTTACAAATGGCAGGTTATTGGATGACTAGAGTAAAATAAAAAAAGTCGTTGTGTAAAACATCGTAATTTTTCTATTGTACGACTTTATAAAAACAGGATTGTAAATAGCCCTAAATCTAAAAACCATACATCATTGTTAGTTGATTTTACGTGAGGGATAGAAGCTGACTACCGCAGTTGTCTCTCCTGAAGCGTCTGGACTGATAGTTTTCCGAAAAAGAGCGTATCTAGACAAAGTGGAGTAGTCCTATTTTAGGGATTTTAAACCCTTAATTTTGGATTAAATTAACAACTGTGGGAAGATAGAAGTCAACAATTTTAAGTACTTTTGTCGCACTTTTATAAAAACGTAATTCCTTACAAATGGATAAAAAAATATTTTCATTTTTGTTTTCTACACGATTAATGGCACTTCTTTTCCTCTCTTTCGCAATAGCAATGGGAGTAGGAACTTTCATCGAAAGTAAATACAACACGGATACAGCTCGCATTTTAATTTATAATTCTTGGTGGTTTGAAGCGATAATGGTTTTTTTTATGATCAATTTCATAGGGAATATTAAGCGTTACCAACTATTAAAAAAGGAAAAATGGGCTACTTTATTACTTCATTTGTCATTTATTTTTATTCTTTTGGGCGCATTTGTAACTCGTTATATTAGTTATGAAGGGATGATGCCAATACGTGAAGGCGCTGCTGAAAATCAGTTTTATTCAGACAAAACATTCCTAACCGTTTTTATCGATGGGGAATACAAAGGGGAAATGAAACGTAGGGTTTTTGAAAAGCCATTATTACTTTCGCCGGTTACTAATAACAATTTTTCAATCTCTGATAAGTTTGCAGACACTTCATTTGAAGTAGAATATGAAAATTTTATCATGGGTGCCAAGGAATATGTAAAAGCCGATCCTAGCGGAGTTTTATATTTCAAGCTTGTGGAAGCAGGGGATGGCGGACGTGAAGAACATTTTCTAAAAGAAGGAGAAGTTCAAAATATTCATAACGTTTTATTTGCTTTAAATAAACCTACTGAGGGTGCGATTAACATCAATACGACTGGGAAAGAATATACAATACAAACACCATTTGAAGGGAACTTCATGAGAATGGCCGATAAATTAGAAGGTGCGGTAACTAAAGATATTGTACAGCCTTTAATGATGCGTTCATTATACAGTATAGGAGAAAAAAGATTTGTTTTTCCAGATTCTGCTGTAAAAGGTGTAATTGCTTATGAATCTAGTAATGATTTTAAGGCAAAAAATCATACCGATGCTTTGGTACTAAAAGTAAAAGCAGAGGGACAGGAAAAAGAAGTGACTGTTGTGGGTTCTAAGGGTAGAGTAGGAGATTTTCAAACGGTAAAAATTGGAAATTTAGATTATACTTTTTTCTACGGTAGTAAAGCTTACGTTTTGCCTTTCAAGATAAAACTGAATGATTTTATCGCTACAAAATACCCAGGAACAGAAAAAAGTTACTCTTCTTTTGAAAGTAAAGTGACAGTTCAGGATTCTACAGAGGTATTTGATGCTAGGATTTTTATGAATAATGTTTTGGATTACAAAGGATATCGTTTCTTTCAATCTTCATTTGATCCAGATGAAAAGGGAACAGTCTTATCTGTAAATCACGATTTTTGGGGAACAGCGATTACGTACGCCGGTTATTTTATGTTATTTTTTGCAATGATGTCTATTATGTTTACAAAACACTCTCGCTTTGCTGATTTGAAACGAAAATTAGATGCGGTTAAAAATAAAAAATCAAAATTGATTACTATTTTAGTTTTAATGATAAGTATGAGCGGTTTTGCTCAGACGCACAATCACGAGCATGATGAGAATGGGGACCATGCTGATCACATTGAAAATGGGAATCACACCAGAGTTGCACCTACTGAAAAACAGTTGGATTCCTTACTGAACAAGTTCAAAGTGAAAGAAGAGCATGCTGCAAAATTTGGAAGACTTATTATTCAGGATGCAGGAGGAAGAATGAAACCAATCAATACCTTCTCATCTGAATTATTGAGGAAAGTGAGTCATGCTAATGAGTACAAAGGGATGAATTCTGATCAGGTATTTTTATCCATGTCTCAATATGCACAATTCTGGATTGAAATTCCATTAATTTATCTAAGAAGCGGAAATGATAGTATTCGAAAATTAATAGGAGTAGACGTAAAAGCGGAAACGGCTCCATTTATTGCGTTTTTTGATGAAAAAGGGAATTATAAATTATCACCTTATTTAGACGACGCTTATAAAGCAGCTAATCCGAATCAGTTTGAAAAAGACTTTATTGAAACAGATAAGAAAGTAAACTTAATGGAATCAGCGTTAAGTGGAAGAATTTTAAAGATTTTTCCAATTCCTAATGACGCTAATAATAAATGGGTTTCATCTTTAGAATTAGGTGAAGCAGGATTAAAAGGAATGGATTCTACCTATACAAAAAGTGTTTTGCCGTTGTATTTTGGATCATTAAATAATGCTTCTCAAACTGGGGATTATAAAAACGCCGATGATTTAGTAGAAAGTATCAATGGTTTCCAAAAGAAATTCGGAGCCAAAGTAAGACCTAGTGAAGACAAAATTTCAATGGAGATTTTGTACAACAAGTATGATTTACTTCAAAAATTACCTTTCGCTTACGTTTTTGCATCTATTTTGATGTTGATTTTTACTATTGTGCAAATTTTTAAAGAAACGAAATTATTGCGTGTTTTAGTAAATTCGATGCATGTATTAATTGCGGTATTGTTTGCGTTACATACATTTACATTAATAGCACGTTGGTATATATCTGGACATGCCCCATGGAGTAATGCGTATGAAGCCATTGTTTATGTGGCTTGGGCAACGATGTTTTTCGGTTTAGCGTTTGATATCAAATCGAAGTTAACTGTAGCTTCGGCTGCGTTTGTAACGGCTATGATTTTATCTGCGGCTTATATGAATTGGATTGACCCTGAGATTGCTAATTTACAACCGGTTCTAAATTCGTATTGGTTAATGATCCACGTTGCTGTAATTGTAGCGAGTTATGGACCGTTTGCATTGGGGATGATCTTAGGTTTTGTTTCTTTATTGTTGATCTTTTTTACCAATGAAAAAAATAAGGCCAAAATGGATTTAAATATTCAAGAGATTACCTATATCAACGAAATGGCGTTGACGATAGGACTTATTATGTTAACCATTGGGAATTTCCTTGGAGGGCAATGGGCTAATGAAAGTTGGGGACGTTACTGGGGATGGGATCCAAAAGAGACTTGGGCATTGATTAGTATTATGGTCTATGCATTTGTGATTCACGCTCGATTTGTTCCTGCTTTAAGAGGAAAGTGGATTTTTAATCTAATGAGTATGTTTGCTTTTGTGTCTATTTTGTTCACTTATTATGGTGTAAATTTCCACTTGGTAGGATTACACTCGTATGCCAGTGGAGAAGCACATTCATTAAGTTGGATATGGTATTCTTTAGGAACAATATCTTTTATAGGTGCTATTACGTATCCAAAATATAAAAAGTATTATAAGAAATAAGAGTAATTAGTTTATTTCAAAAAATAGTAAAGGTTCAACTGAAAAGTTGGGCCTTTTTTTATTCTTTTAAGCTGTCTATATATTCTTTTGGTGATTGTCCACTAACATATTTAAAACTGGTGAAGAATGGATTGTAAGAGGCAAATCCAACTTCTTTTGCCAGCGATTCTAATGTATTTGCTTCTAAGTAACCAGATTGAATAAGATCTATAGAATGACGTATTCTAACCGTTTTTTTATAATCTGAAAAAGGAATTTTAGAATGATATTTAAAGATGTAATTTAGATGACTAGTTGGAATTTTTATTTTTTTTGCAAGATCAGATATTGAAAATTTAAAGTCTCTAAATGATTCAGGGTTTAAGGCTTTTTGTTCTATTTTATTTATATATTCAAGGATGTTTTTGTCAATCTGAGGTTTTAGTATGCTATCCTGAATATTATTTGATTCTTTTTTAGAATCTATATTCCAAATGTTATCTAGCTCTAATTTGTATGTTTGCTCTTTTTTTAGGATATCATTTAGCACATCATAACCATATAGAATTTCAGGAGAAATTAAGGCTTTAAGGAATAGGAACATCCAAAAAAGGCTTGATATCCAAATAAGCTTTTCGTCAGAAACCGTATTTTCATCAAAGAATTTCAAATAAATTGATATTAAAACCCGTATGATACTTAATGTAGATAAAGTTAGTAGATAGAAAGTCCAATTTTTAATTAATCTATTTTGTTTATTTAGAACGCTACGTTTATTTTTTTTTAACCAAAACTCTTTAACCAGCATAATATAGCCTAAGTACCAATACGTAAAAGCGTATATGGAGAAAAGTGCAATTAAATTTAATTTCCAATTTATTGAAAGGAAATTACCAGTAGTATTGATTGTTACAATTATTAAAAAGTATATAATCGGTATAATAAAATGTTTGAAATCTTGGAGTGCAAAATATTTTCTTTCCAAGATTAAGTTTTTAAAATACAAATATATGCATGGAATTAGTATTATAAAAAAACGGTTGTAATTGATAATTAAATCATTTAAATTTTTAAAATGAATTGAACAATTTAGTCCATGTATTATGTAACGGATAGAAACGAGAGTGAAAATGATAATTAAATAGATATTAATCATTTTATTCGTTTTATATTTTGTCAAAACAAGTAAGACGGTTAAAAATCCTAATAAACCAATTATTATTAGAAGAAAGTGTAGAAACATAAAAAAGATGATTTTTGTGCAATATATAGAAAAATATGTAAGGTGATCGTATTTGATTAGATTATACTACATAAATAGATCATTAAAATCAGTAAGTTCTACAACATGAATCTTTCCCTTTTAAGCAGCTTAGTAGAATTGTTAATTTTAATGGTTAGGCTAAAATAGAGATGTTTTTTTATAAAAAAAAAAGAATATAAATTAAAAATATTAAAAGAATGATGAATATGTAAATACTGGTTTAGTTGGTGCTATCAATTTAATTTAACCGGGACTTTTTGAAGTTAGTCTTTCAAAAAACACGGTTTATTGTTTTAGTATCGCATTTTGATTCGATGAAATAGTTACTAAAAACCTAAAAACAGTTACTTATTTATTACATAAAGTATGATAAATCAGAAAAGTAAAGATCATATTTTTTAATTTATCGATAAAAGAATACATTTACCCGACGAAGTGCACGAAATGGGTACTTTATTTGTTAAATAAATAATTATATGAAGTATTTACTTTTATTTTTTAGTATCACTTTTCATGGTCAAGTATTACATCACCATATGCTTTCTTCTCAAGGAATGTCAACAAAAACCCCTAATGGTTTAATAATTAGTCAAACTATAGGTCAGCAAAGTTTAACGGGTACTTCCAGTACTAATTTTGTTATGTTGCAGGGTTTTCAACAAAGTGTTTGGGGTAAATATATTGCTTCTAATAAAAAGGAGGAAATTGATGGTCTCAAGACGATAACCTATCCTAATCCATTTACTGAATTTGTCAATTTTCAATTTTCGCAACCGGTTACAGAGACTATATCTATTTATGTCTTTGATATAGTGGGACGTTTGATATTCCAACAAAATAAAAAATCAGTCGACAATATTCTGACTATTGATTTGGCTTTATTACCAAATTCAGAATACTTAGTACAGTTAAAAACGACCAATCTTACTTATTACACTAAAATTATTAAACAATGATGAAAAACTACCTACTATTTTTTATTTTAATTGCATCCTGTCAATTATTTTCACAGGAAATTTATTTGAATACGGGAAAGAATTTTACAAAGTATGATTATAAAAATTCTTTTGGACAATCAAATCCTAATCTTCAAAGTGGATCAGGTAATTTTTATGAGATTGGTTTAATTAAACCGCTGGATTCAAGTTACTAATGCAACTTTTTGGTTAAACATATAATTTGGTGTTTCAAAATTAAATCTTTTTCTCGGA